>JBHHYI010000022.1:0-36220 GCA_046757525.1 bacterium | reverse complement strand
GCAATCCGGTTGCACCGGATTGCGTGAGCTCCTGGGGAAGTCTTTAACGACTATCCGTTCCCCGGCTACGGCCGGCTCAACCCGCCAATCGAATCTTTGGCCTTTGAATTACGGCCTTCAGCTTTTCCACAGTGTCGACGTCGTCGAACCAGCGTTGTTCAAATGGGCGGTCCACCGGGAAGAGTTGATCTGAAGAGCCCTGAAAAATCTTCTGGTTGTAGGCCAGAATCTCAGGTTTGAGTCTGGCGAGTGCCTGAAGGCGCGCGCTGCGGTGGGGTAATGCATTAGCCCGGTTTATGCGCCGCAGTAAAGCCACGGTTTCGTCGATTCTGCTCACTACTTTGTTGGTCACAAATTTAGGGAGTACCCCATAAACCGCCTTTGCCTTGACCAGTCGCCGCACAGCTTCGTAGGAGGTGAACACGATCTCCCGGCGGCTCATCCACTCGGTTTCGTAGTTCAATCTTTCTTCCCAGGTCAAGGTGGTCATGGCGCGGCGGTGTTCCTCCAGAGTGCGGTGAAAAACGCGGTAACCAAATTCTTCCGGCTGTTCGAAAAGCGTAGAAGCCGGGTCCAGAAAAGGCACCATGGGGCAAATCAGCGGAATGACCTTGCCGCCTGGGAATCGGGCCATCAGCTCTTCGCAATAGGCCACGGTATCGTACACCGATTGACTGGTCTGCTGCGGCATGCCGATGAAAAACCACACTTGCACCTGCGGCACGCCAATTTGCAGCACCTGCTCAATCCACTGCTCCATTTCCTGCATGGAATACTGCCCCCGACCAGCCAACCGGCTAATCTCGCGGTCGTGGGACTCCGGTGCCAGCAGAAGATGAGGCTGAACATATTGGCACATTTTGCGCACCAAATCCAACGGGTAGAGGTGATACAATTCAAAATGAATCTTGTCGATGCCGGCTTTTTTCACCGCTTGCAGGAACGGTTCGATTCGGTGGCGTGGTTCGTTGTACCACTGCAAGGTGTAGATGTACATGCCGGAGCCACTTACGTCTCCCAAGGAAGCTATTTCGTCCACCATGGCCTGCTGGGCTTTGTGAATCACGGTTCTTCCCTGTTTGCCGGTCAAGCGCCGCATGGCTTCACGAGAGCCGCCACACCAGGGACAGTCCAGCGAGCATCCCGTGCTGTGCAGCGTCAGAATGTACGGCGAGTTTTTTAGCAAAGAATCCGTCGAGGCACCGTTAGAGGCTTGCTGACCATAAGACGACCAGTCAGGGCTGTGTTCCAGGGCATCGGGGAGATGGGTGAACGCATTGCTGCAAAGACCCGCCAGTCGATCCTTCCAGCACAGGTTGGGCACACTATCTAAATCGTCGCCAGCCTCGAGCGCGCGCAGCAAACGCAGCATGGGTTCCAGCGTGTCGTAGCCCCGCATGACCATATCCACCTGCGGGAAGCGCAGCACTTCCTGCCAGTAGTAAGAGGCGGAAAATCCCCCGAAGATGATGGGCGTCTCCGGGTGGCAAGCTTTGACCTCTTCCGCCAACGCCAGGCTCCCCTGTACGTGGCACATCCAGTGCAAATCGATGCCGAAAAGGCGTGCACGCAGGCAAGCGAGCAGTTGCGGCACCTCCAAGTCGGGATAGCGCAGCATGAGCGCAGCGATGTTGATTATGGTGACCTTGAAGCCGTGCCGACTCAAATAACTCTCTAACGCCTTAAAACCCAAAGGGTACATCTCGTAAATGGGCGAAACATTGACGCTGTCCGAGCTGCTCAAATAGGCGAACAGCGTATCGTCGCGGTTGCGGAAGTCGTACACACTGGGTGCGTGCAACAAAATCAGGTCCGCTTCTATTAATGACGTGCTTGAATCAGGGTTCATTGCCTTCCTCCTCGTCTGGAAATTATGTTCGGTAATCGGATTTCTGCGACGGTTTATCTGAGTAGAACGACCTTCCTCTTGCCCACCAGCTTCTGGCCGCCGTTGTCGCCTCGGTTCCATAGGGTCACGATGTAAATACCGTTGGCAGCGGTGCGGTTCTGATCGTCCAACCCGTCCCACTGCACCAGGAATTCCCCGGCATCTTGCTGCCTGGACTCGAGCCTTCTAATCTCCTGCCCTAATAGATTGAACACTCTTATCGTAATGGCCGCTTGATCCGCGAGGCGGTAAGGAATGTTCGCCCTATTTTTGAAAGGATTGGGGTAGATTGGCCCGAGAACGAATTCCCTGGGAGGCGCGACCACTACCTTAACCTGGGAAGAAAAATGTGGGGTTCCGTCCAGGTCGATTTGCTTCAGCCGATAGGTAAAGCTGTTCGGAGCGAGGTCTTTGTCCACATACCGGTACGAATTAGGACGAAAGGTCGTGCCATGCCCTTTGACAAACCCAATGGACTCGTAAGGGGCCTGCCCTTGTTTCCTCTGGATTTGGAAACCCAGGTTGTTGGTTTCTGTGGCCGTGCTCCAGCGCAATTCCACGTCGGCGCCCAGAACCGTGGCCTGGAAGCTCGTAAGCTCTACTGGCAGCAGTTCGCTGTTGAAGAACCAGGGCACGGCAGTGGTGTCGGTCTTGAGAAAATTGAGCAGCAAGTTTGCAACTTTGTCCGAGCCCTGGTCGGAAGGGTGGGTGCCGTCGTTGGCTAAATCATCGCACAGCCAGACCAGGCTGTCGCTGCGCGGGATAAGCCCGTCAGCCCACAGATAAGGTCCCCAGGCCAGATACGGCGCAACCACCGCGCCCTTTTCCGGATCGAAGTTGAGATTGAGGTCCCCATTGATTTGCTTCTCGATCATCCATTTAACCGCAAAGGCGGTTTCATAGGCGTGGGGTTCCGGATTTAGCGGTCCGGTGGCGTACCCGGCATAAATGCGGCTTGAGTAGTACGCAATCTTCAAATTAGGGAACAGCGCTTTTAGATTCCGCGCGATGTCTTCGTAAAATCCCTGCAGCTCCACAGCCTCAGTGGGGAAAGGGTCCACGGGCAGCGGCGTCGCCTCTTTAACCCAAACCACCTGCACCTGGGCGTTGGTGTAGCCATTTTTTGCCACTTGATCTTGAACGTAGTTCCAATAATCGGCTGCGGGGTCTGCAATCTTGTCGGCGGTTTGCCCGGGATCCGCACCGTTGATGAAAAAGAGCGCCGGATTCTTCAGCGGGTCACCGTTGGCCATGGACACAAACGGCTGAGACTCGGCTTTCGCATTAGACATGCCGATGGTTTCAAAAACGATAGCCCCGTTGGCCAGATCCACCACGCCGTTGGTGTCCAGGGGCACGATGCCATTGGCAATGGCCACGCCGATTGAATCGAATGGCGGTGGCGGTGCGTTTAGACCATCGGGATAGAGTCCGCCCTGAAATCCCTGGTAAAGGCCTGGCCCCAAATCATTGATCGGGGTCTTTTGCGTGGAAGTGCTATCGCAATTTCCGCCACCGCGCGCCTCGTTGGCGGACCAAACGGCAAAGCCAACAAACAAGAGCGCCGCCAAGACTTTGCTGCCCCGCGCCGTTCTCGACAGCAGATTCCTGCATTTTTGGGTAAAAGATGGAGAAGTCAAGCTGAGCATTTTGCGCACCTCAATTCATGTTTGCTGAGCAAGCTGTTGACCATCGATTGATTGCCAGGTGCGTCCAATTTGCCTAAGCAAGCTTTGTTGCAAAAAGGGAAAAGCGGGTGAAGCGGACGAGTGTTGTGATTCCTAATTATCGTTGCAAACCCTGACAGGGTTTCATTGGACGATCACAACGTTAGTGTTGCCGTTCAGAACCCTGTCAGGGTTGTTATGTTAATTGAGAATCGCTCGCCGAGCCGCTAAATCTTGTCTTCAGTCAGAGCTTATCGAATATGAAGGATTTTTCGTTTTGCCACCAATTGCGGATTCCCCTGTGCTCCGTTTTTCCACAGGGTGACAAAGTACATTCCGGCAGCAACCGGTCGCTGGTTCTTGTCCAGACCGTTCCATTGCACCGAATGAAAACCGGCATCGAGCTGCCCGGCCGCAAATTCCGAAACTTCCTGACCCAAAACGTTGTAAATCCGGACGGTCACTGTAGCCCGCTCTGGAAGCTGATAAAACAAAGTCGTGTTGGTGCGAAACGGGTTGGGAAAATTGGGCTCGATCTTGAATTCCCTGGGCGCCGCGACCGCCACGGTCAATGGCGTTGAGAATTCACTGGAACCGTTGAAATCCAACTGCTTCAAACGATAAGTGTAGCTGCCAGGCTGGAGATGCTTGTCCACATATTCGTAAGTATTCGCCGCACTGCTGCTCCCCCGCCCCTGGACAAACGCAATCTTTTCGAAGTCTGAACTGTTTTGTTTGCGTTGAATTTCGAAGCCGTAATTATTGGTTTCTCTGGCCGTCACCCACCTGAGCACCACGTTGGCGCCCTGAACCACGCTGTTAAAACTGGACAGTTCAACTGCAGTCGTCGTCTGTTTCAAGAACCAGGGGGTCGCGGTTGGATCGGTTTTGAGAAAATCGATGATCAGGTTGGCAACTTTGTCCGAACCTTTGTCCGAAGGATGGGTGCCGTCGTTGGCTAAATCATCGCACTCCCAAATCAACCCATCGCTTCTGGGCGTCAGGCCGTCGGCCCAGAGGTAAGGCCCCCAGGTGACATAAGGCGCCACCACGTCGCCCTTGTTGGGGTCGTAATTCAACTCCGCGTCCCCGTTGATTTGCTTCTCAAGCATCCATTTGACCGAAAAACCGGTTTCATAAGCGTGGGGTTCGGGGTTCAGCGGACCGGTGGCGTACCCGGCATAAATTCTACTGGAATAATAAGCAATTTTCAGATTGGGAAAAAGCGCCTTTAAGTTCCTGGCGATGGCCTCCAGAAAGCCTTGTAGCTCCACAGCCTCGGTTGGAAACGCTTCGGTTGGCATTGGGGTTGCCTCCTTGACCCAGGCAACTTGCACCTGCTCCACGCTGAGACCGGCCCGTGCCACCTGCGGAATGACATGGCCGCTCCAGTAAGGCTCGTTTGGATCTGCGATTTTGTCAGCAGACTTACCGCCCTGAGCACCGTTGACCAGAACCACGCTGGCGCTTTTGTCGGGATCCGCACTGCCAATAATGACAAGAGATTTTGACTCCGCGTTGGTGTTCGACATGCCGATGGTGACCAAACCGATTTTCCCGTTGGCTTCGTCGACCTGGCCATTGGAATTCAACGGCCTGATCGAATTGGCGATGGCCAGACCGTCGGACGCATAGGGTTCCGGCGGCACATTCAGACCATCCGGAAACAGCCCGCTTTGAACGCCTTTGTACAAGCCGGAGCCAAGATCGGTCAATGGGATCATACCGGTGGAAGTATTGTTGCAATTGCCGCCGCCAAACAATCTTACATTGGAAATCAAGATGATGATGGCCAATGACAGTCCCAGAAGTAGAACTTTCTCAATATTTCTCATTTTTCTTAATCGCATCTCAGGCACCTCCTTGGTTTTTTTGCAAGATCAGCGTGACGTCCATGGCACGTTTGAAATCTCTTGCGGAATCCTTTTGTCTTTGCTGTTCGTCTATTTTTTTGTGATTCAAAACGGAAATAAGAGCTTCGAAGGGGAAAAACAGGAGCTTACCAAAAACAGGGAAGGATTCGTACAGGTCCTCAAACGGCAGCCTTTCACCAAGTATGACTTTTTCCACAAGCTTCAGTTTCGAAGGTTCGATTAACCGGCTGCGCAAGGTTTCCTCATCGTAGTGCCGCTGGTAAAAGACCGGTTCGCCGTTGAATTGACGTTCGTAGACGTCCGTGTTCTTAACCGTTTCGTGTGTCTTGAGTGCGTAAGGGACCTCGATGATGGCTAACCCGCCGGGCTTCAGCACCCGGTGAATCTCCTGCATGGCTTCTGAGTCCCCGTGGTCGGGAATGTGTTCGATGACCGAAACCGAATAGACGATGTCGAATTCATCATTTTCATATTTCAAATCCCGGGCATCTTGCAGATCGGCGATATAACCAGCGCTGCCGTTGCTACCATTGTTCTGTATGTCCCGGTAATAGGTGTTCCACACGGTAAAAATCGTCTGGTCTTGAATATCCGTGGCATAGACCCGATGCTTGCGCTTTACTGCCAAATAGACCGCCAGGAGCTTTGGGCTGCCGATGTCCAGAACTTTGAGCTGTTTGCTGTTGTTGAAAAACTGATCGATATGCCGGAAAACCGGATACCTCCAATAATTCACCGGCAGCAGCAATCTCTTTAAGCCGATGTTAAAATGTCCATGCAGACAGGACTTGACTCCCAGAGTTTGTCCAAAAAAATAAATCCCCATGAATCTCAGCGCATGTTTAGGATTTTTCGCCTGGCCAACAATTGAGGGTTGCCTTGCTGTCCATTCTTCCACAGGGTAACGAAGTACATTCCCGCGGCCACCGGCTGCTGGTTCTTGTCCAAACCATTCCACTGCACGCTATGCTGCCCCGACTCCAGTTCCTTGGACACGAGCACTGCAATCTCCTGGCCCAGCACGTTGTAAATCTTGATGGTCACAAAGGAGCGTTCGGGAAGCTCATAAAACAGCGTCGTTTGACTCCGAAAGGGATTGGGATAGTTGGGATCCAGCTTGAAATTCTGCGGAGACTCGATCTGTACGGACAACACAGAGGAAAGCTCAATCTGGCCGTTAAAATCAACTTGCTTTAAGCGGTAGGAATAAGCTCCGGGTTGGAGGCGTCGGTCCAGATATTCGTAGGTGTTGCGGTTGCTGCTGGTTCCGTGGCCTTCGACGAAGGCTATGGTTTTGAAGCCGGCAAGGTCGTCTTTGCGTTGAACCTCAAAACCGTAATTGTTGGTTTCGCGGGTCGTGACCCAGCGCAAAACCACGTCAGAGCCTTGCACCGCACTTTGAAAACTGGCCAGCTCCACATTGGTGGTCACGTTGGGCATGAACCACGGCAGGGCTGTGGATTCCTGCTTCAAGAAGTCCAGCAACAAACCGGCCGCTTTGAATCGACCCACGTTGATGGAAGGATGGGTGCCGTCCGACTGGAAGTCGCCGCATTCCCACTCCAAACCGTCGCTTCTGCCCGGCACACCGCCCACGACCCCGTCCGACCCCAGACCGTCCGCCCAGAGGTACGGTCCCCAGGCCAACCACGGAGCCCGGGGATTAGCGCCGTCATACACCAGGCTGGAATCGCCGTTGATCTGCTCTTCGATCAACCATTTCATCGAGAAGCCCCCTTCATAAGCAAAAGGCTCCGGGCTCAACGGGATGGTGGCGTAGCCTGCATAAATTCGGCTACTTAAATAGGCGATGCGTGTGTTAGGGTACTTATCTTTGAGATTTTGGACAGTCGCCTTAACCCCGTCCTGAAGAGCCGTGGCATGCTCAGGAAACGTTTGTGGCCCCACGTCGGAGCGGGAGGCCAGCTTAATCCAGGCCACCTGCACTTGCTCGGCCGTCACACCGGCCTTAGCAATGGCATCCGCAAGGAAGCCCCAGCCAGTAGCAGCGGGATTTTGCCATTTGCCCACGTGCTGGCCAGAACGCGCCCCGTTAACGATGACCAGCTTGGGATTCAATTCCGGCTCCGCCAGGGCCTTTTCAATGAATGGCTCAAATTCTTGCTGCGTGTTCGACATGCCGATGGAGATCATGACGATCTTCCCGTTGGGATCCGGCTGCCCCGAAGCGTTCAGGGGCTGAACCTCTTTGGCGATGGCCAACCCGGCATTCAAGTGCTCCTGCGGACAGACGTTGGAGCCACCCGGGTACAGCCCGCCTTCATATTGGCCTTTGTATTTCCCGGTCCCAAGGTCTGTCAACGGCACCTCTTCGGCAATAAACGAGCCATTGCAATCTTGTGCGAAAATCTCCGCATCGCCATTGAGCATCAAACCCAAAGGCAGCAAAAAAACAAAGAAGTTGATTAGAAAGAAACGCCTCTTCCTTCCTCCGTCCCGATTTTCATGAAGAAAAATCTTCATAACAAATCACCTTTCCTGGTTAAGAGTTGAGATTTAGTTACAATCCATTGGTTACTTTTTCTTTCGATGAATTTGCCTCCGATGCTTTCACCTTAACCTTTATGCTCTTCGTGTATGCGAAATTACCGTTGGAGTCTATCTTTTTCAGCCGGTAGTAATAAGTGCCTTGTGGAACCCCTTCGTCCACAAAATCATACCCTTGCACGGCTATTTTAGGCCCGTGGCCTTCGACAAACCCGATCTTATGGTAATCTTCTTTGTGCTTGGCGTCGGACCGCTCAACCTCAAAGCCCACCTTGAGATATTCGGCGACGGTGCGCCAGTTCAAATTGACGACGTCGCCGACAGCGGCGGCATGCAGCCCGTTCAAATGGACATCGGCCAACTTTGGTTCGCCAAGTTCAACCGCCCCCAGGTCCGGTGCTTTACCTCGAAAAGCCGCCCCCACGTCGACTCCGGCATCACGCGCGGGACTGTTATTCGACAGGAGAAAATCGAGCCTGGCGGCGTCCGCAAATTTCGGATTGGCGATCACGTTGTTCGAAGCCTTCAGCTCCGCAACCGCGGCCGGGCCGGGCCAGAACAGATTGTGGTCCACGGTGACGGTGTTGCTCACCACCACGTCCGGATTGCTGTTGATGTGGTGTTGCTTGCGATTCGAGATTTGGATGATGTTGTTCTTGATGGTTACGTTTTCCACCGAACCGCCCCTTTTGGCCACAAATCCCAGGGTAATACCATCCAATCCGTTGTCATAAATGGTGTTGTTGTAGATTTCAAGGCCGTTGATCGTGCGCCTTAAGTCGATACCATTACCTTTGTTTTTGTAGATGATGTTGTTGCGAATCACGATGTCTTTCGCCAGGGTGTTGCCACGGCCGGTGGCGACAATCATTCCTGAACGCAACCGACTGTTGGTAATCACGTTATTTTCCACCAGCGCGTTGGCAATCACAAAGCTACCGCCGGCATCCCGACGTCCCTTTTGCTCGCAAAACAGATGGATGCCATACCCGGTGGCGCCAGAAATGAAATTGTTGCGAATGATGTTGCCTCGGCCTTGCTGCAGGTAAATGCCGTGATCCTGAGTCCCTGGCTGGTCTTCGATTTCCAGGATATTGCCTTCGATCAAGATGCTGTCCCCGCTGACGGAGATGGCACCGTAACGGTAGCCGGAACCGGTGAAGTAATTGCCGACGATCTCGACATGGTGGCCGCCACCGCGGTTGATGTTGACGACTCCGACGCCTGTGCCTTTAAAATGAATGCCCTCAACGCGCACATAAGGCGCTTGAATCCGCACCGGTCGGTCATTCTCCATGATGACCTCCTCTCCGGGATAGGCCTTAAGCACCCAAACCTTGGTAGGATCTCCCGCTTCGTACATGTGACGATCCCGGGGCGAACCGCCGCGCGGTATGGTGGGGTCCCGGTGCATTCCCCGGTTTCTGCGCCAATCGTGCCACTGTCTGCTTTGCCTTCGGCGTCTATTGGTGCGAAACCAGACAAGGGATTCACGATAAGTGCCGCCCCGCACCAGAATGGTGTCGCCAGCAGAGGTTTGGTCCACGGCAAATGCAACCGTTCTCCAGGGAGAAGAAAACGAACCCTCCCCCTGGTCGTTCCCGTTCACGGCTACGTAATAAGTTCCTGCAACTCCCGGCTCGGAAAACCAGAGCACAAGAACCAAAAAGACAATCTTAAATAACAACTGCGGCAATTCAAAAAGACGTTTCATGCAATTCTCCCTAAATTATGCGGAAAGTCCGTGACCAAATACTTTCGAGTGTTTGTCTGTTTCTTGCGAGACAAAATCCTCGAGCCTGGTGAAATAGTCGCGGTACATCCAATTTCGCCAATTGTGTGGATACTCAGTTATCTGTTTTTCCAAACAGCGCACATAAATCAAAGTGTTTTCTTCGATGTCGGCCTGCCTGTCTTCGGTCACCTGCAAAGCAAACGGCTCCCCAATTCTCGTTTCGAAATCTTTGTTGCCAGGTGTACCTTGAAGGTAAACAGGAAGTACCGTTGCGCCAGTAGACCTGGCAAGGCTCATGGTCCCCAGAGAAAACGGAATGGAATTGTTCAAAAAGTCCATCTTTTTGTACGTCAACGAATGCACGCCATCCCCCATATTGATTAAAATGCCGTTTTGTTTGAGGAATTTAAACACAGGCCTGGCGTTAAAATCTACCTGAAAGTAGCATTCGGGTGGCTCCACGTAGCGCTTGATTTTCAATTTTTCTACCCGCGCCCGAAGTCTCGACGCATTGCGCATATTTGACCCATTGTCTTCAGCGCCTTTGAAGCGCAAACCGCGGACCTGGTACCCCTTTTGTCTCAAAAGATAACGAGCGATAAAGTGAGGCCCCAAATGTCCGCTGAATAGGATGACACCTTTGCCCTTCTGTAAAGCGTTGTCCAGATTCTCTAAGCCTCTGACTGGAAATCGATTTTCGATTTGCCGGTCGCTGAGCTTCTCATGAAAATAGGCGCAGAAGGCACAGACCTGCGCAGTTTTTAGAATGGACTGCGTCAGTTTTAGCAACTCTTTTCTGCTTTTCACGTCGGCAAACGCCTGATAGACATTATTGAGGACAATGCCGCGCAAGGAGCGATCGAAGAAATACTTGTAGAGACCCTTGCCTTTGGCAGCAAGAATGCCCAAAGAAAAAGGCATAGCTTTGAAAGCCTGCCTCACCAAGGACAAGTAAATAAGTTGGAAGAAATCCTTCAGAACAGAATTAACTCGCATGTACAACCTTCACTTGTTCGATCTTGCAACTCAATCTATTGGGATTTCCGTCAAATGTTCCTTGAGCAAATGATCGTCTGACTGCTCGACCTTTTCAATGAACTTACGCATGGCCCCCAAAACCGGGGCTTCGTTGCGGTCGAAAACCTCACCTTGCAGCAATCGCAGAACCTCGAGACGATGTTTCTTTGAGCTGATGAAATAGGTAAAAAGGTGCAGCAGTTTGTAGTAAAGTCTAATAAATTCGTACCAGATTTCCACGCCGCCCTTGAGTCTTACCTGGTACGGCATCAGGGTCTCTTCGCTAAAATCGTCGAGCTCGAGAGCATGACGAATCTGTTCGCTGGCATACTTGGCGCTGTACACGGCCACACTGACTCCAGAGGAAAAGATGGGATCGACGAATCGAGCGGCATCTCCGATCATCAAGTAACCGTTGCCCACGAACTTCTCCATACCGTAGCTGTAATCGCCTTCGGTCTTGAAATCGTTGATCTGCCTGGCATTGCGCATGGTGTGTTTCAGATCTTCGTTAATATCGAGGTGGGTGTAAAAGTAATCTTCCAGGCCCATTTTTGCTTGTTTGAAATAGTCTTTTTCCGCCACCACACCGACTGAAGTAATCTCATGCGTTACGGGAATTTGCCAGACCCAGCCACGCTCAACCGGCAAGAAATAAATGTGAATGAAGTCCGCGCTTTTGCCGTTGCCCCTGTCCAGATTTTCAAACCAGGCGTGCACAGCATACTGATTGAAAATAGGATCTTTTTTCTTAGCATTGAGCTGACGTCCCAACAACGTATCGCGCCCGGTCGCATCCACTACGACTTTGCACGGCATGGTGATCTCTTCATCGCCCATCTTGAAACGCACGCCACTGGCTTTACCGTTCTCAAACACCACTTCTCGCACATGAATGCCCTGGTAGATTTTGGACCCCAGGTTCTCGGCATGTTTGAGGAGCAGCAGGTCGAATTTGCTGCGGTCCACGTGGTAAGTGTAATCCTGGTCGATGCCTTCCTGGGGGAACTCAGCAAACTCGATATCGAATTCTCCCCGGCGATTGTAGGGATGCCAGGCTGCACCGTATTTTCTGACAAAACCTTCTTTTTCCATGGTTTCCAGAAAGCCAATATCTTTGAAGACCCGCGTGGTGGACGTGACTAAAGACTCGCCCACATGTGGACGCGGATGAATGGTTTTCTCAAAAATCACATTCTTAATGCCGGCCTGGGACAAATAGCACCCTAAAACAGAACCGGCCGGGCCACCTCCTATGATGATTACATCCGTCATATCTCTTCCTCCAGGATTGATTGCTCGTCAGCAATGGTGATCTACGACAATATTCTTTTAAATATACCGACAAAGGCGAGCGTTTGCGTCACCGGCAACGTGATCTTTGGCGCCCGTCGCAGGATCACTTCAAAAGTACCATGCGCCGGCTGAGCGCTACCGTGCCAGCTTCCAGGCGGTAAAAATAGATGCCAGACGGTACCTGTTGACCTGAATCATTCTTACCATCCCACGTGATCGTTCTTCTTCCGGCGGGCACATCCTCCCGATCCAGCAGCGTGCGCACCTGCTGCCCCAGAACGTTGTACACCGTCAGGCGCACCTGGCTGTTGTCCGGTACCACAAAAGCGATTTCGGTTGTGGGATTGAATGGATTGGGATAGTTCTGCAGCAATTCAAACTGCTCCGGCGCAACAATGGTCACCTGAACGGTCCCTGAGAATTCAAACGCACCGCTGAAATCGATCTGCTTCAGGCGATAGTAATACCTCCCCTGGCTCAGATTGTTATCCCAGAAGAGGTAGGAGGCGCCTGAACCGGCGTTTTTGGAGCCTGCCAGGAACCCGATGCCCTGGAAACTCAGGTTGTCTGAACTTCTCTGGACTTCAAAGCCAAAGTTGTTGGTCTCGATCGCTGTGCGCCAGCTCAATTTAACCGAATTGTCGAAAACCGCAGCTTCGAAGGAGGCCAACTTCACCGGCACGGTCTTGTCACCGAACTCATCGGCACCGATGTCGTAGCCGTCGCCCTGGGGTCGCACGCTGCCTTCAAAATCTTGTGTCACTGAGGGAATGGTAATCCCCCGGTCCAAAGCGGGTGAAGTGGGCGTGATGTGAAAATCCCCGGCGTCGGGATTTACCAACAGGGGGGCAGCAAAAATCGCGTGGGCATCGGTGGTGCCGGTAATGGCCCCGGATGCGGGCCAGTAGAGGTTGTTGTCCACCACGATATTTTCGCCCGTCGAGGTCACCATAATATGGTCGTTACCTTCGGCGGTGACGATGATGTTGTTGGCAACGGTGACATTATTGATCATTTCGTTGTTTTGCACCGGGAAGGTAATGCCCATGCTTGCCGCGGTATTCTTGTAAATCGTGTTATTGTAAACCTTGATGTTGGTTCCTTCGCGCAGAAACATGCCGCTGCGGCCATTGGCGGTGATGATGTTGTTGCGGATGGTAATGTTGCGCAAATCAATGGTGGTTCCGCCACGCCCCTTGGCCACGATGATGCCGTCCCGTTGGGCCGAACCGGAGATGTAGTTCCCTTCGATGAGCACGTCTTTCAACGGAAAGGGGATCCACTGACTCGAATCCGCCTTTTTCTGCTCGTCAAACACGTGGATGGCGTAGCCAGTGGAGCCTAAGAAGGTGTTGTTGCGAATAATCTTGCCGGTGCCGCGCTGAACATAAACCCCGTGGTCCTGCGTGCTGCCCTGGGTAACGTTGATAGTATTCCCCTCCACCAGCATGTCATCCCCGGCCGCTGCGATGGCGGCAAAATTGAAACCGTTGCCAATAAAGGTGTTGCCAACCACCTGATTGCCAACGCCCAGGCCGGCAATGCCCTGGTCGACAAACGTCAACCCCTCGATGCGCGTGTACTGTTTGTCCAGCCCAAAATGCGTAAATTTGTTGAGTACAGGTTCTTCGCCAGGGAAAGCTTTGATCACCAAATAAGCTTCCTGGGTGCCGCCGTTTTTCAGCTTTTTGAACAAATCCTCGCTGGGATACTGCCCGCCGCGAACGAAAACGGTGTCGCCGGGCCCGGCCGTTTCAAACGCCTTGCCAATGGTCTGCCACGGGGCGCCAATCGATCCGTCGTTGGCATTCGAACCATTAGGAGAGACATAATAGTTGCTCGCCGATAGTGAGCCTATTGCCGCAAAACAAAAGGCGAGCAAAAGCCCGTAGACCCTGAATTTCTTAGTTGTTTGTTCCATGATGCTCACTCCCGTCCATTGTTGAAAGTACCACCGGCGGGTGGTTCAACTTTAGATCATTTTAGTAATTAAACATTGCGCCAAATGGCAACATCGTTTCGAATGTTGGACGCCTGAAGTCACCGGGGGAGCCGCCCCAACGAGTTCAGGCGTGCAAACTTGCCTGTTTCCCAATCAGGTCAAATGACCTGTCCTGTGTTCAGCCTTCAGGCTGCTTAAACAAGCTAAAGCTTGAACACCTGGGCTTATTTCAACAAAACCATACGCCGGCTCAAAACCGACTGGGTCGTTTCTAACCGATAGAAATAAATACCGCTGGGTACCGCTTGACCCAAATCATCGTGTGCGTCCCAGGCCACGGTCTTTAATCCCGGTTCGGTTACCACTTCGTCCACCAGAGTCCGAATTCTTTGTCCCAGCAGGTTGTAGACGGTCAAAACGACCTTGCCCACAACCGGCACATTAAAAGAAATCTCTGTGCTTGGATTGAAGGGATTGGGGAAATTCTGATGCAGTTCAAAAACGTCCGGCAATTCAACGGTGACCTGAACCGTGCCAAGGATCTCAAAGCCGCCATCAATCTCGAATTGTTTGAGCCGGTAGGTGTAGATGCCTTCCCGATCGACTTTGTCTGAATAGAGGTATTGCTGCGGTGAGCTGGAGGCCCCCTGACTGTCTACAAAACCGATGGACCCATAGTCTCCGCTGCTCACTTTTCTCTCTATTTCGAATCCCAGATTGTTTGATTCGAAGGCGGTGGTCCACTGCAATTGCACCGACTCGCCGTCGTTCGAAGCGCTAAATGAGATCAGCGCCACCGGAACCGTGGCAGCACCATATTCGTCGGCTCCGATGTCGTACGTTTCACCTTGTGGCCTTGGCGTGCCTTCGAAATCTGCGCCCACGGCTTCCAGGTTCACCCCCCGGTCGATGGCGGGCGAGGATTCGTTCAGATGAAAGTCTTCCAAACCCGTGTCGACAAAAAGCGGATCAAACCAGAGACTGTTGGCATCGGTCACCCCAACGATGCTCAGAGTGCCGCCCCAGTAAAGGTTGGTGTTGGCCGTCACGTTGGTGATCACGATTTGCCCCTTTTGATTGACGTTGATATGGTCGAACAGGCCAAAATCGTTGGGCGGCGTTTCACTCATGTCGATAATGTTGTTCGTGATCTCCACGTGATCGATATTGCCCTTAGTGGCTACGTGGCCAACGCCAATGCCAATAGCATTGCCAAAAATCGTGTTGTTGTAAATGTAGATATCGAAAGCGTTTCGCCGGACCTCGATTCCCACGCTGGCGTTGAAAATTGAAATGTTGTTGCGCACGGTGATTCGTTCGTTTTGAATGTCGCCGCCACCGGTGGCAATGAGGATGCCGGCTCTATTGCACCCTTTGATGAAATTGTTTTCAATGATGTTGTCCGCAAGGCGCAGCGAACTGGCTTCACCCTGGGTCCCCTTGAACTGATCGAAAGAGTGGATACCGTAGCCCCCTGAGTTCTCGATGTGATTGCCCCGGATGATGTTGTCGTGTCCTTGCTGCAAATAGATGCCGTGGTCCAGGTCGGTTGCCTGCGAAACGTTGATGAAACACCCTTCCACTAAGTTGAACGCCCCGCGCACCCCGATGGCAGCGAAGGTGTAGCCGGAACCCGTAAACGTGCAATTAACCAGCTCGTTGTGTTCGCCCCCCCCTTTGGTGTCCGAGATGGCCACACCCTTGCCTTTAGAGGCGGCGGTGAAATTAAAGCCTTCCACTCTGGTGTAATTGGCCGCCATGCCAAAGCCCTGGAAGCTGTCGAAGATGACTTCTTCACCAGGATAGGGCTTAATGGTCAGCATTTGACCCACGGCACCGCCATGGCCTTGCTCGGCCTCAATAGAAACGTACTCACCAGAATAGGTGCCTTCGCGCACGAACACCGTGTCGCCGGGCCCGGCCACGGTTATGGAATGCATAATGGTTTTCCAGGGAGCGCCTATGGAGCCATCGTTGGAGTCTGAGCCGTTGGTTGCAACGTAATAGTCCGTTGCAACGGCCACATTAGCAAAGCAAGTAAAGAGAACCGCGATAAAGAGCTGTATGCTACGATCCTTCATGATCTTTCTCCTTTCGTATTCGTCCGTAAAATGAAAGAAATGCGTCAGGCCCACGTGAGCGTGGTGCCGTTTTTCCCATTTTTTGCAATTCTCATTCCACATGCTGAAAACCATGGCGTTTCTCAAGATTGCAGACAAATTAACTACGATAAGGATAAAAGTTTCAGTAGGTTAAAAAAGGATCGAATTTAACAAGTTCCATGCTCCGTAACGGTTATCATTAAAAGTCTCCCCTTTCAAAGTTCTTACAGAATTGTATTCAAACTTCAAATTAGTAAGATGCCGGACTACACAGTCTCGTTGACACCTTTCTTTTGCACGAAGCTAACCAGACAGTTTATGCTGCGAAAGTTCTCCGGCACGATGTCCTCGTCAGCGACTTCGACCGCAAATTTTTCTTCAATGAATGCTACTAATTGCAACACCCCCATCGAATCAATGATTCCCTGGTTCAACAAGTCCTCATCCGGGTCCAGGGATTTCTTGTTTGAATCCATGACCAGTTCGGTGAGCAAGTACTTCTCTATTTCACTTTTTGCGTTCATCAAGCACCTCCAGATGTTTAATATAATGACTACGGTTTGGGTTTACTTAAGCCACAGATTCTTGTGGTTCAGTTCGCCGCACAAGAAAACGCTCCCCGTGCAAGAAATCGTACACGGCGCCGGCAATGACCTCATTACAGGGCGCACAGAAATGGGTGATGTCGTAAGGCACAAAAATGGCGTTGCCGTACTTCTGGTGTGCCCGCTGAATGGCGGGCAACAGCAACACATGGGGAATGTTGAGATCTTTGCAGATCTCAGTCAATATGGACGGCCATGAAGAAGCGGGGTAATCCCTGGTGATTTGTTTGGAATCGGGAAAAAGTACCACGCCAAAGCTGATGTCGTTCTCATCGCAGATGCTCTTCATACGCTCCAGGGTTTTCCTGGCCTCCACTCGACGCTGACGAATCGGCTCCGTCTCTTCCCCACTGAGAAATGACTTTTGCCAGAGCTTGAAATTGGGTGGTTTGATCCTATCCTTGAGCTGAGTCAGGTGATAGCTGCATACATAGACGAAACGCCAGTGACGCATGGCATCTTTGGCTCTCTTGATTAACCTGGTCTTAAGCCTGCCCTCAGCCCCATTGTTTAGATTCCTATCGTCGAACTTCTTTTTGATCATCTTCCAGGCTTCGGAGTCCACTTGGCCGGTCAACTGCCCGAAGCGCGGATTAAAATGCAGGTCGCGCCAGTGGGCGCCGAGCAAAACGATATTCGGTTTGAGCCTGGGCAGGACCGATTTGAGAAATGGGAGGTACTGCCGGATGGTGAACCCAATGATGGCCCCGTTCAAAACCTCCACCTTTTTGTCCGGAAAACAACCTTGTAATTGGCTGTTCAGGTAAGCGAGATAGGTTTCATCGTCGGCGACGCCGGCGCCAAAGGAGAGCGAGTTGCCCACTCCTAAAATGCGCAGACTGTCCGGCGACTTCTCAACCTCGAACTCTGGCCCGCGAAATCCGAAACTATTGATCGTGACCGGCGCGTCCATGGTGTAGGCCTTTTGGTTAGGCCGATTCAAATAGCCGCACCGTCTGTCGAGGACGGTGCGAACCTGAGGCTCTTTCCAACGGGGCGGTTTGGGGTAAAAAACCCGAACAGCGATTTCACCCACGATCAAAACTCCCAAAAATATGGCTACGGCAGTCAGCATACAGTTATCTCTCCACTTTCATGAAATGCTCGTTCCAGCAAACGCCAATGTATCGATGGCCCAGCATTGCTTTGGTTTAACAGCACCCTAACCCTCTGAAAAAAGGTCAGAGTCACTCCCGGTGGTGGCCCACGTTTTTGTGAGGTTCGAATATAGTTCCTCGGTTTTCGCGTGGATGACTTTCCAATCGTAAAACTTTTCCACCACCTTCCGACCGTTGCTGGCTAATTTTTCGGCAAGACTGGCATCTCGCAGCAGGGTGATGGTCTTGTTCGCAAAATCGAGCGCATCCTCCGCGATTAGAATACTTTCACCCGCGACCGCCTCAATCCCCTCTGCGCCCACGGGCGTGGTAACCACCGGCATGCGCATCGCCAGAGCGTTCAACACTTTTATTTTGGTGCCGCTGCCGCTGCGCATGGGGGCGATGAACACCGAGGCCTGCTCCATATAAGGCCGGACATCCTCCACGTAACCGTGAATGCGCAGATTAGGATCTCTGGCCGCCTTGTCCCGCAAGAGTTTTGTCGGAGCAGCCCCGACAAAACCGACCTTGAGGTCAGCAATTTCCTTCTTGATTTCGGGCAGAATATCTCTCAAAAAATAGTCCACCGCGTCGGCGTTGTACGGGCTAAGCATGGAGCCAACCCAAATCAGAGAATGAGGCTCAGGAATCGTACCATTTGCCTTAAAGTACTCTACATCGACGCCGTTCGGTAGAACGGCAAAGTTGTGGCTGCCGCTAAGTCCGGCAATCACTTGCTGGTCCGTATCCGAGACCACCACACAGCAGTCGAACTGGCGCGTGATCTGGCTTTCGTAGCGGCGCAGTTTGTAGTACTGCAAATAAAAGTACAGTTTCTTCAAGATGCTGGATTCGGTCTTCAGCCGTCTGAAAAATCGCAGCGATTCCACATTGTGATTGACCAGCACTTTCGGAACCGAACGCAAGTCCCGGTGAAAGCGCGACACGTGTAGCAGATCCACGTGAGCCAGGTCAATCTCTCGTTTGCTTAGTATCTCCCTGATTTTTTCTCTTGCTTCTCGTTTGTAGTATCTGGCCGTAATAAATGGCCTGCTCGAAAACATATTGAAAAATAGCGAAAGATAAAACCGCCAGCCCGAAGCGATCAGAAACAGGTCCACACTGGCACACAACGGCTCGATGGCCGCCTTGTGCTTGAGCTCTGCCTTGTTCTTGGCAAATCCTACAAAATAGATGGTATTGTTTTCGGCCAACCCCTTCAAAACATTATAGGTCCGAATATGATGACCATGATCCGGCGGATAGGGATTTTCCGTCGAAACAAACAGAATGTTCATCGTCAATTCTCGAGCAATGTTGGTGCCAGAAAATTTGAGCCAGTAGAAGAATGATACAATTTCTTACTTTCTAACAACTTAAACCAACTCCCCAGTTCTTGACTAACCGAAGCTGCGTGGCAATAGCCTGGTCGCCGAGTAAATATTACATACAGGTGTAACGCAATCGACTCCTCTCCGATTGTCTCGCGTGAGTCGACTGCGTTACGTTGCTACGTTACCGTTTCCTCTGCACCGTAAAATTTCTTGTAAAGACTCTGATAGCGCTCAAAACCGATCAGGCGCGTTACCTGTTGTTTCACACGTTTTGGAATCCCGACCTTGACGGCAAACTGCCAGCGCCCGCGCACCATTTCAGAGAAAGTCTTGAGATCGTAATCCTTTTTCACCATAAAACGATTGATCTTGAAAACATCCCCTCCCGGCTTGAAGTAGCCAAAGTCGGAGTTACAGCCTCCTGCGTATCCAGCCTTGCGACATGCTTGCAACACCGTCCTGTCGTACATGCCGTGGGGAAAGCTGACAAACCGCACCGGTCGGCCCAATCTTGCTTCAATCGTTTGCCTGGACTGCACCAATTCGTGCAGGCACTCCCCGTTGGACAAGCTGGTCAGAGGCTGATGGTTTGCGGTATGCGATTCAACCGCCATGCCTGCAGCGGTCATCTCTTTGAGCTGTTGCCAGCTCATAAACGCCTCCGAACCGATGCGATTAGCAATCACAAAGAACGTGGCTTTGAATCCGAAGTGCCGCAACACCGGCCACGCCTGTGTGTAATTGTCAACGTAGCCGTCGTCGAAGGTGAGAACCACCCGTTTCGCCTGAGGGTCGGGGTGCGACAGAACCTCGTCCAGAGTGACGGCTTGAAAACCGATTTCCACCAGCAGGTACATCTGTTTCTCGAATGACGCCAGCGTCATGGCATACGGCGACCGCAACCTACCGTTAGGCAGGTCGGATTCGCTTAGAACCCGATGATAGGCCAGCACTGCGACTTTGTTTTTTCTGCGTTTTGAAATCAACTCTTTGCCTTTACAGCTTCTCCGTAAACTCGCACATATTTTTCAGCCATGGCCCTGGATGAATAATCCTTCAGTATCCGTTCGCGAGCCAGTTTCCCCAGTTCTGCAATTCTGCTTTTGTCCTGCAACAGCTCGGCCAGTTTGTGCTGCAAATCATTGGCGTCGGGTTCAACCAACAGGCCGGTTTTACCCTCTTGCAGCACTTCCGGGATGGAACCCACCCGGGTGGCAATCACCGCCTTGTGCGCGGCCATGGCTTCCAACAACACCATGGGAAGGCCTTCAGAGACCGAGCTCAGCACGAAAACATCGAAAGCGCTGAGCAATTCCGGCACATCTTCTCTCTGGCCCAGCAACAAAACCTGGTTCTCCAAACCCAGGGCCGCCCTCTGGCGTTCTAAATTGCGCCCCAAAGGGCCATCCCCCACGATTACAAACAGGAGATTGGGATCGTTAGCTACCAGCCCCCGGGCCGCACGCAGCAGCAGGTCGTGTCCTTTTTCCGGCACCAGCCGACCAATCGTCCCTATTATTACCTTATTTACTGGCAATCTCAACTTTCTGCGTATAGCATCTTTCCCGTGCTTACCGTTGAACCGACTGGTGTCTATGCCGTTGTCGATCACCGAAATCTTCGCTGGGGCAACGCCAGATTCCAGCGTTTCCTTTTCCACCGTACTAGAAACGGCAACGATCCGGTCGAAGTGTTTCAAGCAAAACTTATCCAACCTGGTGTAGAGTCGCGCCTTGCGGCTGTAGTCGGTTTCAGTCCAGGGGTGGCAGGTAGCGATGCGCACCGTGTTGCTGGCACGGCCGCTCAACCAGGCATAGAAATTGGCCTTGTAGCCGTGCGTGTGCAGGATTTGAACCCCTTCCTGTTGGAGGTACTGCCTGATACGTCGAACCGTGCTCAGGTCGAACTGACCGCGACAGTGAAAGACCTGTGCCCGCAAATGGTTTGCCTCAGCCGCCCGGGCCAGCTCCGTATGAGGCACGCGGGTGTTGTTGAGCACGCCCACGGTGTTGTCGTAACCCAGGGCGTCGAGTTCTTTGCTCAACTCCAAAATCACGGTTTCAGCGCCGAACACACCCAGGGCGCTTCTAAGCTGCAAGATTTTGAGAGGCATCAAGTCAATCAAACATTAATTGGTTCGGTTGCGACTCCAGAGAATTGCGGAATGGTTTCCGCACCAGGTTTAACCAAGGAGAATTTTATTAAGCCCCAAAAGAATCCGGTGCCGTAGCTAAAATGGAGGGTAGCAAAGATTACAGGGAGCAACAAAGCGAATTGAAATCCGTTTTTAGAGCAAAGCTTGAAAGTAAACAAGGCACAGCCGCTGAGATACGTCATGGTCAAAAGCAGGAAAGGCCAAAGCAAGCCAAAGCCCGCGAGCAAGATCAGACTTCCCAGAAAACCCGACACAAACAAAAACGGCACGAACTGCCTGAGTTGCATCAACCGAGGATATTTTTGCAACAGCCGCACTTTAAAGAAGCCATAGCCAAAATACTGCTTCCAGAGCTTTTTTATGCTGGAGCGCGGGTAATATTTGCAGCGCATTTTCGAGGTCAGGTAAACCTTGCCACCAAAATCTCTCAGACGAAAATTGAACTCATCGTCCTGACAGCGAATCATGAACTCGTCGAAGAGACCGATTTGGCTGAAAATATCGCGGTGATAGACGCCGAAAGCCAGACTGTCCACATACCCGTCTGCACCTGCCGTGCGAAATCTCGAGTTGCCCACGCCAAAGGTCGACGACATGGCCAGTGCAATGGCCTGCCCAACTCTGGTTTGGTTGATGCTTGCGATTTGGCCGCCCACACATTCCGCGCCCGTTTGTCGCAAAGCCCGCACCGTCTGCGTCAGATAATCCGGTTCCATGGCAGCGTGGCCGTCCATACGAGCAATGATTTCACCTTTGGCTCTTCGGATTGCCAGGTTCATGGCAAATGGAACGTAGCGTTCCCGATTGTCCACCAAAAAGAAATTCGGATAGGCCTGCACATATTTCTCCACGATGGCGCGCGTGCCGTCGTCTGACAGGCCATCGACCACCAGAACCTCAAAATTCTCCAAACCGTAATCTTGCTGCGCAATGGACTCGAGGCATTGGTCGATATGTTTTTCCTCGTTGCGAATAGGGACGACCACGGTAATGAAGGGCTTTTCAGGCCTTTTATTTCGTGACAATTTTGCGGTTTTCGTTATCGTACTTTCCATGAAATTCAAATTTGTCTAAAACCTCAAACAGGTGCTGGTTCAGGCTGCAAAGTGGTCTCAGGGGCCGCTTTTTCAGGCGGTGTTTCCGGTTGAGCTTGCTGTTCTTCTTCGTCAGCCATGAGCAAGCCACGCATGGCCAGTCCAATGGTGACCCAATAAAATCCTGACACATTCAGATATTGCCAGTAACTCCCGGCTAAATTTCCTCCCAGGGCCCCGAGTGCAGCCGCAGCGGTGCCCAACCCCAACCCTTTCATGAAAGGGTCCTTGGACCTTTTGTACAGTCTCACCCCGTATTTGATCCCCAGGAAATAAAACGACAAAAAGATTGCCAGCCCAATGATGCCATTTTCAGAAACCACTTCCAGGTAACCGTTGTGCAAGCTTCGCCTGTCCTTGTGCACCACGCCGTCTTTATAACCCAGATAGGGGGAAGCGTCGAAACCAACGCCCAGAATCGGGCTCTCACTGAAAACGTGAATGGCCTGCTGCCACAAGTCCAGCCTTTCAGCCACCGAGGAATCGAGACCCTCTTCCGTTTTGGTCATTTCGATTCGCTCAACCACGGCGGTGGGCAACAACGACTTCCAGAAAATCAACAAAATGATGACGGCGCCCAGCACCCGGCGATCGCGGTACAGCCCAATGAAAGCCCAGGTGAACAACGCCGCCAAATAGCCGCTGCGGGAAAATAGAAAAGCGAGACAAAAGTAGTTGAGAGCACTGGTGCTCAGAAACAGAAGCCGACGCCATTTCGCCCGGTCCATCAGAGCTAAACAGGTCATTAAACCGGTAAATTGGGCATAAAAGACCGCCAGGGCATTGGGGCCTAAATAGCTAAACGTGCCCGCCACCCGCAGCTCTTTGTCGAAATGGGAGGTGTCCCGTCCCGCAATCATGCTCACCACCGAACGATCCATAAAAAGCATGGAAAGCGCCATTAAGACCACGAGAATCTGAATGTGCTGCTTGCTCTTGACATTGTTCACGATGATCAAGAAGATCATGGGCAAAATCATGAAATTCTTCCAGGTCATGAAACGCGGATTGGATATGCTCAGTGGCGCTGGAATGCCGAGAAACATGGAGCCGAACCAAAGCCCAAAATAGGTGTAAATGGCCAGCCACATGATCCATTTGTTAAAAGGGGTCTTAACCAGAAAGGGCTTTTTGTTGGTGGCATCCGAGTCATCCTCCTTCCTGCTGTCCAAATACCAGCGAACGACCATGGCCAGCAAGAGGAAATCGACGAAGTTGTTGCCCAAAGGATACTGCACAATGGCATCCATCAGACTCTGTTGCGGAATGAAAGGCACAAAAAAGAAGATGCCTACCTCAATGCGGTAAAAAATGGTCATCACGATTACGCCTATGGCCATGAAGTAAATGAGCAAAGGCAGTAATCTTGTCAGTCCTAACCCTAATTCCATCGCTGCTTATTGATTTGTTTTGTTTGAACCATGGTTTTCATCCAAACCGAAAAGCTCCCCTTCAGATGAATTGCTATAAACATATCACCGCTACGCGGTTTTCCCGCTCTTCTGCAAAGAAAATGTTGACAAAAGCGAACTCAACCCCGTGAGGGGTGGCATGTTTATAGTTGCCGTCACCCTCAGCATCCTCAAACTCCGTTAGGAGTGACATGTTATGACTGTCTCCCGGTGTCCAGTATATAGTTCTGGGTAAAGACCAGCTTCAAGCCCGAGGTTTTGACTACCTTCTCCGAATCTAAAATGAACTTTTCTCTTCCGGAACCTGCCCGGCCAGGAATTAAACCGCCGTCATCACCAGGCGAAAGGTGCTCTCCAAGAAATATGAAGTTACCCGGTTCCTCAGAAACCAACCCAGGGGCCCCAGGGCCGGGTTCGAGATCCACGAGACTTTCGGCGAATCAAACCCGGTTTGCCGCAAAAGCTTGGACCAAAAAAACGGGGTCTGATGCTTGTTGTAAGCCAACTTCGGGTAGAGAATGTGCTTCATGCCCAGGTCGCCGAAGAAGTTGCGATTCGAAGCGTCCACGATGATGAGCTGGCCATTTTTTTTCATAATGCCCCTGAGCTTGCGAAACAACTCCAGGTAGATTTCTCTGGCTTTAGCATTTTCCCGCAGTTCAATGCACATGCTTTCGTCCAAATGGTTAACCGACGCGTGGAGCAACACGATGTCGAACGTTTCCTCAGCACACTGGTACTCTTGTAAGGTGAAAGGTTGCCGTTCGATGTTTTTGAGATTCAGAGCTTCACTCATGCCGTAAAAGACGACCTCCGAATTCTTGGTGGAACCGCTGCCGTCTAACAACGGTTCTAAACCGACCAAGCGGCTGGCCCCGTGAATACCGCCCCAGATCAAATACAAGCCGTCGCCACAGCCGATGTCCAACATGGTCTTGCCCTGGAAGTCAATACCCTTGAAGAGCTGCCCCTTGCAGTAGTGGACAAATTTGTCACCACGGCGCCAAAGTCCTTTGGCGATGCCTACCTGCCGCAATTTTCTAACCGCATCCGCGTGATCGACTGCACTGGTTTGGTCTAAGATCATTTCTTTCACATCACTCATGGGCAACTCCGTTAACTCCATTTTTTCTCTTGTGCAAGAGCAGCCTTTCGTAAAGCACCACATGCCGGGCCGCCACCGACGAAAGGGTAAATTGTTGTTCTACCTTCTGAACCGCATTTTTCGACAATTTTGCGTAGAGCTTTTGGTCCCGCTGCAATTCCAGAATTGCTTGGGCCAGGGCTTTGGGGTCGCGGTCTTCCAAAATAATCCCGTCGGCACGGTCGTCGATGATGTCTTCGGTCACATCCTCGATGCGGGTGGCAATCACCGGCACGCCGCAGGCCATAGCCTCGATCACCACGATGCCGAACCCTTCCACCACCGAAGGGAACACGAAGCAGTCCGCTGCCTGAAAATATCGCGAGGTTTCCTCAATGTCGATTTGCCCGGTGAATTTCATGCGCAAAGCCTCGGCTGACTGAACGTTTTCTTGCACTTGCGCGTCGAAATTCTTGCCCGCCTCCGACATGAACACGTGGTCACCGTATGGCCCCACCAGCGTCAGGAAAAAGTCTTTCGGATTGGTCTTCAGTACTTCACGCCAGGCTTCAAACAGCAAGTCGCACCCCTTGCGCAGGCTGACTCGTCCCACGAACAGACACACGAAAGCTTGTTCCGGAATGCCCAGCGCTCTGCGAATTTCCTTTTTCACCCCGGAGTTTTTCGGGCGCGCAAATTTTAATTCGTCCACACCGTAAGGAATAGTGGCAATATTCTCCGGCAAAATTCCTTCGTCCAGACACGATTTCTTCAACGCTGTGCTCACACAATTGACGGTCTCCAGATGTTTGTACATTTGCGCTTCAATAGCCCACAACTTGGATTTCGCTTTTAGACCCTTGGGATCGTCGTTGCCAATCAAGGACAAGGAAACCAACGCAGGCTTGCGCAGTACCTTGGCCAGCAGGGTGATCAAAAACGAAAACGGTTTGATCGAGTGGAAGTGAATGAGATCGTAGGACTTTCTCTTTTTGAACAGAAGTCGCAGCACCTTTAACATGAAAATTAGATAGCTAAATCGCGGCGAAGCAACCGTTTGAAAACGATAAACCGGGATGCCTTCCAACTCCTCGCAGGCCGGCGCATTGGCAAAATTGGCCGCCACAAAAAACGACTGCACGCCCAGTCTCTTCAAGGACTTGGCCAGCTCCAGCGCTTGAATGGCAGCCCCGCCGTAGCTGGGCGGAAAGATGTAGGTCACCATGGCAACTACCAGACGCGTTCTTTTGGAAGCCGGAAAATCTTTGGCAGCCACCTTCTCCTGGTCTGTTGTTTTTCTCGCTGTTTTAGTGGTCATTTCCATTATGATTGTTTACGTCATGTACCCCAAAGCTTTCAGTTGCCTCTCGTTAACCTCGTCAACCTCTGCTGGTGTTTCTGGGCCCTGATCATTGAGGTTGCGTTTCTCCGCACACTGCTTTCTCCACGCCTCCAGGCGCTGGCGCAAAGCAGCCGCTACCTGCGGATGCCTGGCCAACACGTTTTCCTGCTCCCCGGCCGCGTGCAGGTCGTAGAGCACTTCGTTGGCTAACAAAAAGCGGTGCCGCACGAATCTGCTCAAATAGGACCACTTCCCTTGCAACAGTTGCCGCAGAGAAAACTCCGGCGGCTCCGTCACCACGTATTTCCACTTGTGCGTGCGTATGCAATAATAGGCCGGGCAATGCGCGTACGACTTCTCGCTGCAAAATACCACTTCATCTTCACTCTGACCGGCCGCAGAAGGCAGCCATTCTAACAGGTTGTGCCCATCAAAATGATATCGGCTTAAGTCAATACCCGGATTTGCTGCCCGGGAGATCGTAGGCGCCAGGTCTACCAGAGAAACCAGATTCGCAACCCTCTTGCCGGCAAATTCATTGCCGGGAAATTTAAAAATGAGCGGCACATGGATGCCAACGTCGTACGGCGGCACGTCGATGTGGCCGCGGCGGCCGTAGAAATTCGCGGCTCCGCTTCCGTCTGGCGACAGCCGTTTTTTGAGAGCAGCAATCTTTTCGCCCAGGCCATTTTTCGGGTCCAAATGCTCGTTGAAGATTTCACCGTGATCGCCGGCGACGACCAAAAGCGTGTCTTCTTCAATCCCAAGGCTGTGGAGAAAATCACACAACCGCCCGATCTGCTGATCGTTGTAATAAATGCAACTGTCGTAAAGATCCTTGATCAAATTCAGTTCCGCAGGCGAATGACTGCTGGACTTGTAGTCGATCTCGCAAGCCTGGCCCCGGGCGCCTTCAGGCAAGAATGCTGCTTGCTCCAGGGGAATGGTATAAGGCACGTGGGGATCGATGGACCAGGCCAACACGAAGAAATCTTCGTCGGCATGGTTTTCAATCCAGGGGAAAAGGGCAGCATTCAAGTCTTCAGAGGAAGGTAAGATACTGCCCATTTCATGTAAATGCGGCACATCCGCCGTGTCTTGTTCATTGCGGAACAATTCGTGAAATTCTTCAAAACCGACGCCAAATCCGAAGGCTTTAGAGAGCTGGGCAATGGTTGAAAAAGCGGCACAGGCGAACCCGTTCCGTTGCAAAATCTCCGCAAGCCTGGGAACGCCCGCAGGCAAGTTGGAATAAAAGGTTTCCACGCCGTGGTTCAGCGGGTAGCGACCGGTCAAAATGGAAGCCGCCGAAGGCCTGGTCCAGGTAGAGGCGGCGAAAGCGCTCTCGAACAGCACGCCTTCAGAGGCCAGCCTGTCGATATGGGGCGACGTCTCGCGCGTGTAGCCATAGCAAGACAAATGGTCCGCCCGCAGACTATCGAGAATGTAGAGAATGCATTTCATTCGGCTTCATGGATCTCTGTTTTGTTCATTCGTCGGCTACCAACTCAAGCGAGCATCCCGAGTGGTTCCGACCCCTGTCGGGTCGGGACGTATCGAGGGTTGCGGCTGAGGCTCCGGTTAAGTCTTTAAACATAGCCCAACCCCTCCAGGACCCGCAGCGTATCTTTCTGGAATTCTAATTCCGTTTTCGCAACCTTCTTCTCCACGCTGGCAACCCAGTCGTCGAGCCGCCGCAGCAACTGTTGGGCTAACTCAGGGTGCTCTTTGATGCGATTTTCTGCTTCAGCAGGATCATTTTCTACGTCGTACAATTCGTGCGCGCCGTCGGAGGCAGCGATGAGCTTGTGCCGATCGGTCCGAATGCTGCGCAGTTTCCGATTAAAGGCAGACCAATCGCGGTCCGGAAAGGCGCGTTCCAGCACCTGCACTCTCGGATTCAAATATTCGGCGAAAACCGCACGCTGGTTCCCGTTCCTTTGCAAAGACAAGATGCTCTGGCCCTGAATCTGGTCTTGTGGCAAACTGTTCGGGCTCAGATTTAAAATATCGGCAACAGTGGGCAAGAAATCTACCGTCTGCACAAACTGTCCGGCCACGCTGCTCGGTTCGAAGGCTTTGGGGAAGCGGATGATCAGCGGCACCTGCACCAGGGTGTCGTGTACCGAAAACTGATGATCCATGAGACCGTGATCGCCAATGTTCTCCCCGTGGTCCGAAGTGAGGATCAGCAGCGTGTCGTCCAGCCTATTCAATTCCTTTAGCAGAGAAAGAACTTCTCCCAGACGGTAATCGACGTAGCGAATTTCCGCATCGTAAAGCGCCCGCAAGACCTCGAATTCTGCTTCGGACATGTGCAACAGGCCGCCGTTGACCTTGCGTGCATCCTGGTTGACGTGCCTGGCCAAACGCTTTTGAGCCTTGTCCTCTAAAAACAAATCGCGAAACTTGCCGGGCGGTTCGTATTTCAGGTGCGTTTCCAAATAATTGATGAACATGAAAAAGGGCCGCTCTTTGTTCCAGACACGGCTGAAATAGTGTTTGACCATGCCATTGATCTCGCGCGCACCGTAGTCGTAGCGCTTAAAGAAATAGCGCCAATAGATTTCTTTGACCATCTTTTGCAAGGGATTGGGTTCGGCCACCTCATCGAACGGCGGCACGTTGGCGCGCTTGAAATAGCTGAAGCCGCGCGACAGTCCCGTCATCTTGCTTACCCAGATGTTGCTCGAAAACGCCGCGGTGGCGTAACCCTGTCTGGCAAGAAGCTCGGCCATCGTCACCAAGTCATCGGCAAGCACCTCGCTGCCCTGGTCGAGCCCGTGCCTGGAAACATAGGCGCCGGTGAAAATCGAGCCGTGCGACGGCAAGGTCCATGGCGCCGTGCAAAAGGCATTCTGAAACAGCACCCCTTCTTTCGCCACCTGATCGAGATTAGGCGAGGTTGGCTTTGCGTAACCGTAGCACGAAAGATGATCTGGCCGCAACGTGTCCAGAACGATCAAAACGATGTTGGGTGTTTGTTTAGACATTCTCTTCGAATTAGTGTCAATAATCGTCACGCCTGGCGAACCCGCGTGTTGCTATTTCACTTCAATGGTTCAAAAACTTTAGCGACAAAAACAGCTTGTTGCGCAAGCGACCGTCGATGAATACGAGACACACGCTGTACAAACACAAGCCAATTCCCACTTTCATGGCAATGCCCAACAAGGTGTCCCAGCCGATGTTGTCGATGAGCCACATCATGATCAGCGAAGCGGCAAGGTACCCGAGCATATTTTTGTAACGGAAAGAGATTTTCAAATATTTGGCCGCCGAAACTGCCGTTAGGGTGATCAGCAAGGTGTAAGCGATCAGCGTGGCCACCGCGGCGCCTACGAGTCCCATCCGTGGGATTAGAATCAAATTCAAAACCAAATTTACCACACCCGCCATCAAGGTGTAGTACATCACCAGCTTGGTTTTCTTGTAGATCAGCAGCCCGGCACCGTAAACGCTGTAAGCGCTGTTGAGAATCAGCGGCACCACGATGTATGGCAAGATCACGTAAGCATCGGCGTATTTAGCCGAAGCCAGCAATTCGATCAGTGCCCGGCCCATCAAGCAAAAAGCACAGATGAGCGGAATGGCGACCATGAGGTAGTAATCAAAAACCGTTGCCAGGAAGGCCCGGGTCTTTTCCGCACCTTGATTCTCCCAAATGTCGAGATACATGGGGATGATGGCTAAATTGAACGGCGCAGCTAAAAGAATGCTCAGGTACAAAGTCATATTGTAGCCGGCTGAATAATAGCCTACGGCCGCAGCCCCCATGAAAATCTGAATGATAAAGCGGTCTAAATAGGAGAGCATCCACCGGGATGACTCCGCTGGCATGAGGGGGATGCCGAAACTCAGAGCCTCGCGAAAGAATTTCAGCGAGAAATGCTTGACCACGAATTTCTTCTGCCAAAACATCATGGTCACAAAAAAGATCGAAACCGAGCTTTCCATGATCGCTTGTCCCAGAAGCAAACCCAGCAAGCCCATCTTGAAGACCACGGCAAATAGAATGCAGGATCCGATGATGCCGTAGCGGTTGATAAAAGAAAGCGCGGCGAAACCCTTGACTTTCTGCTCCACCCGGAGAAAGGAGATCAGCACGCTGTTGAGGGATTGGGCGATGACGATGACCATCAGCAGGAGCAAAAGCGTGTGGGTGTTCGCCCCGATAGAGAACTTGGTGTCAAACAGCAGGTTGTACAGCAAAAAGAGCAGACTGAAGATAAAGCCTGCCGCAAATGATCCGACGATGTGAGTAGAATAATAGATGGAAATCGGCTGACTTCTTTTCCCGGCAGCGAATTCAGAGAAAAAGCGAATGACGGATTTTTGCAGACCAGCCTTAGAAAACGTGGTCATCAATCCGATAGAGACGATGAAAAGATTGTAAAAACCGTACTCTTCGGGCTTGAGAATGCGAGTCCAAATGGGAAAGGAAACGAACCCCCCAAGCGCCGTGAACACCGTTACCAAAAAGTAGATAAAAGACTGGTTTAGAAACTTCTTTTGTAAATTCATATTTTATTAAATATACCCCAATCCTTCCAAATTGCGTTTGGCTTCGCTGCTCAATTCATACAGTTCCCGCTCCTTTTCTGTGTGGTTCGATTCAAGCCAATTGGACAGTCTGTTCTTGAGTTCCGTCACGCGTTCAGGCTGCGCGGAAGCTAAGTTGGTTTGCTCCAGCGGGTCTTGCTCCAAATCGTACAACTCGGCCTGGTCCCTGGCGTTTACGATGAGCTTGAACTTGCCTGAACGAATCATATTCTGTTTGGTGGTGTACAGCTTGAGATCTTCAGGATGCACATTTTTGCCCAGACGGTTGCGGACGAAATGGGGCACACGCCCTTCCCACTCAGCGTACAGATCTCGCGATTCGTGGCCTTCGGACAAAAGGCTGCGGCTGTGCAGGGGGAGGTCGCCGGTGTATTGCAGGTCGAGCAGATCGAGAACCGTGGGAAAGATGTCGACCAACTGCACCAATTTCTCGGACCGCATGCCGCCCTCGACCAACCTGGGATACCTGAGGATCATCGGAATGTGCAGAACGGGTTCGTACAAGCTGGCGACGTGCGAATAGAGGTTGTGCTCACCGAAATGTTCGCCATGATCGGCGGTGATGATCAACAAGGTGTCGTCCAGGACGTGGCGCTGCCGCAGGAAGTTTAGCACCTGGCCGATCTTGAAATCGACGTAGGCCAGCTCTTCGTCGTAAATGCACTGCAAGGCCTCGATCTCATCGTTATTCAGTTCTAAGTGATCGGTCAAGCAGATGAGGGGATTGTCGGCCACGCGCCAGATCTTAGCCATGTCCAGTTTCTTTTTCAGTGCGGCACTGAGGAATCGGTAGCGAAAAGGCCGCGGCGCCTTCATCGGGTTGTGCACATCGATGTGGTGGATGAAGAGATAAAAAGGCATGGAGCCGCAGATGTTTTCCCCTAACCATTTCAACGCGCGCCTGGTGGTGACCTTAGCCCCTTCGTCGCTCTTGCCCATCAATTGCACCAATTTACGCCCCAGGAAGCCCAGCCCCCGCGAAACGATGTTGCTGTATTCAGCGCCAACCCAGACCTCATCGAAGAATTGGTGTCCGCGGTCCAGCCCGACGATGTTCCCGACCATGCTGTTGTTGCTGAAGCCGCAGGTCAGATAGCCATTGTTGCTCAAGATTTCCGCCAGGGTTGGAATTCTTGCGTTCAGTTTGTATTCGTCGACCACACCGTGTTGGGACGGGTAAAGCCCGGTAAACATGGAAGCATGCGAGGGCGGCGTCCAGGAAGCCGTAGTGTAGGCTGAAGTAAAGAGCAGACCCTCTTCCGCGATGCGATCGAGATTGGGCGTGGTCCGGCAGCGATTGCCGTAGCAGGACAGGTGGTCCGCCCGCAGCGTGTCAATCGATATGAGCAGAATATTCGGTTTATTCATTACCATCCCTTAGAAGCGTTACCCTCATTTCTCCAACGAACGGTCCCGTTAGGCCTGCAGCCAACGGGACTGCCCTGGCAGCAAAAAGCGCAGCCCCAAGCCGGTTTCTCTAAAACTCACCACAGTTACCTGTGAAATTGAAAAAGCGACCTATGCGGCTGCGCTTGAGCTATCTACCAAGATCGGTTAAAATATTGTACAGCTTAATCTGACACTATTGAGAAAAAGAGAATTAACCAACAGCCTTTATTATTCTTCTCGCAATTCAATAGTATCTACCTTCAAATCCCGTTATTTGCGGTAAAATTAAGATCGTTGGGACTACCAACTCAAATCTTCGGACATGTTTACCAGGTAACCTCGGCCCGGTGCCAACGCATCTGTGACGGTCAACACCCAGGCGCCAGACAGCTTAAAAGCCATGAGCTGCCAACTGCCGTTGACCATCTGGTAGATCGCAGTGGCGCCGTCGCCCACGGCCCCGGCATCGATGCTGGTGCCCAGATCTTGCGCGTTGACGATGTTATCGGTGCCGGCCTGTTTGAATTTTAGCATCACAGTATCAAAGCCGGTGGTCAGGCTGTAGGTCAAATCCGGTTCCAGACCGCCGGCTTCCGTCCAGGTACCCACGGCGTCCATGTTGACCAGATAGGCCTGACCCACGATGATGGCATCGGTTACCGTCAACACCCAGGCGCCGCTCACCTTAAACGCCATGAGCTGCCAACTGCCGCTGACCATCTGATAGATGGCGTTGGCGCCGTTGCCGCCCACCTGCCCGTCGATGGCCAATCCCAAATCCTGGGCGTCGCCGATGCTGGTGTCCAGGAGAGTCGCGGTAATGAAATTAAAGCCGCTGCCCAGGCTGAAGTCGTATTCGCCAGCCCGGGTGGAGTTAAAGGCTTCATTGCCGGAACCGTCCGTGCCGGTGACCACGTAGAAAAAGTTCCTGGCGGAATCTCCGACCACGGTTTCCCCGTTGCCGGTGTCGCTCCACTGCACCCCTACGGTACCCGCATCTTCATCGGTGATGCCGGTGGCGATGCGGTTGCTTCCGCCGGTTCGATCCGGGGTAAAATAAGCCGTCGTGTCCCGGTAAACGTTATAAGCGGTGGCCCCGATGCGCACCGACCAGTTGAGCAAAATGCTGGTGCCCGAGACATTCGAACCTAAGTCGGTAATGGTTTCGATGTTCGCTCCGCCAATCGTAGCAGACATCTGTGTGAAGTCTGTGGTGTCCACGTCGGTATCCGCAGCATTGGGGACGCGGGCCACGGCCTCATCGGCGATGCCCGTAGACAGGCCGCTGGGAGCGCCATCTCCCACGCCGTCGCCTTCAGGATCGTCGCCCAGCTCAACATCGTCAACGGTTGTCTGAGCCAACGCTACGGTTGAATTCGCCAACAGCATGCAGCCTGCTAAAATAAAGATGGCCGTCACAAGTACAAACCATTTGCAATTCTTCATTTTGGTCTCCTGTTCAATTTCATTCAAAGATGTGTGCCAATTAAGGTTGGTTGAGCTCAACAAAAACGTTGTCCTCCATATCTCCGGGCGGGTTGCCAATGATCAGATACTCACCCGGCTGAAAGTTGGACAACGAACCGCCGTTGCTAAAAACAAACACGATGCCGGGATCCGGAGTGGCGAAATTCAAAGTGGCTACCGTGGCATCGGTCATGATCAGCTCCCAACCGGTACCCGTGGTCAGGTCAACAGCCGTCGTGTCGTTGTTGTACAGCTCGATCCATTCGTCGGCGACGTCGATGGTGCCGGTGCCGGGCAAGTTGTCGTAAGCCACGCCATTGCCGCCGGCGCTGTCGTTCCAATCGTTTTGCGGGCTGGTCACAACTTCGTTGATGACGATCTTAGGCACGAAGGGGTAATTCACCTCTCCGAACCAGGTCCCCCAGCGATCGTCACTGGTGCCGGACCCCACCGATTGGGCCGCGTACTCCAGAAACATCCAAATCGAGCCTGTGGACGGATCCAGGGCAATGCCGCTGTAGTCGCCCCAACGATTCCTTGTGCCCGAAAATGTTTTGACATAGTTATCCTCACCCGCCTTGAGCAAGGTGCTGGCTGGCAAACCGGCTGGATCCGAATTTCTGCGGCCGGTGAAAAAAGCCCCGGCATATTCGGTAAGCCCGGAACGGGTATAGCCCATCACCATGTTCAAATTGTTGTCCACCTGAATCGCAGGATAGTAGTGCCAAAAATCATCCAGGCCGATGCTCACGTCTTCCAGAGTTGTTTGGGAATTGACGTCGATTCTCACGTAGCGGGCAAACGCAAAAGCCTGGCCTGTTCCCCCGGCCACGCTGTGCGCCGTCCAAATAGAGCCGTTGCTGTACACGGCATTGCGGACCCGACGGCCGCCCACGTCGATGAGGGTAGTGCTGCCGCCCAACTGATCGGCATCCGGCGGCTCTTCGCTGGCCACAACCGGCACGTTGACCGCAGTGAGGCTGGGCGTGCCGATAGGATCGTTTACCGTCCACAAAGTCATGAACGTGCCGGTGGTGTACGGACTGTCGTTGATCATGTATTCCACACCAGGCGTGCCAAAAGTGACCGCCGGGATGGTGGTGAACACCGTTTGCCCCAGGCTATTGGGATCGCGCAAATCCCACAAGTCGGTCCAGGTTACGGCCCCGCAAGTGTTGTTGTACAACTGCGTTTTTTCGATAATCCGGAGTTTGACGTATTCGAAGGCATTGGTGGTCAGGTCGAACATGTTGGCGGTGACGTAAATCGCCTTGTCGTCCACCCCTATTTTCGGGTAATCATTCAAGTCATTCGACGGGGTCATGCCATCGAAATGCGCGGGCAAAGCCCAGTTGCACCAGGTGCCCAGGGGATCGCTATCGTCGGAGACCGAAAGCATATAGTAGGCTTCATCTACAAGATTGCCTCCGACCCAGACCATGACCCACCGGTCGTCAAAATGGTCGTAAACGATTTGGGGATCGAACGGATCCGCATTGGTGAGAACGTTGTCGAACCAACTATTGGCATCGATGCCGAATAGTTTATTGCCAGATTTGTCAAAAATACCAAACTCAACATTGACGGTGGCGATGATATGGTTGGGGCCTGCGGCCATGTGAGGATCCGGCGGAATCACGTTGCCAGAGTCCGAAATTCCAATAAAGCTGGAAAGAATATTGGGAGCTGTTTGTTGCTGGGCGCCCACACTCACCACTTCGTCCATGACTTCATTGGAACCAATGGGGCCGGTCGGTTGGATTTGGTTCGCCGAGGAATTCTTGGCCAGATGAATTGTGTGTTTGCCAATAGGTCTTTTTACCAGGACATGCTGGGAAGCCTGGGCCTGGACGGCGGCTGAAAAGCTGGTGGTAGAAACCGAAGCCCCGGCCGTTACGGAATTATTGTCCGGGCCTTTAAACAAACCCGGTGAGGTGGTTTCTTCGACGTTGAATACCAAAAATCCGCCGGTAGGAACGCCGCCGTTAGGGCCACCACCGTTCCATTCGGCTACGTGGATTATGTAAGTGACCCCACCCTGGGCTTGAAACAAGATTTCCGACTTGTTCTCGCCACCGGCATCGTCGTTGCAAATCATTTCCACCAGGGTGTCACACGGACCGGTAAAAATGCCCAGAACGGTGTCGTAAGCTTGAGGGCCGCTACCAAAGGTGTTGACGGTCACAAACATGTCCGTTGCCGGCGTCCAGGAATACCAGACCGTCTTGCCGCCACCCCCGTCGCCGCAACTCAGCACCGGGTCGTTGGGATCGTCCGTGGCTGCGGTGGTATTGAGCGCATCCGTAAACGGCAGCGAGGTCACGACCGTAGCCGAAGCGCAATCATCGTTGGTGACCTGAGCCAGTGCAAGGTCACAAAAAACAGCGGGTACCAACAAGACCCCCACCAAATAGGTCAAAAGTCTTGCTGCTGAAAAAATCTTGGAAGTTGTGTCAATACGCATGAAATCCTCCCTATTTAGGTTAATGAATTGTGTGTTGTTATCCTTCAATTAAAAGCAGTGAGACTAATGGAGCGCTAAGTTTAGTTGTTACAAAATAAATACGTTCGCAATAAGGCATTTGCGTAGACTTTCCTGGCGCGCTTCTCCAAAACACCTGAACCACCATCTGCAGCCGTAAAATC
>JBHHYI010000021.1:0-36944 GCA_046757525.1 bacterium | reverse complement strand
CCGCTCGGGGTGACAATAGGGTGGTTAGACGCCCCTTAAGTTGACGCCAAAAGGCAGTCGCCGGATTCGGAATGACAGGGACTGCCTTAATTTGCGAATTATTCAGGCTAATTGCAAATCACACCTCAGAAACATTTGGGTTGACTTTCTGCAAAATTAGCGTATTTTGTATAAATATTTTATTCAACCATTGCATACCCTGACAAATTAGAAACTGCAAAACATGGAGGCCTCTTTATGGAAGCAAAACATTATGCGGTGCACTGGCAAGAAGAAGAATACCATCAGCCCTCCCCGAAATTTATCGGACAAGCCAATGTCTCTGACCCTGATCTGAAGCAACGGTTTACGCTGGACAAATTCCCCGGTTACTACGTAGAATTTGCTGAATTGTTGAGCTGGGACAAATATTGGGAAAAGGTGCTGGACGACAGCAATCCGCCTTTCTACAAATGGTTTGTGGGTGGTAAACTCAATGCCTGCTACAACTGTGTGGACCGACACCTGGACAAACACAGGAACAAGACCGCCATTCACTTCGTCCCGGAACCGGAGGATGAAGCGATTGTGCATTTGACCTATCAGGACCTCTACCGTCGCGTTAATGAGGTAGCTGCCATATTGCGAGACTTTTGTGGGCTGAAAACCGGCGATCGCGTAACGATCTATTTACCCATGACGGCTGAATTACCCATCACCATGCTCGCCTGTGCAAGATTGGGAATCATTCATTCGGTCGTGTTTTCTGGTTTCAGCGGCCAGGCCTGCGGGCTGAGAATGGATGACTCCGACAGCACGGTTTTGATTACCATGGATGCTTACCACCGTAACGGCACCTTGCTGGACCACAAGGTCAATGCCGATGAAGCTGTGAAAGTAGCCAAACAAGAGGGACAAAAAATCGACAAAGTCCTGGTCTGGCAACGCTACCCGGGAAAATACAACTCGAAATCCGAGCTGCACAAGGGCAGAGATCACATCATGAATGATCTGCTCAAGAAATATGCTCGAGCAGAAGTAGAGCCGGTCTCTATGCCTGCTGATGGCATTCTCTTTCTCATGTACACCAGTGGTACAACGGGCAAACCCAAGGGGGCCCAGCACAGCATCGGCGGCTTCCTGGCCTACGTAGCCTGGATGTCCAGGGTAATCCAGGACATCCACCCGGAAGATGTCTACTGGTGCATGGCTGATATCGGCTGGATCACGGGGCATTCCTTTATCGTTTACGGGCCGCTGGCACTGGCCGCAAGCAGTGTAGTCTACGAAGGGGTGCCCACTTACCCCGACGCGGGACGCGTGTACCGGATTGCCGAAGAGCTGGGCGTGAACATCTTTCATACCTCCCCCACGGCTATTCGAGGCATGCGCAAGGCGGGCCCGGATGAGCCGAGCAAATACAATCATCGTTTCAAGCACATGACTACGGTTGGCGAACCCATCGAGCCGTCCGTGTGGCGGTGGTATTATAACGAAGTGGGCAAGGAAGAGGCCGTGATCGTCGATACCTGGTGGCAAACAGAGAACGGAGGCTTTCTGTGCTCGACTCTGCCGGCGGTGGAGCCGATGAAACCAGGCAGTGCCGGCCCGGGCGTACCCGGCATTCACCCCGTCGTTTTTGACGACGACGGCAACGAAATCAAACCAGGCGAAGGCAAAGCAGGAAATATCTGCATTCGCAACCCATGGCCGGGTTTCATGCAAACCATCTGGAAAGATGACAAGCGCTTCGTAAAACAATACTTCGAAAAGTACAACAAGGACCCCAACAGCAAGGATTGGCGCGATTGGCCATACATGGCCGGAGATGCCGCTGTTCTGGCAGAAGATGGTTACTTCCGCATCCTGGGCAGAATCGATGATGTCATCAACGTTGCCGGACACCGTCTCGGCACCAAAGAGATTGAAAACGCCTCCTTGCGAGTCGACGAGGTGGCTGAGGCCGCGGTCGTTCCGACCAAGGACGAGTTGAAGGGCGCGGTGCCCGATCTTTACGTAGCCTTGAAACCCGGGTTTAAGCCAAGTGACGAGCTCAAGAAAAAAATATCTGACACCATTGCACAGGTTATCGGAAAAATAGCCCGGCCCAAGCATGTGTACATTGCACCGGATATGCCCAAGACCAGATCCGGCAAAATCATGCGCCGGGTGTTGGCAGCTATCTCAGACGGAAATGATGTTGGCGACGTGACCACCCTGGCAAACCCTGAGATCGTTGACAAAATCAAGAAGATGGTGCAGGGGTAAAGATAGGCTTTAACTATGGAATTGACCAACAAAGTGGCACTGATCACCGGGGCGGCGGTGCGCGTGGGCAGGGCAATCGCTGTCAATCTGGCCAAAGAAGGCGTCAAAGTTGGATTGCATTATCATCAATCTGAAGCAAAGGCCAGGCAGGTGCTCGCCCAAATTACCAGTAACGGCGGCGAGGGTTTCTTGGTCAAGGGCGATTTTTCGAAAGTCTCGGAGATCCAGGAGGTGGTCGACAAGTGTTACGAGCATTTCAAGAATATCCACATTCTGGTCAACAACGCCGCGCTTTATTTTAGAACTCCATTTGGAGAAACCACCGAAAAACAGTGGGACGAGCTTCTAACGGTCAATCTGAAAGCGCCTTTCTTTTGCGCACAGTACGTTGCAGAGATCATGAAGCGACAAAATGGGGGCAAGATCATTAATATTGCAGACGTTGCTGCCATCCTGCCCTGGAGCGGCTATATCCCCTATTGCGCCTCCAAAGCTGGCCTGATTGGCCTCACCAAAGGTCTGGCAAAAGCCCTGGCGCCCCATATTCAAGTCAATGCGGTGGCGCCGGGAACCGTGCTGATGGGCGACAATGCCACGGAAGAAGAGCGTGAGGCGATCGAGAATTTGACCTTGCTGAAACGAATTGGCACGCCGGAGGATGTCGTGAACGCAATCTTGTTCCTGCTTAAAGGCAGCGACTACGTCACCGGTACGGTCATCGCCGTCGATGGCGGGAGGCTCTTGGTCTGAGAATGTTAGAAGAACAGGGAGCGTTTGGGAAATAGGCCAAATATTCCCCCGGTGTGAATGAACAAGACGTTCTCACCCGCCTTAAAATGGCCCTGACGAATCTGATCCACCAAACCACGCATGGCTTTGCCTGTGTACACCGGATCCAACACGATCCCTTCTGACTGAGCGACTCGCTTGATCGTGTCGATTTCTTCTTGGCTGCTCAGGGCGTATCCCTTGCCCACGTAGCCATCGATGATTTTGATGTCATTCTGCTTGAAGTCAAAATCTAATCGAAAGCGTTTTTTCGCCTCTCGCAAAATAGCAACGATCCGTTTCCTAAAGAAAGCCGCGTCATCGCACACATTAATGCCGTGAATTTCCACGCCCAAATCGAAAAGGTATTTGCCCATGAGCAAACCCGCATAGGTGCCGCCTGAGCCAACGGCAACCACGATGTGATGCAGGCGCAGCCTCATGCTTTTCACCTGGCGCGCAATTTCTTCACAGGCTCTTAAATACCCCAGGGCCCCCAGGGCATTTGAACCGCCTTCGGGAACCACGTAAGGTCTGGAACCTTTGGCTCTTAACTCCTCTGCCAGCTCAGACATGATGCTGTCCACCTTCAGGTACTCTTCAGCAGTGACAAAACGCAATTCTGCACCGACTAACCTGTCCAGGAAAAGATTTCCATCGAACTCCCTACCGAAGGAGTTGCGCAGCACCAGGCATGAACTCAGCCCCAGCTTGGCCGCAGCGATCGCTGTGGAGCGCGCGTGATTGGACTGGCTGCTGCCACAGGTGATGACCACGTTGCAATTCTGCTCAACGGCTTCAGCCAACAAGAATTCCAGCTTTCTGATTTTGTTGCCGGTTACCGCGGCACCGGTCATGTCGTCCCGCTTGACAAATAGGTTGGGACCCTCAAGCTCTCTGCTCAGTCTGCCAAGTTTCTCGATGGGTGTGGGCAAATGGCACAAGGACACGGATTCTGGGTACTCAAACGGCATTGACTAAAATCTCCTTCAATAGTAGCTTCTGCTAACCTTCAAGTAGTTCTGTAAGAAAAAAACGGAGTGCCATTTTTGATTGAAGAAAGTCAGTTTTCGCAGAAAATGCAGTGCACGCAGCTACGAAGAGAACAGCTTGTTAAATCTCAAGGCGTCTTCGCGCATGGAAATGTTGTTGAACAGGCAATATACCACTTCGTCTCTTTCACATATTTCTTTGAGCTGTAACAAATCCTGATCTGAATATTTTGAGCGAAATCCTCTTTTACCATGCAGGCGATAATATTTCACCGGCTCGCTAAATGTTTCGTTCTGGAACGGGTCTGCACAGTGAACTAAATCTAACTGATTACAAAGCTCCTTCACCATGTTTAATTTCCAACCGTCGCGGGGTTCCCAGATCAAGTTTAGGGATTCCCGATCAATGGAATCGAAGAACTTTTTGAGATTTCTAATATTCTCATCCGTGGGTTTGAAGCTGTTTGGACTCTGGAACAAAACATGCCTGGCACCCAGAGACTGGGCAAAATTTTTTGTGGTCTCCCAGGCCTGAAACACCTCTCTCGTGGGTTTGAAAAAGCCATATCTTGCATTTTTCCTGGGTGAAATTGGTTCCCGCAATCGCCGATAGGTTGCACTGGAAGGCGTGTGGGTAATGAGTTGCCATGCCTTAATGGTAAACTCAAAATTCTCGGGCGATGACTCACGCCACTTGACGGCTGTATTCAGCTTTGGCGGCTGGTAAAAAGTGCTCTGTACTTCAACAAGGTTAAAGTGAGCATAGTACTTGTAATGTGCTTCAGAGAACCCACAACAACCGACTTTGATGTCCAATTTTTCTCCTTGAGTTGCTTAGCCTGAATAATTCATAAATCTTTGGGAATAATAGTTCTCTTCAAAAACTGAATTTTTATGCGAAAATTCCGCGGTATTGAAATTGTTGGACATGGGGATGCCACTATTACCCAAAAGATAATACATTACCAGAAAAACTCAGTTTTTGTTATGTAAAAAATGAAGGACTGTCTCCCTGAAACCAAACGGTAAATGAGGCTGAATCCCTTCATCGGGCCTGTGACAAGCCTATTGGCTGAGAATCTCAACACAACTGCCAATCTAAAACGTCTAAATCAGGGCCATCATATTTTAAATGGCTCCGGAGTAAATGACAGAAAGAAAATGATGAGTGTAAATATTCCGATGGCGATCCTTGTTTCATCCAGCGGAGCATCGTTCATGGTAGGCGGGTGACGATGCCCAAACCAAATGAGCAGGAGCAACAACAGAAGCCATCCAGGGTATATGAAAACACAGATCAAACCGAAAACGATCAATGCCACCGTGGCAACGTAATTGTGCCGTCTTCCCAGCAAGGCATAAACAATGTGGCCACCATCTAACTGGCCAATTGGCAATAAGTTCAAAGCGGTAACAAACAAACCGGCCCACCCGGCGAAAGCTAAGGGGTGCAGCATGACGTCCTGGTTTTCCCGCAGAGTTCCTATGGCCAATTGCGACAACTGACTAAATAAAAAGGACTCTCCCAAAGAGACGGCACCGTTGGCTTTCACCGCAGACACGTCCACCACTTGAGAGAGCTGAATTCCAAAGAAAATGCAGGGAATGGTCACGGCCAGGCCTGCCAAAGGGCCGGCAACCGCAACATCAAAAAGGGCCTTGCGATCCGGAATCCGAGACTCCATCTTGATGACAGCACCGAAGGTACCAAACGGGTTCAATCCCAGGAAGGGCGACGGGATGAAAAAGGGTAACGTTGCCTGGATGCCATGTTTCTTACACATGAGGTAATGCCCCATTTCATGGGACAACAAGATCGAAATGATGGCGACACTGTACCACAAGCCGGCCTGCCAATAGCCGTGGGAAACCCACCCGGTTATGAAAGTCGTAACAAAAGTCGCAAAGAACAAAATGACGTTGACTATTGGCTTACCACTACTCAACTTATCAAATAGCTTTAGACGTCTTTGTCTTTTACCGTAATATTGCTGGTAGAAATCCTCATCTAAAGTATAATTTTCATCCATTGACTAAACAACACCTTTAATTGTCTATATGATAAGAGACTCGAACTTGGTCCCCTTCTGAACACTGCAACCCTTCCTTTGCACTGGCTAAATAAAGGGCGATTTCCAGGTACCCAGAACTGCCCACAATGGCCAGGGGTTTATCCGGCTCATGTGCGAAATAAGAACGCACCAGGCCTGAAATCGTAAACTGTCGCAAATGAACCGTGCAATCTTTCGAAGGTAACCTGGCGGCTGGAATATTAGTGATTAGATTCCCAAATCTGTCTACGTAAACGATTTGTCCGATCAATCCCTGCGGGGTTTCCTTTAGAGTGGGAATCTGCCCTTTTTGGACATCGGTAACCCTCGGTCCGAGAGCCTCGGGATTTGTTCCTTTTGACAAATGGGCGGCAACCGGTGCAAAAATATCGCGCCCGTGGAAGGTCTGACTCACTTCCGGCAAAAAATAGTGTGAATTGGTAATGTGCACGATTTCACCCTCAGGGAACTCATCGTAAATGTACTTCAGAACTCCGTTATCTGGAGCCACAAAATAGTGCCTACCGGCAGAAACGCAGAGAATTCGGCGCCCGGACCCGACCCCCGGATCGACCACCACAACATGAACCGTCCCGGGCGGAAAAAACCTGAAGCTGTTGCGCAGCACAAAGGCACCTGCGTTTAGGTTCTGGGGCTGGATGTCATGCGTAATGTCTACAATCTCAGCCAAAGGGTTGATCCCGAGAATAACCCCCTTCATAATGCCCACAAACCCATCCCGTAAACCAAAATCCGTTAATAAGGTAATGATTGGGGACTTCATTGTTGACCAATGAGATAGTATGGAAGCTGATTTGCAGACATCAGGGTACAGCAATCGATCGCAAAGAAACAAAATTTAGTATAATGAAATATCCCAAAACAATCAAGTTATATTTGCTAAATGTTTCGCCTGTCGAACTACAACATGGCTGCAATGATCAGGTACACATCGTCGCGGATGGGATTTGGCGAATATTCAGTGATGCCGCCAATGACGGAATTGAGGATGTCGTCTACCGACAAGTAAGCGCTCGATTTAAAAAAGTTGATAAAGCCGTTGATGCCCAATTGTTTTCCGTGGGCATCCTCAGCTTCAATAATGCCATCGGTGTACATGATTATCTTGTCCTGAGGACCGATCAGCGTGATGTCCTGGACGAATCTATCAACCGCCCGTTTTTCGTAACCGATGATGACATTCTGTGATTCCAATTTTTCAAATTTATGATCTTTCCCTCTCCACAACAGAACCGCAGGGTGGGCGCTTCCGGCGTACACAAAGGAGCCTTTCTTGAGATTTAGGACGCCAGAAAACATGGTTAAAAACATGCCCATGCCTTCGAAGGCATTGAAAATGAAATTGTTCACGCTGTAAATAATAGCCTGCGGTTCCAACTGCTCCCTCACCAACTTTCTGATTTCGCTGCTGATTCGGTTGACCAGCAATGCCGCTGTAATGCCGTGTCCGGTCACGTCCACCAACGTCAAATAAACCTTGTCTTCCCCGTCGTAATAAACATCGGCAAAATCCCCGCCAATGCCGATCATAGGCATGTGTTTGACTTTTACTTCGATGTTAGGCAACAATATCGGCGTCGGCACCAGACTTCTTTGAACTTGTTCAGCCAACTTCAAGTCCTTTTGGATCATTTCCTGGTGGGCCTTCAGTTCGGCTTGTTGCCTGGCAAGCTGCATTCTCAGGAATCTTCTTTCAAGCGCCTTTTTGACTTTGAGGCGAAACTCCTCCATGTCGATGGGTTTGGTGAGATACTCGAAAGCCCCTAACTTCATGGCTTCAACAGCAGTGGCAATGGAACCATGGCCGGTCAGAATGAGCACTTCAATGTTGTCGTTGACACCTTTGGTCACCTTCAAAACATCGATGCCGCCAACCTCTTTCATGTGGAGATCGGTAATGACAAGCTCATACTCTTTCTTCCGGAGCTCTTCTCTAACCAATTTACCATCGTGCACAGCTTTTACCGCGTGTCCATCTTTCTTCAAAACCTCTGAAAGCAAAATCGTAATCGATTTTTCGTCGTCAACGACTAAGATTCTTGCCATGAGTGATTATTTCGATTAACTCTGAGTAAGGCATGCTGATGAAAAAACTGTCGCAGGATAGAATCCTTTCTTATACTAATTTAAAAATATCGAGCTTTTTAGCAATAATTATATGGCAAGATCTGAAAATTTTATGCGGACCTTTGATCTGGTTGAGATCGGAGGCAGGATTAGTGCGAAGTGGAACCTTCAGTTTTTTTCATGATCAAGCAGGTGATATCGTCGGCCTGTGGTTGTCCCTTTGAAAATTCATATACCGCTGTGATTAGATTTTTTAGCACTTCCTCGCACGGTCGGTGCAGGTTCTCAAGAACGCATGCTGCAATTCTTTGTTCTTCGAATTCTTCATCATCAGCGTCTTTGGCTTCGGAAACCCCGTCGGTGAACATGACAATCAAATCACCAGCTTCAAGTTTGACTGTATCCTTTTCATAAATCACATCTGGCATCATGCCGAGAATAAGCCCGCCTTCTTGCAACAAATCGAAGGACCCGTTCTGGTGGAACAAAAACGGTGGATTGTGGCCGGCATTTACATAGGTGAATGTCTCCTCCTGTAAATCCAAAATGCCAAAGAAATAGGTGATGAATTTGTCGCACGTGGTGTTTCGATATATGATGTTGTTGATCTTGGCGGTCATATCCTCGATGGTGAGGTCGGTGCTTATCAAGGCGTGCAGGCTGGCTTGTAAATTGGCCATCAACAAAGCTGCCGGGGCGCCTTTGCCAGACACGTCCGCGATGCAAAAGCCATACTGCCTGTCATTAATCTGAATGCAATCGTAGTAGTCACCGCCCACCTGTCGCGACGAGATGTTCGTCGCTGCGATTTCATAGTTTTCTATGTTTGGACAAGCTGTTGGCAACAACTGTTTTTGAATATCCCGTGCAATGAGAAGTTCCTCTTCCAGACGTTGTTTCTCCAGCGTCTCCTCGAACAAGCGGGCGTTCTCAATGGAAATCATGGAAAGATTGCCAAGAGTGGTTAAAAATTCCAGTTCATCCCTGGCAAAACCCAGTTTAGTTATCTTTTCCCCTAAAGCGATGATGCCCATGGTTTCGTTCTGCGTCCGCATGGGAATGACGGCGGCAATTCGCAGTTTCTGTAACAGTGCTAAATCCGGACTGCCATTGCGTTCCTCCACCAGGAAAGGTTCTTGCTGTTTTTCCAAAGCGGCAAGACAGGATGGGTCGGCGGTAATCTGCGATGCGTCGCTATCTCCAAACCCTTTGTTGACCGATAAAACCAACCCCTCATGGGTCTTCAAAAAAATCAAGCATCGGTTGACGGTCATTTCGCCCATAATCGCGTAGGCCAACAGATTTACGATTCTGTTCGTCTTCAATGCTGAGTTTAATTCCTTGCCAATCTCGAACAAGGTGTTAAGCTCCTGCACCTTTTTGTCCAACTGCCGGTTCACGGTTCTGAGATCATGAAACATCAAACTATTTTGGACCGCCGTAGCTGCGATATTGGACAACGAGTAAAGGTATTCCAACTCAGAATCATTAAAATTACTGCCAATAATTTTCTTCCCGAACGCAATCACGCCCAGGTTCTTGTCATCATGTTTGATAGGAATCGCGATTATGATTTCGTGTTTCTGCAAGAAAGCGTTCCACAACGACGGCCTCAGATGCTCCACAAAGCTCGGCCGGTTTGGAAAGTCATCGATTTCGATTGGCATGCCGACCAGCTTCTTTGGCAGGCCCTTCACGGTTTCGATGGCAAAGCCACCATGCCCCCTAGCAATCAGCACCATGCCTTTGCCAATGAGCATTCTGCCCATAGGAGTCAACAAGATGGTGTCCAAGATGGATTTTAGATCGAGTGAGGAATTTAGCGCCTTGCTCAGGTCAAACAACGCCTGCAGTTCGAAAAGCTTTTCGTCTAATTGAAGGGTTTTGCTTTTCAGAGGTTCTTGTTTTGCCACTGGAATCTGTAATGGGTTTGGATGTACAGGGTACTTGCTAATCGTTTTCGTTTTTGGACAAATATTTGACCATTTTAACCTGGTTTTTTGTGCCAGGCTTGATCTTAAAATCTACTTTATCCATGAGGGTTTCAATCAAGAACAGGCCCAACCCACCTTTAGAAAACTTCTTCAAATACTCTTCCATATTCGGGAGTTTCACTTTTTCTGGCTCAAAGCCCTTACCATGGTCTGTGACCGTCACCATCATTTTTTTCAAATCGATTTGAATGGCAATCTCAATCAAATTGTTCGAATCATTTGCGTAAGCGTGTTTTATCACGTTAGCGCAAGCTTCGTCCACGGCCAATTCAATCTTGTTGACATCATCTTTCTCAAACCCTACTTTCACAGCAATTTTGGAAACGACATCCCGAATTATTTCCAGATTATCCGTTTGGCTTGGCAATTTTAATAGGTATTTTTTATTAGTTTTTGGCAATCTTGTCACCACCTTTTTTCAGTGTCCGCCTAATCGAATTGTGTAAGAATGGAAAAGACAAACTCAACAAAACCTTATGCATTATTGAATTTTTCAATCGCCTGGGATTCCTCATCCAGGATATCGTACAATGTTGGGAAACCCAGCAGATCGAAGACTCGAAAAATCTTGGGTTTCATGTTCGTGAGTTTGATGTCACCGCCATTCGTTCTAACATCTTCGATAAAACCCATAAAAACGCCCAAGCCAGCACTGCTGATGTAATTCAAATCTTTGAAATTAACGACGATCTTATATTTCTTTTCATCGATCAGATTCTGGATGCCGTTTTCCAAATCCGGCGCAGTATGAGCATCTAAGTACCCTTTGATATAAAGTACTGCCACTCCGCCGTTATCAGACTTTGAGACTTCAAACCCTTCCATTTAGTCCTCCTTATAGATATCTAATGGCCGTTGATTTTGCACACCAACTGCTTCAGGGTTGCCAACAGCGTCGAACACACCTGCTATCAGTCCATTTGAGCTTACCCGAACGATTCTGTCATTTTGCGTGTCAGCGACGATACAACTATTGTCATACAGATTGACCGACAAGTCCTCCGGGATCGTGAAACCGTCCAGTTCAAACTCCTTGCGGCCATCCTTTGAGTATTTGCTAACAGTCGATGCATCAACGACAAAAACCAGATTGAGTACCCAGAGGTCTCCGGTAGAATCGTTAGCAGCCACTTTGAAAGCATAATCAAACGGCCCGTCTATTTCAAGATCCATCTCGCCTGACGGATTGAGTCTAACCACTCTGCTACTATCCGCCACCCAGACATGTCTGTGGCCCGAATCGACTGCCACGGATTGTACAGCCTGGAAGTTGACCGGAGCGACTAACACCTCGGAACCATCCGATCTTATTCTGGCCACCATATCCGCACGGCTGTCAGCGACCCAGCAATCCCCGTTTGTCTGATCCACCGCCACAGCAATGGGGCTTTTGAATACGACGTCGCTCACTGGGTCTTGTTTGGTTTCAAAAAGAACTTTACCCGAAGAATCCAACTTGACCACGGCGTCTTCGCCCGGATCCCCAACCCAAACCGAGCCATCGTTAAAGTCCACTGTTGCGTCTCTTGGCCGAGTCAATTGAATACGTGGGGCAATGATTGAGCCGTTCTGGGAAACTCGAAGCAGCTCGCGGGTGAACGAATCCACAACCCAGACCACGCCTGCGACGGGATTCGGCTCAACGTCGATGGGTTTCTGAAAACCACCCGCCCGCAAGATCTCATGTTGGGAATCGTTGGTCAACTTTACGATTTGTCTTTGAGAAAGGTCAGCCACCCAGCTAAAAGTGGGACCGGGCGTAATGGTAAGCAAATCAGAACGACGGCTTTCAAAAGTGTTTCCCACGGCAGAGATTTCATAGGAGTAGGCAATTCCGAAAGTTATTTGCGTGTCAATAAACATGCTACGGTTTCTCTCCACTGTGGCAAAAAGCGTAAAGTCGCTGTCCTTTTCAGTCTTGCGATAAATACTGTATCCGGTTATATCCTCCAAATCGATCAAATCCCATTGCAAATGTACCGTGTCTGCAATGGAATACACCCGAACTCCAGTGGGTTTGCCCTGTGTGTCGGGATTCTGAGGGTCGACAGGATTAACGCGGTCGCGGTCCGCACAAGCATGGAACAAAACGGTGCTGATTAAGACTCCAGAAATTGACAAGAATCTTACTATTCTACTGCGCAATAGGACTTTATTATTATACGAGAACTATGACTTTGGTTACTTATTAAGCTTAAAAAATTAACAATTTGGCAGGAGAGAGTCAAGCGAAATTGTTTGGAAAGACTAAATTGTAAAAGCTTGACCCTTTGGGATCAAAGCGAGATGCCGAGTGATCAACCAAGGACTCATCTTCGGACTTAGCGCACGACCTCATGGAGAAAGCCAGCTAAGCATCTTAACTACAAGTACTTGTCAAACAAGATAGTGCCTCCACTGCGTTCCACCGGTACGTCAGTTTCGTCGGAGAATGCAGTCGGGCACTACTTAAATATCCGGTCGACGATGTTTTTTATTCCTGGGGTTGAATAGTCGGGAGTGGCATTGTTGTTGGTTCTGGTTGCTCCATCACTCTTAGCTTCCTGAAGACGCATTTTGGTTTGCACATACAGAATGCGATTATCAATGGCCACCGCCACTTGATTTGCCAGGATTTCCAACGTGCGAATGACTTCGTCATTGGGCAAATCACAATCGGAGGGATCGTCGACGATTAAAAACCCAATGATCTTGCCTTGTCTGGATTTGAGCGGAACCAGAATTACCGCCCAGGCCGGCCACGCCCCGTTCGTTTCATAAGTGAGTTCCGCCCCGTAATAGATTTGTTTGAATGAGCGAAAGATGTCTTCCTTTTTGGTCACAAAGTATGATTTTCCCTTTGAATATTCCTCTTTGAGAATCTGAGAAAAAGGATTCAGCGGAAAGGTGATTTCGCCAATCTGCAACATTTTTATCTTGTCTTCGCAAGCCACAGCCTTTATTTCCAGATTTCCACTTCTCTTGCTGATCAATCCTAATGCAACCAAATTGAAATCCAAAGAGAATCTGACAGACCAAACCACCTCTTTGAGCAGTTCGTTTAAGCTCAAATACAACTTGAATATGTTGCTGGTCACCAGCAGTTGCTTTAGGCGTCTTGAACGTTTTTCCAACGCCGAGAATCGGTAAAAGTTCTCAATCGCAAAAGAGACCAGTTGACCAAAAATCTCCAAATTGTGAAACGTGTCTCGCGTTGGCATTTGATCGACATTGGGATCGTCCATAGAAATGTACCCAAAGGTTTGATTTTGTCGATTCATCAAATTCACCAGGATCAAATCGCGCTTGTGCCATTGGTTTGGAGGCCGGCGTTTTTGGGTTCTTCGTTCAGGCAAACTCGAATTCAAATAGCTGGCTGTGTCGCGGTGATCTTGATTATAATACAGCACTTTCACGCGAAAGCGATCGGCAAATATTCTGTCAATAACCTCGTACGGCACTTCAATGATTCTGTTGTCTACCACGGGCAACGAGGCGTAGCCCACCATGGCTTGTTTAATGAAAGCCTTTTTTCTTCTGTCGAGTAGCGCCACGGTGGATCTCTTAAAGCGGAATTTCAAACAAGCGATTTCGGCCATTCGCTCGAGCAATACGTTTAGCGACTCATGGATGCAGTCGTTAATGGCATGGGAAACTTCAACGATGAGATTCAACTGGTCGATCTTTTCTCCTGCTTTTTGCTGGCTGAGGTGCGTACCCTCGACAACCTCGGCCTTACCCCGATAACTCACCACTTCCTGATTTGCATCTTTCACAGTGGCGAGTTCTAACTCCAGAGGAATCTTGTCGCCCGTTTTGTTGAAGATTTCAATCTGAAAGGGAGCAGCCTCTTTGTTGTTCTCATTGACTGCGTCCATCCACTCATAAAAATGAATCTCCTTTTCTTTGGAGAAGAGATCGACGATGGATAGCTCCATCAGCTCATCCTCAGAGTATCCCGTCAGCTCTTCGATTCTATTATTGGCCGATAAGAACCGCAATCTTCGATCAAGAATGAAGAACCCTTTCTTGAGGTCGGCTTGCTCTGTAACCCCCACCCTGGTCGATTTTTTCAATTTCGCTTTGGTAAGCTTTTTCCTCTCCAATATGTTTCTGACGGTGAACGGAAGCGCGGTCAAATAACCTCGCACTTTGATGATGTAATCAGACGCACCCTTTTCAATGCTCTGGAGAGCGATTTCTTCGTCTCCTTCCTCAACAAGTAGAATGAGGGGACTCTTCACACCTTTGGCCTTCAAGGTCTCTATGACTTCAAGTCCATTGGCATCTCCAAGGTCTTGATCAATTAGGATCAGGTCGTAGTTGCTTCGGCAAACTTTGTCTGTGCACTCTTTGCCGGAGATGGCAAATTCAACTTCACAATTCTCGTAGTGAAATTTGAGCATCTTTTTAGATATTTCCAGGTAGGATTGACTCTTGTCGGCTATTAATATCGTAAGCTTCATTTGCAGTCCTCAGGATATATGCAAGCTGCGTAAAATGTCCGTCCATAGGCGCCATTAAATTTTAGAAAAATAAACAAAAATGTCAAGCTAATATTGTAATCGCTCCCTGAAGGCTCTAAAAAGAAAACCACCGAGGATTGCGCCCCCGATGGTTTTCGCAAATAGACTCAAGATCAAAAACGATTGTGCAATGGTTAACGCGCTCGATATTTCTAAAGCCCTTGCAATGGGTTAGAGCTTGCTCAAATAGTCTCTGGCCTCAAACACAAACTCACTTTGTGGATATTCTCTGAGCAGGCGATCGAACGACTCCTTAGCCCTGGAGCCGGAGCCAGTTTTCAAATAGGTCTTACCCAAAAGAAACAGGGTGTCATCTTTTTTGGGAGAGCGCCGGTAACCCAGCACCTTGAACGATGCATCAATAGCATCCTGATAGCGCCCCAATTGATAATCGCACTCCGCAATCCAATATTGACAATTCGCTGCCAGGGCATGTGTAGGATATTGTTGCAACAGTAAACTGAACAGCGATGTGGCTTGATTGTAATTCCTGTTGTAATAGTACGCCAACGCTTCTTCATAAATGTCGGCAAAGCCAGATTTGTTTGTAGAAGGCCTAAGATTAACAGAAGGATTGCGCGAAACAGTCTTGGAGAGCGAAGCAACTTGTTGCTTCTTGTTTTCAACGTGGCGCCTTAGTTGCGAAATGGTACCTTCTTTTGAATCGATTTTGTCGGAAAGGTCGTCGATGCGCGACTTGAGCTTGATGTACTGCTCCATGTCCTTGGTTTCTGTATCCGGATTGGAAGCAACAGAGCCCTGTCCTTCTGAAGCAAGTTCGGCGCTGTCAAGCTGGTCGAATGGCACGTTTTCCATAGCAACCACCTGGGGCACTTCCCGCTGCTTGCCCGGCAAAAAGTAAGAAACTCCCGCACGAACATTCAAATAGCCATCGTTAGCATTGCCTTGTTTGCCGCCTAAAGTGCGGTCATCAAGTTCGTCAGCGGTGGTAAACCGGTAATCAGCCCCAACAAAACTGTCGAATGAGCGGTTAAGCCGAAGCTTGATTCCACCGCCCCCAAAAAACGCCGCATCGGAAAAACGCCCAAATGTGGAGTTTTGATGCTTGAAATTGATGATTCCTAAACCAGCCGTAACAAACGGCCTTATCATGCCTTTGGAAATTACCTCAAAATTGCCTTTCAAATCAACATTTATCAGATTGGTGAACCTTTTAAAGCCAGGATCATGGTACTTCAGTTGGCTGTAACCCGCGGAGAGTACAACGTCTGCCATGGGCAAGACCCGATACATCACGCTTCCCTCCAGACCAGCGCCGATCCCTGACTTCTTATCTCCATACAACTTTTGCCCTCCTGCATTCAAACCAAATCCCCATTTCCCCCTAACGTCTTCTGCACGGGATATGGCTGCGCTGAAAAATAGGATTGAGGCAAGCCCAAATGCTGTTATGTACCTATTCATCGCAAATCCCCTTATTAGTTAGATTGGTTAATTATGATTTTGAGGTTCAAACCAAAAACAAAGGTTTTAGTTCTTTTGGCAAAACTTCTTCAAATGAAACTTTTCGTTCGGCATAGATATTATACGCTTCGATTAATTCCTCCAATTTGTTCTCAAAATACCTCAATTCCACATCTGAATAAGACATGCTGACCAGTTTGCGAATTTCTAAGATGGTGTTGCCAATTTGTTCGAAATAATAGTTGGTCATGGACTGATCAATAAGATGTTTGACCGAATTCTGAACATTCTTATCTTTGTCATTCAAGAATTTCAATGTGTTTTTCAGATGGAACAAGTTCAGATCCTTGGCAAGCTTGCTATTGATACCTAAATAAATCAGTAAAGATGGATACCTTTTGTAGTAATCCGTTTTGATCGCTACGTTTGTTAAGAGGTATTGTTCAACGATAACCCTTTCCCCAAAGGTAATCTTTCTATGTGAAGAGTAACGGAGGGAATTGGCGTCTTGGCAGTACTCTACTCGAACCATCAAATCGGAAAAGGAAAAATATAATAATTCTTTCATGGCGTGAGCGGTTAAGGTACTTTCAATCAGTGAAATTCAATTGAAAATACCTTTAACAAACACCATGCCATACGATTTTATAGCTCGTTTTTAATGCCTTAAGGTCTTATTTATAGAATACTTACCAAACTGCCCATGATTCGAAAACCGCTCAAATGTTAGCAATAATTGTATATATTTGATGCACTGAGAACGTGTTGAGACATTCTTCGATTATTCGCACTCATTTGTCAACGCCAGACTGATCAGTTCCTGCATTTCGTTGACAAAGTGAAATTCAAGCTGATTGCGAATCTCTTCCGGGATTTCATCCAAGTCCTTGCGGTTTTTTTCCGGCAATAGGATCTTTTTGATTCCGGCCCGGTGGGCTGCCAGGACCTTTTCTTTGATTCCACCCACTGGCAAAACCAGCCCCCTAAGCGTGATTTCACCGGTCATGGCCAATTCGTTGCAAACCAGGCGGTTCGTCAGCAAAGAAACCAGTGCGGTCAAAATCGTAACCCCGGCCGAGGGACCATCTTTAGGAATGGAGCCAGCCGGCACATGAATATGGAGGTCGTTTTTCTCAAATTCATCGGCTTTAATATTCAACTCTCCGGCCAGAGAACGAATGTAGCTCAGGGCTGCCCGTGCAGATTCCTTCATCACATCGCCAAGAGAACCGGTGAGAATCAGCTCCCCCTTGCCGCGCATTTTGGTTGCCTCTATGAACAGGATGTCACCTCCCGCAGGGGTCCAGGCCATGCCGGTGGCCACGCCGGGTCTGGAGGTGCGCTCAGCTATCTCAGAGAAGAACTTGGTGGGCCCTAAATACAGGGATAAATCATCTTCAGTGATAGTCTTAGATTCGGTCTTTCCCTCCACCACTTCCCGGGCGACGCCGCGACACACAGAAGCGATTTCCCTCTCCAAGTTGCGCACCCCTGCTTCACGGGTGTAGGAACGAATGATTACAGATATGGCTTCTGGTTCAAATTCAAGCTGTTCGTTGGTCAAACCGTGGTCGTTCAACTGCTTGGGAATCAAAAAGCTCTCTGCAATTTTTATCTTCTCGTTTTCGGTGTATCCGGGCAATTCGATCAGTTCCATACGGTCCCTGAGCGCAGGCGGTATGGGATCGGCGAGATTAGCCGTAGCAATGAACATTACCTTAGAAAGGTCGAAGGGAACTTCGAGATAATGGTCTGAGAATGAGTAGTTTTGCTCTGGATCCAGGACTTCCAGCAAAGCCGAGGAAGGGTCCCCGCGAAAATCCGTTCCAAGTTTGTCGATTTCATCCAGCATGAACACGGGATTGTTCGAACCCACCTTTTTTAACCCTTGAATGATCCGGCCCGGCAATGCACCAATATAGGTTCTTCGGTGGCCCCTTATTTCAGCTTCGTCCCGGACGCCCCCCAAAGAGATTCTAATGAATTTTCTACCCAAGGCTCGTGCAATAGATTTCCCGAGAGAGGTTTTTCCCACGCCCGGAGGACCAACGAAACAGATGATCGGACCTTTCATGTCATTTTTTAGCTTTCGAACGGCCAAATATTCCAGGATGCGCTTCTTGACCTTCTCCAGGTCATAATGATCCTCGTCGAGCACTTTTTGCGCCGAATCGACCTCCAGATTGTCCTGGGTGCTCTTGCTCCAGGGCACCTCAATGAGCCAATCCAGGTAGGTGCGCGAAACCGTGTACTCAGCGGCCTGCGGAGGCATTTTTGCTAACCGGTCCAACTCCTTGTCCGCGACCTTCTTCGCTTCCACTGGCAACTTGGCTTCCTTGATTTTATTGCGCAGTTCATTGAATTCTGCGGTCCGTTCGTCTTGGTCCTCCCCCAGTTCTCGACGAATAGCCTTCAGTTGTTCCCTGAGGTAATACTCTCGCTGAGTCTTGTTGATTTCTCCCTGAACCTCGGACTGAATCTTGCTGCCCAATTCCAGGATTTGCAGCTCCTTGGTTAACAAATAGGTCACACGTTCTAATCGGGCTTTTAAATCCACCAGCTCCAGAACGCTTTGTTTGTCGGCAGTGGAAATATTCAGATTCCAGGTGATGATGTCCGCTAAATTGTCTGGATCTTCGGTGTTAGCGACCAGCATGGAATGTTCGGGGGTCAAATAAGGTGCCAGGCCAACCACCTTTTGAAACAGACTACGCAGATTGCCGATTAAAGCCTCGATGTCGACACCCTTGGCTTCGCTCTCCAGCTGCGGCTGCACCAAGGCCTTCAAATAAGGCTCGGACTGGGTGAACTTGATGATTTCCACCCGATTCAACCCCTGCACCATGGCGCTTTGCGTGCCGTCCGGCATCTTAAACACCTTCATGATGAAAGCGATCGTACCCCAGGAGTAGAGATCCTTCGGCTCCGGATGATCAATTTTTCCATCTTTTTGTGCTACCAGTACGATCAGTTTTTTGTTATCCGAGGAATCTTCGATCAACTTGATCGATTTTTCACGGCCGACAGAAAGCGGAATGATTTGCTGCGGGAATACGACCGTATTCCTGAGCGGCAGTACGGGTAGAACCTGGGGGATTTGAAAATTCAGCTCCCGGGGTTCCTCGTGTGAGGAGTTTTGCTCTTTCTCTGGACGCTCCGAATCTTCGTTCTCTCTATTTAAAACTTTGCTATTTTCCATGATAAAATATGCCTTGCTTTTTGTGCCAATTAGTCAATTAAGCCAAACCTGAGGTGGAAGCAACAATTATTATGCCACACAGACATCGATTGAGTTGCCCGTTTATTTTATCATGGTTTAGCCATGTGACGGTGAACCGTTCGTTCAGGCCACCGCGCCGTTCCGGGTTCAGTGCACCGCTTGCCATTAGGTCTGCACCCATCTGTTAAAATGTCAGACTGCCTTCACCGGGTCCAAATCCGTGTCAACAGGGCGCTGATGCTCTCCAGGATTTCCCGGTCGCCCTCATGGAAAATGTCCAAACGATCGCTATCGATATCGATTTCACCATAGACACGCCGGTTAGACATGATTGGCACCACGATTTCTGAGCGCGTGTCGATGCTGCAGGCTAAATACCGAGCGTCCTTGTTGACATCCGGAACGATGATCGAACGCCCCTCATTTGCAGCAGCGCCACAGATGCCCTTTCCTAAGGCAATCTTAGTGTGCGGAGATGGCTTGCCGATGTAATTGTGCAGCACCAGTTCCTGCCCTTCCAACAGGTAGATGCCAACCCAGGTGTACTTGGGGTAAGCCTCTTTCAGCAGTTTCACCGCTTCAGACAAGATGGCATTCCGGTCGCTTTGCTCACGCATGAACGCCTGCAAGCGTTCGACCACTTGCAAGCCCACCAGATACTCCACACCACGCAGGTAACCCTGGATTCCCAGCCCGCTAATTTGCTTAACACAAACATCTCTGATCACCGAATGCTTGCGGAACGCTTCCCTGGCGTTTATGTCCGACAAGTGCACCTCAACAGTCAGGAGGTTGACCGAAGCAATGGCATCCCTCAGGGCATAGCTGTAATGCGTTAAGGCGCCCGGATTGATCAGAACCCCCTGCGCCCACTGACGATTCTCGTGGATGAAATCAATCAGCGCACCTTCGTGGTTGGATTGAAAGGCCTTGACGCTCAAGCCCAGCTCCTGCACAAACTTCTCAATTTCCTGGTTAAGATCGGCCAGGGACATGGTGCCATAGATTTCAGGTTCTCTTTCCCCGAGAAGATTTAGATTGGGCCCATGAACAACGAGTAAATTTTTCATGTCTTCTGCAACAACCTTTCAACTATTTTATCTGCAACAATAGCAGGTTCTAAATTATTTTGACAATTTAAAACAATTTCGGCCCGTTCGTATAGCGGCGACCTTTGCAGAAACAGTCGTTCGATTTTCTCCAAGTTAGAGTCCACGCCTGACCCAACCCGAAGCAGGGGCCTGTTCCTGTCGTTTACAATGCGGGGTAAGAGAGTCGGCAGCTTCCACTTCAGGTAGACTGTGGCGCCGGAACGCCTTATTTTCTGCCAGTTTGCATCCCGTAGAACGGTGCCTCCCCCTAAGGCCACTACGTAGTTCTGGCTTGCAGCCACCGCTTCGATCACCTCAGACTCCAAATCGCGGAAGTAACCCTCACCCCGTTCTGTGAAGATCTCGGGGATCGACTTTCCAGCTTTCTCCTCAATCAGCGCGTCCGTGTCAACAAACGTGCGGCTCAACTTTTGCGCGAGCACCCTGCCGATGGTCGTTTTTCCGGCGCCCATGAATCCGATTAAAAAAATGTTGCGGTCACCGATTGCTGTTCTTCCAGCGCTCATAAGATTGCATGATTTCATTCATAGAATCCCCCCCAAACTTTTCCAAAAAAGCCTCAGCCAATACCAGAGCTAAAACGGCTTCTCCTACCACCGAGGCCGCAGGCACGGCACACACATCGCTCCTTTCGATGTGAGCCTTGATTTTGACTTTGGTCGCCATGTCCACGGAATCAAGCGGTTGCAACAAAGTTGAAATGGGCTTCATGGCTACTCTCACGACCAGCGGCATGCCGTTGGTGACGCCACCTTCCAGACCACCCGCCTGGTTCCGACTACGAAAATATTGCCTCTCCTCATCGTAATAAATCGGGTCGTGCACTTGCGAACCAAACGCAGCCGCTGCCTTGAAGCCAGCGCCGATCTCCACCCCTTTCATCGCCGGAATGCTCATCATGGCCTGGGCGATACGGCCATCCAGTTTTCGGTCCCAGTGCACGTAGCTGCCCAGCCCAATGGGAAGATTTAACGCTGCCACTTCGAAGATGCCACCCACTGTGTCCTTGTTTTCTCTGGCCGTGTCGATCTTTTCGATCATCTGCTCCTCATATTTACTGTCCAGACAACGCACTGGGGATTGGTCGGCCTTGCGGCTGATCTCTTGCAAGGTGCAACCAAACCGGCGCTCCGGGCTGTTGTCCCCCTCGATGTTCAGGAGGGAAAAATCGCTGGTCACGGAATGAATTTGTAGCACGTGGCTAACGATTTCAATGTCGAACGCCTGCAAGAGCTTTGTCGCGATGCTTCCCAGCGCCACCCGCATGGCGGTTTCGCGCGCGCTGGCGCGTTCGAGAACATTGCGAATGTCCTGGTGACCATACTTGATGGCACCGGCCAGGTCAGCATGACCTGGTCGGGGTACCGTGACCTGTTTGGTTCCCTGGTCAGGAGCTGCCACCGCCATTTTCTTTTGCCAGTTTTGCCAGTCTTTGTTTTCCAACAAAAGAGAAATGGGACTCCCGAGCGTTTTTCCAAACCGAACGCCGGAAAGAATTTGCGCACGGTCTGTCTCGATTTTCATGCGGCCGCCGCGACCGTGGCCTTTTTGCCGGCGTTGCAGGGCTGCGAAAATCTCCTCTTCACTGATCTCCAGACCCGCAGGAATACCTTCCAGGATGCCAACCAGGGCCTTGCCGTGCGATTCCCCTGCGGTCAATATTCTAATGCTGCCCATAGCTTCGCAGCTCCTGTGTGAGTAATGCCTTTAATTCTTTGAAAAAATCTGTGTGGTCAAAATGCATTTCAGTCCAAATTCGCATGGCTTCGATGCCCTGGAAGATCAGCATTTCCAGACCGTCCACGGTGGCTGCTCCCAGCTCTCTGGCCGCTCTCAAGAACCTGGTCTCCACCGGATTGTAAACCAAATCCACCACCGTCACATTCTTCAGGTCAGAATCGAACGCAAGCGGCGTCGAATCGGCCTCTGGCCAGGTTCCCACCGAAGTAGCATTGACCAGCAGGGACGCCGACTGAATGACCCCCGCAGCCGCTTTGCCGCTGCTTCCAGCAAACCCAATGTTCGTGAAGCTTGTTTTGGCGCAGACCTCGTTCACCAGTTTTTCGGCCCGTTCTAACGTACGGTTGATCACGCGCAACCGGCCGATGCTTTCGTCAATCAGTGCAAAAATCACCGCCCGGGCAGCACCGCCAGCTCCCAGGACAACAGCCGACTGGTTGCGCACTTCGACGCCATTGTTTTGCAAGGCACGAAGGAAACCTGCCCCGTCGGTGTTGTAACCGACCCACCGGTTTTGGCGTCTGCAAACGGTGTTCACAGCGCCCACGCGTACGGCTTCTTCTGAGACTTCATCCAAATGCGCCATGACCGTTTGCTTGTGCGGAATCGTCACGTTGAACCCGTCAAATCCCAAAGTCTTCAAGGCAGAAACGGCCTCCCGCAAAGACTCTGGCTGAATCTCGAACGCCTGATAACAGCCTTTGACGCCAATTTTTTGCAGCAGATATTCGTGCAACGTCGGGGACAATGAATGCCCGATGGGACAACCGATGATTCCAAACCGCATTTTGTTCATCTTAGAGGACAGCAATTTGTTTTAATCGATCGTAAAAGCCGGGAAAGCTTACGTTCGCACAATCTGCGTTCACGATCTTACACTCGTTCGTTGCGACGAGGGCTGCCACGGCAAACGACATGGCAATCCGGTGGTCTGCAAAACTGTCCAACACAGCACCGCGCAATTTCGTCGGCCCTTCGATGACCAGGCCGTCTTCTTTCTCCTCAACCCTTGCCCCCATCTTACTTAGATTCGTCGCAATGGTCTGCAGCCGGTCCGATTCCTTTTTGCGCAGCTCTCCCGCACCCCAAATCTCAGTAACGCCTGTCGCCTGGCTGGCAAGAACCGCCAAAATGGGGATTTCATCGATGATTTGTGGAATCAGCGCCGGTTCGATGCGAATGCCTTTCAGCTTAGAATGCTCAACATAGAGATCGGCAATCAGCTCATTGCCGGCGGCAAAGACGTTCAGTATTTGCACCTTGGCCCCCATGTCATTTAACACCGTCAACAAGGCACTGCGGGTTGGGTTGATGCCTACCCTTTCCAAAAGCAACTGCGACTCCGGGACCAGCACGGCTGCGGCTAAAAAAAACGCAGCCGACGACAGATCTCCAGGCACCCAAATCTTCTGGGCGGTCAGAGTGGCGGGTCCGGTGACTGTAATGCGCAAGTCCTGTGCTTCGATGACTGCCCCAAAATTTTGCAGCATGCGTTCCGTATGATCTCGCGAAGCTCGCGGTTCGCGCACCTCGGTCCTGCCGGCGGCGTAAAGACCAGCCAACAAGATACAGGACTTGAGCTGAGCGCTGGCAACGGGCAAGTTGTAGCTGATCGGCAGCAACCTGGAGCCATGGATCGACAGCGGGGCATGCTCGCCGTCCACAGCTTCGATGCGGGCGCCCATTTGTTGCAACGGCGTGATGATTCGCGACATAGGCCGTCTGCGCAGCGACTCGTCGCCGGTTAGGACGGATTGAAACGGCTGTCCGGCCAGGATTCCGGCCAGGAGACGCATGGTGGTACCGGAATTGCCAGCGTCTAAGGCCCTCCGGGATTCGCGCAAGCCGTGCAATCCCTTACCGGTGACCAGGGTGCGACCACCTTTCTTCTTGATTTTAACTCCAAGACTGCGCAAGCAGTTGGCCGTGCTTGCAACATCTGCCCCATTGGAGAGATTTTCAATTTCCGTGACCCCCTCAGCAATCGCCCCAAGCATCAACGCCCGGTGGGAAATGGACTTGTCGCCCGGCAGGCTCATTTTGCCTGCAATTTTTTTTGCTGGTGCAATTATTTGTTCCAACTTATTTACCACTTTTTTGAGAAACGCCCGGCTGTCGCTGTCCTTTATCAACGTTTTTAATGTCATTCAGGAGGAATCTTGTCGGCTGGCTGCACAGTGCTGACCTGTAACAAGATGCCTCCTGCATGACAGGCTGCCTTTGGCGTTTCCAACATTTAAAACAATCCGGCTGCACCGGATTGCTAAGGCTTCGATGAAACGCTCCTCCGGAGCGGAACGACAGTTGCTTTTCCTTGAGCACAATGGTAGTCGTCCTGAGTAGTCCCGACCGCCTTTTGGTCGGGACGCATCGAGGCCCGTCACCCCTCGATACGGTCACCTGAGAAACGGTGACCTACTCGGGATGACTCGCAACTTGCTCTTTTGGGCAACGCTCTGCTGTACGTAACGCAATCGTCTCGATTGCGCAGGTATTCTCCCCTTGATAGGGAGACAGATTTTCGCTCGTTCAGAGCGAAAATCAGAGGGATGTCCGGCTGACAGCACCTTGGCCTGGAATTTCAGAATGCCACCTAAAATCCCCCTGCTTTTTTCGCTGAACGCTTCAAAAACCGTCGGGGTTGTCCAAAAAGGCCATATTTCTGTCATTCTCGCGAAAGCGGGAATCTATAAGCTATTGTTTTTCTGGATTCCTGCTTTCGCAGGAATGACAACACAGCCACTCTTTTTCAACTTTTTGGACACCTCCATTCTTTGCAAGCACTGTGGACAGATACCTGATTTCTTGCCCCCATTGCACTGGTACAAAATCAGGCCAGGTATTCCTTGCTTCCAACACGATGTCGTGAGTTGTGATTGCTTGCAAATTATTGAATTATTGCCTAAACATCAAGAGAAATCTGGTGGAGTACAGGAGACTCAAGCGCGGATAGAGGTCTGAAACCCGCTTTCCGTGAGGCGTTGCACAGCTCGCTCTCTATCCCTTTCACTCTCCAGAGCGAGTCGCAGGGTACCGGCGTCCCCTTCCCGGACTTTCAACACTTCGATGTCTTTTATGTTGATGTCCGCACTGGCTAAAGTTTGTGCAATACCAGCGATCATCCCTGGCCTGTCTTCGACGACAACAGAAATGTCGTAGTGGGGCTTCAAGAAGCCCCGGCTGTCGGTGGGAATGGACAAACGGTTGTGGGCAGCGCTTCTAAACTTGGATTCGAGCTGGCCGTCTGAAATCGCTTGTTTCGTTCTTTCAAGCTCTGCAACAAACTGATCGATAGCCCATTTGATGTTTCCGGCGTTGGTTGCGCAGATGTCGGCCCACATTTCATAGGGACTGGAGGCCACGCGGGTCATGTCGCGGAACCCTCCGGCAGCCAGCTTCAGGTACAGGTCATCTTTCTCATTTTGTTGGGCAGCGAGGTTCATAAGCGAGACAGCCAACATTTGCGGCAAATGACTGACCACCGCAGCCATCTTGTCGTGCAAAGCCGGAGACAGAAAAATGATCTTTGCCCCAATCGCCTCAATCAGCGCAACAAATCTTTGCAGCACGGAGTCAGGGACCTCACCCGAATTGGTCAACACGTACACAGCATTTTCAAACATCAACGGATCGGCATACTCCAGTCCTTGCCTTTCCGAACCCGCCATTGGGTGGCCGCCCAGAAAATAGACGTCCTCTGAGCAGCATTTCTGGGCGCAGTGCACCACGGCTGCCTTGGTGCTGCAGACATCGGTGATTAACGCGCCCGGTTTGACCGCGTGGGCAACCCCTGGAAGCAGCTCCAGGGTCTCCTTGATCGGAGTGGCAAGGATGACCACGTCCGCACGCTGCACGGCGCGTGTCAGTTGGTCAGGGCCAAATCCCTGACTGATCAATCTTCTCGACACAGCGCTGGAATGAATGGGCGGAAAATCGACCCCGATCAGCCTGCCAACCACTTGTTTTTGTTTGAAGGCGGCGGCCAGGGAACCTCCGATCAGACCCAATCCGACAATGGTGACCGAATCGAAAATCAATTTCCTCTCCATTTGTGACAGGTGGCGTTGAACAGGTAAAAGCGGTTTGTTATTGAAATCATTTGGACTCACCAGGTGCGCCCAACGGCCTTGGCGATGATTTCTAATTCGCCCATGAGCCTTTGAAATTGTTCAGGAAACAAAGATTGCGCGCCGTCGGACAGGGCATTTTCAGGGTCCTGGTGCACCTCGATCAACAGGCCGTCGGCACCGGCAGCAATGGCAGCCCTGGCCATGGGGGCGACTTTGTCGCGTTTACCGGTAGCATGGCTGGGGTCTACGATGATGGGCAGATGGCTGAGCTTCTTGACGACAGGGATCGCCGAAATGTCCAACGTGTTTCGCGTGTAGTTTTCAAATGTGCGGATTCCACGTTCGCAAAGAATGACCTGGTAGTTTCCCCCTGACATGATGTATTCGGCCGCCATCAAGGTCTCTTCGATGGTCGCCGCCATGCCCCGTTTCAACAGCACGGGTTTGCGGATTTTGCCCAGCTCTCTCAGCAACGAGAAATTCTGCATGTTTCTGGCGCCCACCTGAAGAATGTCCACATACTCTACCAGTAGTGGGATGAGTGCGACCTCCATGACCTCAGACACACAAATCAAACCGTGTTTATTGCAAGCTTCGCGCAAGTATTGCAACCCTTGCTCCTTGAGACCTTGAAAAGTGTAAGGTGAAGAACGGGGCTTGAAAGCGCCGCCACGCAAGATTTGGGCGCCTGCCTTTTTCACGATGCCAGCAATCTCTAAAATCTGCTCCCGACCTTCCACCGAACAGGGGCCGGCCATCATCACCAGCTTTTCGCTCCCAATCGTGACGCCTTTGACAGTGATGACCGTGTTCTCCGGTTGAAAAGTGCGGCTGGTTAGTTTGAAAGGCTCGGTGATGCGGAGCACCTTGTAAACCCCCGGCAGCAATTCTAACGTGCGGGCGTCCAGGCCTCGCTTGTCGCCAATGGCCCCCAGCACGGTTTGGTTCACCCCGGTCGAACGGTGTACATCAAAGCTCATGGATGTAAGTTTTTCAATCACGGTTTGAATTTCATCCTCGTGTGCATTTTCTTCCATTACTACCACCATGACGTTTCCTCCTAAAAAGTTTGCTGAATTAGTCGCTACAAACAAGCTTCTCTTGTTTTCTTGACTCATCAATAATTCTTTCAAAAACTCTAATGGCACCCTGGTCGCTAAGAGGTCCCCGGTTCTCCCTGGCAATTCTTTGCATGATAAATTTTTCTCGTTCCGGCGAATGAATAGGGATGTTCTTCTGCTTTTTGATCTTGCCGATTTCAATGGTGTATTGCGTCCGTTTATTCAGAAGCTTCAATATTTCCAAGTCGACCTGGTCGATTTTTCTACGCCAATCCTCAATGTCCATTAGCGAGCTCCTTTCAAAGCCTGGTTGATTTTCTGCACAAATTGACTTACGGCCCCTAACATCTCGTCACGATCCCTAAAGCGGCCCATCAAATCGATCAAAGCACTGCCGATGATGACGCCGTCTGCGGCCCGGGATATGGCCCCGGCATCTTCGGGGTCCGAAACCCCAAACCCAACCAGAACGGGGTGCGTGACGACCTCCCTGACCGCTTTCAAGTAGTCGAGCAAACCCGCCGGTACTCCCCGCCTGCTACCGGTAACACCGGTCACCGACACGCAATAAATGAAATCTGTGGTCAACCGGTCGATGGCGCGAACGCGCTCAATGGGCGTATTGGGTGAGATCAAGAGATTCACTCCAAAGGTCTTGCCATTCCGCGCGGTTTCCAACTCTTCGGGCAGCAAGTCCGGGATGATGAAACCGTCCACGCCAGCTTCATTTGCTTCTTCAATGAACTTCTCCAGGCCATATTTAAGAATTGGATTCAGGTAGGTCATCAAGATCAGGGGGAGTTGACTCTTGCGGCGGATCTCTTCCACCTGTTGCAGAACACCCCGCACGTTCATGCCGTTTTGCAGCGCAGTTTGAGAAGACTTCTGAATGGTAGGCCCGTCTGCCAACGGGTCTGAAAATGGGATGCCAATTTCAACGAAATCTGCTCCGGCCCTTTCCACGGTCCACACCAATTCCGGGGTACTCTCCAATTTGGGGTAACCGGCAGTTAGAAATAGGGACAAAAGCTTGTCCTGGTTTTTGTCTGAACGCCGAAACAGTTGTGCGAGTCTGTTCAAATGGACCTCCTGACTTTTACGGTCTTGCTTTATTTACAATTCTTCATTCATTCTGGATTGTACGATTCCCACATCTTTGTCGCCGCGTCCTGAAAGACAGATGACGAGGGATTCGTCAGCGGTCATTTCCGGCGCGATTTTCACAGCCTGGGCGACAGCGTGAGCGCTTTCCAGGGCCGGGATAATGCCTTCGGTTTTGGAGAGCAAGTAAAAAGCGTGCAGCGCTTCTTCGTCGGTAACCGATGTGTAGGCCACTCTTTGCGTGTCCTTCAAAAAACTGTGCTCCGGCCCCACACCTGGGTAATCCAATCCGGCTGACACCGAGTGCACTTCACGTATTTGACCATCTTCGTCTTGCAGAATGTAAGATTTTGAGCCGTGCAAAACCCCGGGCTCCCCGCGACAAAGCGTGGCTGAGTGTCTGTTCGTGTCCAGTCCCAATCCGCCCGCTTCCACCCCGATGAGCTTTACCTGTTGGTCGTTGAGGAAGGGGTAGAACATGCCCATGGCGTTGCTGCCACCACCGACGCAAGCCACAACCGTGTCAGGTAGCTTGCCGCTTTTCTCCAGAAATTGCTGCCTTGTTTCCCGGCCGATGACCGACTGAAAGTCGCGCACCAACACCGGGTACGGATGCGGCCCCACCACCGAACCGATCAAGTAAAATGTGTCTTTGACATTGGTAATCCAATCGCGGATGGCTTCGTTAATAGCATCTTTTAAGGTCTGACTGCCAGAGGCCACTGGTACTACCCGAGCCCCCAACAACTGCATTCGAAACACATTCAGTGCCTGCCGTTGCGTGTCCTCCTCGCCCATATAAATCAGGCAATCCAGGCCAAATTTGGCTGCCACAGTGGCTACCGCCACACCGTGTTGACCGGCTCCGGTCTCAGCAATAATACGCCGCTTACCCATACGTTTGGCCAGAAGAATTTGCCCCAGCGTGTTATTGATTTTGTGAGCACCGGTGTGATTCAAGTCTTCGCGCTTGAGGTAAATCTTTGCCCCCTGCAATTGCTCCGTCAGCCGACCGGCAAAAGTGAGCGGCGTGGGCCGACCCGAATATTCTTGCAAGTAGTAATTAAATTCACGGTCAAAATCGGGGTCCTCGCCAGCCCGCTGGTAAGCCTGTTGCAATTCGTCCAGAACGGGCTTCAAAATCTCTGGCACAAACTGGCCGCCGTAAGGTCCGAAGTGGCCTCGTGCATCGGGCAGGTTGCGATAATCTGTCCCAAGAGGCAATGGCTGCTCCAAATCGGCCTTCTGCAACATGTCGTTTTTCACTGGTCGCTTTCCAAGTTTAAATTAGGATGTGGTTGTATTGATTTTATTGCGTCGAAAAATGCACGCAGCTTTTCGGGGTCCTTTTTGCCAGGCGAAGCCTCCACGCCGCTGCAAATATCTACGGCGTAAGGCCACACCTCTTCCACCGCCGACACGACATTGTCCGGAGTCAGTCCGCCGGAAAGCAGAATTCTGCCATACTTCTTCGCCGCCCTGGCAATGTTCCAATCGAAGATGGTGCCGGTGCCGCCGTAGGAATCTCTGTCAAAAGTGTCCAGTAAGAAACCTGAGACCTCATAGTCCTGCATTTGCGACACTCGCAAATCGCGATTCACTCTAAGGGCTTTGATGCACGGCAAGTGCAGGCGCTTACAGTACCCAGGCGTTTCGTCGCCGTGAAGTTGAATTAGCTTAAAAGGAATGGTTTGGCAAAGCTTGTTCAAATCCTCATTAGTTTCATTGACAAACACCCCCACGGTTGTAACAAACGGCGGCAGAGATCTTACGATCTTTAGGACTATTTCCGGGTTGGCATATCGAGGACTCTTTGGGTAGAGAATAAATCCCAGGGCATCGGCCCCCAGGTCGCAAGCCAGCCACGCGTCTTCCTGATTGGTTATGCCGCAAATTTTCACCTTGACCATTTTGTCACTCCGATCAATTCGTCAAGTGCAGAACCGACATCGCTTTGCCGCATCAGGGTCTCGCCCACCAGCACGGCATCGACGCCCGCCTTCCCGAGCCTTTCCACATCGGCCCGGTTCTTGATGCCGCTTTCGGAGACCACCAGGACGTCTGCCGGCACCTCGCGGATCACAAGCTCGGTTGCAGCGAGGTCGACCTCAAAGGTTCGCAAGTCGCGATTGTTGATTCCGATTGTCTGAAATTCACAGCTCATGGCAGCTTCCAATTCACGAAAATTGTGCACCTCCGCCAGTGCAGAAAGCCGGAGCTCCAGGGCAGCATCTCGAAGCTCGGCGCACTGAGACTTGTCCAGAGCACCAATGATGAGCAACACGGCATCAGCACCACAAGCGCGTGCCTCAATTAGTTGATAGGGGTCCAACACGAAGTCCTTACGCAACAGGGGCAACGCTACTTGTGCCCGTACCTGTTTCAAAACTTTCAGCGAGCCACCGAAAAATCTCTCGTCCGTCAAAACCGAAATGGCCGCAGCGCCGGCGGATTCGTAAGCCCTGGCAATGGCCAGCGGCTCAAAGTCGTGGCGGATGATTCCGGCAGAAGGCGATGTCTTTTTGATTTCAGCGATGACGGAAACGCACTCCGGGTTGTTTAAGACGCCGACAAACTCCTTTGGTGGAGGCTGTTCTGCAACCGCCTCCCAAAGCCTGCTAATCGACACCTCTTGCTTCGCTTTCTTGAGCTCTGCTTTTTTGTTGGCAATAATTTCGTCTAAGACGTCAGGCATGGACCTTCTCCTGGCTAAATGCTTTCAGAGCTTCCAGTTTTGCCAAAGCGGCACCGGAATCGATGGACTGGCGCCCCATCTCCGCCCCTTCCAGGAAACTGCTGGCGTTGCCGCCCACCACAAAACCACAAGCCGCATTGACGACCACGATATCCCGGGCAGCCCCGACTTTCCCATTCAGGACGTCAAGGGCAATGCGTGCGTTTTCCGCGGGTGTGCTGCCAGAGATGCCGTCGGCCTCTGCAGCTTCAAACCCAAAGCTTTCTGGCAAAAGGTATTTCTCGCTGATCTCTCCGTGCAACAGCTCTACCGCTAACGTGGGGCCTTTGAGCGAGACCTCGTCCAGCCCCTCCAGGCCATGAATGATCAGAACGTGTTCGGAACCTAACTCTCGCAGCACTTCAGCCATCAAACGGGCGATTTGCGGCTGATAAACACCGAGGACCTGCCTGCGTACTCTGGCGGGATTTGTCAAAGGCCCGAGAATATTGAAAACCGTTCGTACGCCGATTTCACGTCTTGGCGCCACCGCGTATTTCATGGCTTTGTGCAGCCCGGGCGCAAAAAGAAAGGCGATACCGATTTCGTCCAGACAGGCACTGACCTGCGGTGCGGGCAAGTCGATGTTCACGCCCAGCTCTTCCAGCAAATCCGCGCTGCCGCACTTGCTGGAGACGGATCGATTGCCATGCTTGGCAACCGGCACGCCACCACCAGCGACAACAAACGAGGCAATGGTCGAGATGTTGAAGGTGCCGGCTCCGTCCCCGCCGGTGCCGCACATGTCGATGTGATTTGTGTGTTTCGTAGCAATGGGCGTTGCCCGTTCCCTCATAACTTCGGCAAAACCGGCAACCTCCTGATAGGTCTCGCCCTTTAGTTTTTCTGCCACCAAAAAAGCGCCGATCTGTGCCGGCGTTGCCCCTCCGGTCATGATGGTTTGCATGACGTGGCAGGCAAATTCGTGGCTTAAGTCCTTCCCTTCGATCAGGGTTTTGATCGCTTGCTGGATCATGGCAACTCCCTCAGTTTTCTCCGCAAATGTTCAAGAAATTTTCTAACAGTTTCTTGCCCTCACGGGTGAGTATGGATTCAGGATGAAACTGCACGCCAAAGACCGGGTAGTCACGGTGCTGGAGGCCCATGATGATCTCGTCTTCGGATTCAGCGGTTATTCGCAAATCAGCAGGCAGGGTTTGTCGGTTCACAATGAGCGAGTGGTAACGCGTGGCCTCGAATGGGTTGGGCAAACCTTTGAATAGCCCCGCTTGCTGGTGATGAATGGCAGAGGTCTTGCCGTGCATGAGCCTGGGCGCCTGGACGACCTGACCTCCAAAGGCCACCCCAATAGCCTGATGCCCAAGACAAACGCCCAGAATGGGAACCTTGGACGCAACTTCTGCGATCAACGGCACGATGATGCCTGCCTGCTCGGGACGTCCTGGCCCGGGAGAAATGATGATGCCGTTCGGTTTGGACCTGCTGACTCCAGTCAAATCGATCCGGTCATTACGGTGGACTTCCAGCTCTGCCCCCAGGTCGCCCAGGTACTGCACCAGGTTAAAAGTGAACGAGTCGTAGTTGTCGATGACCAAAATCATTCAAGACCTCCTTCTGCGAATTCGATGGCAGCTTTGAGGGCCGAGGCTTTCTCCAGCGTTTCGTTGAATTCACGGTCTGGATTGGAGTCGGCTACGATGCCGGCCCCGGCCTGGAAAAACGCCAGCTTGCCTTGCGTCACGATCGTCCTGATGACGATGCAGGTGTCCAGGTTGCCAGAGAAATCCAGGTAGCCCAGAGCCCCGGCATAAACGCCACGCGGCTCTGGCTCCAGTTCACTGATGATTTCCATGGCGCGTATTTTCGGGGCGCCGGACACGGTGCCAGCCGGAAAGCAGGCTTTAAGGGCGTCGATGGCGCTCACCCCATGCCGCAGCTTTCCCCTCACGTTCGATACCAGATGCATGACGTGAGAGAATTTTTCGATTTCCATGAATTCCGTTACTTCCACACTGCCGTACTGGCAGACCCGGCCCACATCGTTTCGCCCCAGGTCCACCAGCATCACGTGTTCAGCGATTTCCTTCTCATCGCTGCGCAATTCCTGCACCAACTGCTGGTCTTCAGCCTCATCCCTCCCACGACGGCGCGTGCCCGCGATGGGGCGTACTTCTGCTACGCCCTCCTCAACCCGAAGCAGCAGTTCCGGCGAAGAGCCTATGATGGAATTGTCTCCGAACTTCACATAATACAAATAAGGAGAGGGATTGATCACTCGCAGCGCCCGGTAAATGTGAAACGGGTCCAGCGAAATTTCCTTTTGAAATCTCTGGGACAGCACTACCTGAAAAATATCCCCCGCTGTAATGTAATCCTTGGCAGCTTGAACCGCCCGGCAAAAGTCCCCATATTCGAAATTTGAAGACAGGTCGGCCGGCTTTGCCAGCGAATCGTGAGCCGGCTCAATGGGTTCTTCGAGCTTTGCCTTCACCAGCTCGATTTTTTCTAAAGCCTCCTCATATTGGCGTTTTGGCGACGCGGACTTTTCATTCAAAAAAACGTTTTTGATGATGTAAACTTCGTGGGTGAAATGATCAAATGCCAGAATGGTATCGAACAGCATGAACAAAGCTTGTGGCAGCCCTGCTTCCTGATCAGAAGCCGGTGGGATGTTTTCCAACAACCGGACCGTCTCGTAACCAAAATAGCCCACAGCGCCACCGGTAAAGCGCGGCAATTTGGAAGTTCGTGCCGTCCGGTACTTGCTGAACAAATCGTTGAGATAATCGAAAATGTTACCCTCGAGTGTGGACACCTGGCCAAGTCTGTTTTCGATGATTTGGTTGCCGGAAAATTCAATGGTGCAGTACGGGTCACAGCCGAGGAATGAAAATCGCGCGATCTTCTCGCTCCCTTCAACGCTCTCCAACAGAAACGCCTGGTCTGAATGGGCTTGCAATTGCAAAAATGCAGACACTGGCGTTGACAAATCGGCTAAATAAGAAGCGTACACCGGAATGACGTTGCCCTGGCCCTGCAAAGCTGTAAACTCTGAATAAGTTAATCGTTTCATTTTCTCCACAAAATAAAAAACCCACTATATAAAATCTATATAGTGGGTTGGATATTGACAATTGTGATTATTTATGACATGGCTATGGACTCTTGCGCGCATCCCTCCCACTATTGGTAAAATAATACCAATACCAGAGCCACCAATTGTTGTTTGTGTGAAGGATTTGCATTGTTTAATACCTGAGCAATTTGACTTTTCGTAAAATAAAAAACAAATCCCTTAATGTCAAGCAGTTTTCTCTTATTTTTTCCAGACCTCTGGAAGTTTTGACCCAACCCCGCTGCGACTTGGTTCACGATGAAGCTTGCCGAAGAGTCAATCGATCACTTCACACCGATCTCCTGCCGCGCCAATCTAAACCGGGTCGTGCAGATTCTTCTAAGATCTGTAATAACGTCTGGCATTTCTACGCCTGGCAACCTTCTTTTTTTCGCTCGGCTTCAGATAATAAGCATTTTTCTTGAAATCCCTTTGTACGCCGGCAATCAAACACTTGCGCTTAAATCGTTTAAGCGCATTGTCCAGGGATTCCCCTTTCCGCACAACTGTGATAACCATCTTTTCCTTCCTCTGGCCGTAGTCGCAAAATGAAGATCCGGGACTGTGGCCAAAACTCAGAGTTGAAGAGTTGACTGATTTATTGTGACAAATTGAGCTTAGCGGTGGTGGTCGCGTTTCGGCAATTAAATGTTCATACCAGAAAAGTGTGGGATTTGTTCCAGAAAAAGAACCGGCCCACTAACGCCGCCGAAACCTCCTGTCCAGCTCATCTAAGGGAATGTTGATCAAGACCGGACGCCCGTGTGGACAAAAGTAGGGTTCTTTAGTGGAAAACAACTGATCGATTAAGGCATTCATGGCCGCAAGGGTCAACGGTTCACCGGCTCTGATGGCAGAATGACAGGCATACGATTTGGCAACGTTGTCCCGAATTTCAATGTTTTCCCTTTTGCCGCGCTTGTATTCGTCCAGAATGTTTAGCAAAACCTTCTCATCATCGCTAATTTTGATGCCGGAAGGCACGCCTTCTAACATAACGGTATTTTTGCCAAAGGCTTTCACGATGAAGCCAATGCGTTCCAAAAATGGCAACATTTCCAGAAACAAAACATAGTTCTCAGCGGACAGTTCAATTATTTGTGGGAACAAGAGCTGCTGAGAACAAGGTTTTCCTTGTTCAAAGTTCTCCAGCGCCTGCTCGTACAGGATGCGTTCATGGGCCACGTGCTGATCAATGATAATCAAGCCCGTCTTAATTTGCGACAGAATGTATTTGTTGTGAATCTGCCAGACATTGGTCCTTTCGTAGCTGTGGCGTTCCTGCAAAGGAGGCTGTCTTTCATAAGCAGGCTGCACCGTTTCAGAATCGTTTTCCACCGGCCAGACAGACGGTGAAGGTTGTTTTTGAACTTTGCCGAATTGAAAACCGATTTGATCGGCCGGGATTGCCGGCGTCACGTTTGGTGCTGTGCTCCTAAATGACGAAATGTGCGGCACCACTGCTCCGGAACTCAGGGCACGCTTGATGGCTCCCCGCAGTGAACTAAAGATCAGATTGTCATTTGCAAACTTGACCTCCATTTTGGCCGGATGGACGTTGACGTCTACTTGCTCAGGGTCTAACGCTAAGTTGATGATGTAAACCGGGTAGTAGCCCCTGGCAAGGATTTCACCGTAAGCGGAAACCACGGCGTAATTCAGGCTTTTGTTGACAAAATACCTCTTGTTTAAGAACAGGTACTGATCGCCCCGTGAACGTCGCATGAGGTCCTGATTGCCAACGAAGCCCGTTATGTTGATGTGGCCCTCATTCTCGATGGCCAGCAAGTTCTTTTGCACGCGTTCCCCCAGGACGGCACGAATGCGTTCTTCAATCCCGTGCGCAGGCAACTCGTAGACCAACTCCCCCTCCTCCACTAAAGTGAAGGCGATTTCTGGAAATGCCAGCAGAAAGCGATGCATCACGTTCAGGATTTGCCGATATTCGGTCCGCGTTGCCCGCAGGAATTTTCTGCGCGCCGGCGTATTGTAAAAAATGTGCTTGACGGCTACGGAAGTCCCGCTGTTACCTCCGCTGGCCTCGATGCCGTCCATGGTGCCGCCCTCGATGCGAACCACGCTACCCTCAGAAGCTCCCTGCACCACGGATTTTGCTTCCACGCGGGACACAGAGGCAATGCTGGCCAGCGCTTCGCCGCGAAACCCCAGGGTAGAGATCCGCTCCAGATCTTCCAAACTGTGAATCTTGCTGGTAGCGTGCCGTTGAAAAGCCAGCAGCAGGTCTTCCTGGCTCATGCCGGAACCGTTGTCCACCACCTGCATCAAAGCACGGCCACCGTCTTTGAGGATCACCGTGATTTCGGTTGCTCCGGCGTCAATGGAGTTCTCCACCAATTCTTTGATCACTGAGGCTGGCCGGTCCACGACTTCGCCAGCGGCAATCTTGTTGGTCAGATTCTCGGGTAGAATCTTGATTTTGTTGTTGCCCGGGTCCATCAATTAAAAATACAAATATTTTCTCGAAAAATCAAAGCATGAATTGCTTGACCTGAATAATTCATAAACATGCGAAGACACCAATCGGACGTTCAGCTCAGTTTGCCAAAGTGACTCAGGTACCCTCTCAGAGAGTGGCCATCCCGATCTAAGGGACCAGCCAACTGTTTACTCGCGCGCTCCAACTTACTTGTCCACCAATCCCGTCTTCCATACCTAAGAGCCTCTCCATGCGTACTGCGCCCTCTGCCGGACTCCGCGAACACCCGGTGTAGGGACTCGCACCCTACCAGCTACCTGCTA
>JBHHYI010000020.1:0-36983 GCA_046757525.1 bacterium | reverse complement strand
GGGAACTGTAACATGCAATTCCGCATTGCCGACACCTTCACCGACAGCCTGGCCAAACTCACCAGTCAGGAACAAAAAGCCGTCAAAACCACGGCTTTTGACCTGCAAATGGATCCGGCCAGTCCGGGCATGCAGTTCCACAAGCTCGACAAGGCCAGGGACCCTAACTTCTGGTCGGCCCGTGTGAACCGCGATATTCGGTTGATCGTGCACCGAACCGACACGAGCCTGCTATTATGCTACGTCGGTCACCACGAAGATGCCTACCGCTGGGCCGAACGCCGCAAGCTGGAAACACACCCCAAAACGGGCGCTGCGCAACTGGTTGAAATCCGTGAGACCATCAGGGAGATCACCGTGCCTAAATACGTCGAGGTCGAGGGCAAAAAGAAACCGGCTCTTCTGGCGCATGTCTCCGAAGACGAGCTCTTGAGCTACGGAGTACCGGCGGATTGGGTGGAGGACGTGCAGCAAGCCGACGAGGACACGCTTTTGAGGCTAGTGGATCACCTGCCGAGTGAGGCGGCCGAAGCCGTGCTGGACCTGGCCACCGGCGCCACGCCACAGCTCACACCAACGGCGCCGGCAGGGGCCGACCCGTTCGACCACCCCGATGCGCAACGCCGGTTCCGGCTCATGCGGGACCAGGAGGAGTTGCAACGGGCACTGGAATTTCCCTGGGAAAAATGGACCATTTTCCTGCATCCGGCCCAGCGGGAAACCGTTGAGAGAGACTACGGCGGTCCTGCGCGGGTGTCCGGTACGGCTGGGACCGGTAAGACCATCGTCGCGCTGCACCGCGCCGTCTTCCTTGCCCGCGCCAACCCCGATGCACGCGTGCTCCTGACCACGTTCTCCGAGACTCTGGCGAATGCGCTGCGGATCAAACTCAGACGGTTGATCAGCAACGAACCCAGAATTGCCGAACGCGTCGAAGTCTATGCCATGAACGCGGTTGGCCGCCGGCTGTATGAGTTGAACTTTGGTCGCCCTCGCATCGTGTCCTCGCAGGATGTAGAAGAGCTTATCCAAGAAGCCGCAGGGGAAGTCGGCGATCACAAATTTTCACTTCATTTCTTGATGACCGAGTGGGAGCAGGTGGTTGACGCGTGGCAGTTGCAAACCTGGGAGGCATACCGCGATGTGATCCGGTTGGGCCGAAAGACAAGGCTGCCGGAAAAGCAGCGTGTTGTGCTCTGGTCAATTTTCCAGCGGGTCCGCGCTAAATTGGCAGCTCGTGGTCTGATTACATACTCCGACCTGTTTTCCAAACTGGCTTTGAAGCTGGAGAACAGCAAACACCCACCATTCGACTTTGCCATTATAGATGAGGCCCAGGATGTGAGTGTGGCACAACTCCGCTTTCTCGCAGCACTTGGGACCGGCACGCCCAACAGCCTTTTCTTTGCCGGCGATCTGGGCCAACGAATTTTCCAGCAGCCGTTTTCATGGAAAGCGCTCGGGGTGAAAATCCGCGGCCGTTCCCGCACGTTGAGGATCAACTACCGCACTTCCCACCAGATCAGGATAAGCGCCGATCGACTCCTGGGACCGGAACTGTCGGACGTGGACGGCAATATCGAAGACCGGCGCGGTACCATTTCGGTTTTCAACGGTCCGGAACCCAGCATCACGGTTTTCGATACGCCGGAGGAAGAAATCAAACATGTAGCCACCTGGCTTTCGGAACGAGTCAGCGAAGGGTTGTTGCCGCACGAAATCAGCGTCTTTGTGCGTTCAGATTCTGAACTGGATCGAGCCAGGGCAGCAGTCCAGGGTGCCCGCCTCTCCTTCAAAATACTCGACGAAAACGTAGAAACCACCAGCGGTCATGTTTCTGTCAGCACCATGCACCTGGCCAAGGGCTTGGAGTTCCGTGCTGTTGCTGTGATGGCCTGTGATGATGAAGTTATTCCTTTGCAGGCACGCATCGAGACGGTCGCAGACGACACCGATCTGGAAGAAGTATACAACACGGAACGTCATCTCCTTTATGTCGCTTGCACACGGGCGAGGGATCACCTTCTGGTAACAGGCACCGATCCGGCATCCGAATTTCTGGACGATTTGCGGATGTGATGTTTTCGGAATGCCGTCCCGGAAATAGTCGCGCTCATTCGCTGAGATGCTAAAGAGGAGAGTGAGCACTGGCGCACCAGAACCGGAGCCGCTGACAGAAAAATCGTCAAGTGGCCCCTACCCACTCCTGCGCGAGCTTGGCCGCGGTGGAATGGGTGTGGTTTATCTCGCAGTCCGAGACGATGGGGTGGTCAAGACGCAGGTCGCCATAAAGAGTGTTCGATGCAGGTTGGACGACGAAACGATCGCTCTGCGATTCCGCGCGGAAGGCCAGGCGCTGGCGACGCTGGAGCAAGCGGATATCGTGCGTTTCCTGGATGGCGGCTTCACGGAAGAAGGCCTGCCCTATTACGTCACGAAGTACATAGAAGGCGAGGCGAGCCGATCCATCGCTTTTGAGATTCCCACCGTCTGACCATCCGCAAAAGACTGGAGTTGTTTCGCCAGGTTTGCGCCCCAGCCCACCAAAACCTCATCCCCTATCGGGAGCTGAAGACGGATAACATTCTCGTTACACCAGCAATCGTTCCGAAGGTTTGGCATTGCTAAGATTTTGAAACCGGAAACGTCGCCGTACTGCTTGCTTTTTGCATTCTGTCATCATAAATTGTCTTAATTCAGAACATGCTTTTTGAGAGCCCACGCAATCCGGGGCAACGGGATTGCTTTAAATGTCGGAAACGCCAAAGGCAGCCCTGTCATGCAGGAAGCATCTCGTTACAGGTCAGCACTGTGCAGCCAGCCAACAAGATTCCTTCTGAATGACACGGGAGGGTGTAACAAAGGGCGTCGATACGAAATCCCCCTTTTTGAAAGGGGGACGGTTTTTGAAGCGTCCAGCGAAAAAACCAGGGGGATTTCAACAGGCGTTCTGAAAACCCAAGTCACGGTTCGCGCGGCCAGACATCCCACTGATTTTCGCTCTATACGAGCGAAAATCTGTCTCCCTTCAAAGGGAGAATTGTCGTATGGAAAAGCACGCTGCGCAATCGAGACGATTGCGTTACGGACAACAGAGCGTTTCCTAAAAGAGTTCTTTAGCATTCTTAAAACCGTCTGATGGCTGAAACCAAAATAAAACTTACTCAAGAAGATATTCAGGCTTTACGCTGTGGAGACAAGGATGTTTTTCGCGCAATTTTCCTGGAATTTCAGCCTCGGCTTTACCGTTTTCTTTGGCTAAAATTGCGGTCTGTAGAAATTGCTGAAGACCTCGTACAGGAAACTTTTCTCCGACTCTGGCAAGCCCGCAAAAGACTCAATCGGGAGAGTAATCTGGAGATTTACTTATTCCGTATTGCCAGTAATCTGGCCACGGATTTTCTTCGAAAGGCAAAACGACAAAAGCCAGTTCAATCTATTGATGAAGAACACACGTTAGCCTCGCAATCCTCCGAAAGTGCGCCCGAATATCGCCAATTGGCCCAAATCATTGATGACACAATTTGCTTCCTCCCTGATAGACCCCGTACCGCTTTCCTCCTCAGTCGATATGAAGAATTGCCCCATAAAGAAATTGCCGAAGTCATGGGGATTTCCATCAAAACCGTAGAGAAGCATATTGGCAAAGCGCTGCTGATTTTGAAAAAACGGTTGGAAAAATTAGACCTCGTGAATAACTTGTAACTCAATCGTCCAGATTGAGAAGCAAACGCGGACGTTTGCGTTACGCAATATCCGCGGCTTTAAAAAAAATGAAAATTTCTATGGGGGTTGTTGGCCAAAAATTCGTCTATCTGTGTAGAAAGGCAAGAGAGTGAAGCGCTGAACAATAATACACTCTTTTTTTCAAATACTTAGAGATAGTACAGAACATGCCTAATGGTCTCAAAACACTGCTTAGCGCCTTAGCCGTTTTAGTAATGCTCCATAGTGGACACTCCCAACAAATCACCTGGCAGCAAGTGAATGAACCCTTTGGCGACAGAGTCAATGCTCTGGCCATTAGTCAAAATGGGAATCTTTTTGCAGCCAACCATTTTGGCATCTTTCGTTCTACAAACAACGGTGCCAACTGGACAAAAACCAGCTTGAAAAACGTTTGGGTTGACGCCCTTGCTGTTAGTTCCACCGGGGATATCTTTGCGGGCACCATAGAAGGTGTGTTTCGTTCAACAAATGGAGGAGAGAGCTGGGAACTGCTTAATACCGGCCTGGCAGATACCGTAGTCAATGCACTGGCCATTCATCCGAGCGGATTTGTTCTCAGTGGAACAGACGGTGGACTATTCAAGTCTACAGACAGAGGTGAAACCTGGATGTCCAGCGGGCTTGCGGACCTTTACATTTCTTCCATTGGCATCAATTCTAACGGCGATATTTTTACAGGCGGTACCGGAGGTATGTATCGATCTCTTGATGGCGGTCTAAACTGGCAAATGATTCTGTCGGTTCCTGGAATTGCAACGCTTGCCACCCACGGTGAGAACGAAGTCGTTGCAGGTTCGGCCGTGAGCGATTTCCCGGGTAATATAACCATATTCTTCCGTTCCGCAGATAACGGCGAAACATGGCGCCAAATTAATCATGGGTTGTATTTCCCCTGGGAAGGAGTAAGAATCAATGCTCTTTTTGTTACATCGCAGGGCAAGATTCTGGCCGGGACGTTCACTAAAGGTATCGTAAGCTCAACGGATGATGGTCAAAGCTGGAACCAGGCGGGATTGACCAATACCTATGACGTCGAATCTTTTGCAATGGATTCAAAGGGGAGTATGTTTGTAGGAACAGCTAATAATATCTTTGGCTCCAACGATAATGGTCAAAGCTGGACACGCCTCAGCATAGGCCACTCCATATACAATCGTTCTCTCGTGATAAATTCCAAAGGCGACCTTTTCGCAGCTTCACAAAACGGCATCTTGTACTCCTTAGACAATGGTAATACCTGGAGCAGGATCGTAGATTTAAACAACGATGGTAATTACTTAAATGACAAAGTTAATGCGTTAGCCCTCAATAAGAAAGATGAACTTTTTGCTGGCACTCAGGACCAGGGAATCTTGCGTTCGTTCGATAACGGAAGTTCCTGGGTGCCGACCAATACAGGGTTAATGGACAAGACTGTGCAGGCGCTCGTTGTCGATCTCAGCCAACAAATTTGGGCCGGAACATCCAAAGGGATTTTTCTTTCAACCGATAATAGCGAGACGTGGAGTCAAACTGGTCTAACTGATCGCTCCGTGCAAAGTTTTGCCTTGAACTCCAGAGGTGACATTTTCGCAGGCACGTCTACTGGAGTTTTAGTCTCTGAAGATAATGGCGTCACCTGGACCGAAATCAACAACGGTCTAACGAATCTTAACATCCATGCGCTTGCTATTGATTCCACAGGACATTTACTGACCGGTACTAATAGCGATGGCGTGTTTCGAAGTGTCCAAACTGTGACTTCGGTCAAAAGTCGTACGAACAAAAGCCCTGGCCATTTCGCATTAGAGCAAAACTACCCCAATCCCTTCAACCCCACCACCACCATACGTTTTGTGATTCCAAAAGCCACCAAAGTCACACTAAAAATTTATGATATCCTCGGACGCGAAATTGCAACACTGGTGAATGAAAGACTCAATCCTGGAGAATATGAAGTGCCGTGGGATGCCTCTGGAATAGCAGGTGGCGTTTATATTTATCAATTGCAAGCCGACAACCCTTCGACTGGCTCAGGGCAAGTCTTTGTTGAAACAAAAACACTTCTATTGTTGAAATAATAATCAAATTCCTTTGAGCATCAAAATGAATAAAAGAGAATCTTTCGACCTAACTCGATATTTTTTACGTTGGCAAGATGGGCGCTTGAGCCCCTCTGAAAGAAAACAGTTAGAGAAATGGCTGAACGCTGCGCCTGAGAATCAAAAAGCCTGGACCCGGGTTCAACAAGTGTGGCAGGCATCGTCTTCTTTAGCGGTGCCAAAAGGCGTAGCACAGGGAAATCAGTGGCAGCGGTTACTCGACCGTTTACCTGCAATGGAGTCAGGACCAGCCTACCTTAAATCTCGTTTAGTTGCATTTATTTCGCAATTAAGCTCCTTTAGTTGGCTGTCATCGAGATGGGCGATCGCCGGCGCTTCGGTTTTAATCTTATTTGTTTTGGTAAAATTTTGGCCTTCGAGCATCGGCCAAGACCTGCAAACCGTGACCGTACCCTATGGCCAACAATACAAATTAGTTCTCTCAGATGGTTCATCTGTTCACCTGAACGCAGGTTCCATTTTCAAATATCCGAAAAGCTTCAACTCAAAAATACGCAAAGTGGAATTGCGGGGCGAAGGCTATTTTGAAGTTGAGCACGGCGACAGGTCGTTTGTGGTAGAAACGCCGCAAGCCACAACCGAGGTAGTCGGCACGGAATTTAACCTCAGATCATGGGAATACGAAACGATTGTGTTTGTAAAACGAGGTAGAGTGACTATCCGACCAAAGCTCTCTCAGGGGGACGATCAGATTGAAATCGCGGCCGGTCAAGCGGCCACTTGTGATGTAGAATCTGTGCGCCTGCGGCCCGTTGAGAATCCAGAAGATGTGCTGGCCTGGCGGGAGGGTCGGTTAGTGTTTCGGCGCAAACCCTTGAACGAAGTGTTAGCGGAGATGGAACGCTTTTTCAATGTGCAAATCCAGGCCGACTCCAGTTTACTGCAGCATACCATCACCGGCAGCTTTACGGAGGAACCGCTGCCGAAAATGGTGCAGGCGTTGGCCGCGGCTTTGAATGTCAGGTATACAAAAGGTGCTCGAGGTTATCGGCTGATGCCAAAGTAGGCCTTAAAAGCAAGAGTAAAGAAAGCGAAAGCTTAAGATGATTGAAGAGAAGAACGTGAGTTGATGGAACGGTAACAGTTCACCCGATAGCGATCGTTAAGGATATTTATCCTGAACGTAAATTAATAGGGAACATCTGTTCTCGCAGCAGTCTCGATGGGGATAAATATCCCGACTTAATGTGCGTTCAGCATAAACATACTGAACGATCCATCTACGGCCTGAACTGTTACATGGAACGTAGCAATATGGTAAGAACAATCCTGCAATATCAATTATTATGTTTTCTTTTCTTAGGTATGATATCGTGTGGCAAAAATAGTACACCTATACAGTCTCCACAGATGATTTCACGAAATGAAGCTGCCAATATCGTTTTGAGTGAAATCATAGGCTCAAACACCCATCTCAAAGGAGTATTTGTTTTGCCGGAATTAATAGAAAAAAATGATTCGGTTTTTGTTGCTAATGAAGAAAATGAACTTTTTGCCGTCGATTTTGATAGTTGGTTCTTTTTCATTGATAATTGGTACTTAATTTTAAATTGGCCACATCCCTCGCAGTATGTTTTTGTAAACGCACAGGATGGCCGTTACGAAATTTTCAGTAACTCATATTTTCCGAGGCGATTTTCAGAAATGGATACGGTCTTTGTCTGGGGTAGACCGCAGAGCAATCTTCTGCCAACCCTGTCATTTGAAGATTCCAGTGGTCATGGTTGCGGTAATTTTTTTGTCTACAACATCAATGACGCCGACATCGAAGCCATCGTGGTAAAAGCAGATACTCAAAAATTGGCCTTATCATCAAAAATTAAAACTTTTAATCTTGAAGATGAACCTGAGAGTTTAGAAGTCTTTGTAGATTTCTACGATTCTTTACCGGAAGGGAATGAATTTATTTGGGGACTTTATTGTAATGATGTTGGCTATAATAATAAAGAGCCCAAAAAATGGATTGGTAAAAAAGGACAGGTAGGTGTCTCCATTCATGACCTTCAACCCGGAGGGGGCTATAAAACAACCATCATTCTCCAAGACATTCATTTTTTTGATGAAAATGGCGAGAATGAGATTGTTCTCGATCATCTCACTTTAAGTGATGTATTTGTAGGTTGGTTCCCCGGCTGAAATCCATAAGCGTTTTTCTGATATTAGAAATGGGAAAGAAATAAAAGAAATTCAATTAACGAACTAAAATCACGCGTGGAGAGATGAGTGATGCTTAGAAAGATATCATTCATGACTTTAATGATGGCCGTTTGGCTTTTTGCAGGATCCAGCCATGTGCTGCACAGCCAAAGCGAACCCATCGTTAAAATCATGGCCCATTACCAAAACTTGGGAGACGTTTTGGAGGAATTTGAAAGACAAAGCGGCATTCGACTGCTCTATGTTAACTCCCTGGTCGATTCTTTTCAGATATTCATTCGAGTTGCAGACCCGCCTCACCGCGCCTTGAAAAAAATATTGCGGAGCACGCCTTTTGATTTTATCCACCAAAGCTCTGATTTTTGGGTAATCGTACCGCGGTCTGAAACGCGAGACCTGCCAGCAAATTTATTGGGTCAGGTGGTGGATGCTCGAAGTCAGCAACCCATTGCGGGTGCGAATGTATTTTTGGCAGAATTGAAATTGGGCTCGACAACCAATGCACGAGGGTTGTTTGAATTAAAGCAAATACCACCAGGCCGTCACCGAATCGTGGTACAAAGAATCGGATATAAAGGTTTACATTTGGAGTTACAAATCTTAGGCAATTCTGACAGGCGCGTAAACATCGCCTTGGAACTCGAGCCCCTGCTCACTCCCGAGATAATCGTTGAGGACACGCATTTAACTAAAAACCACAACTTACTTTTATCAAAGCAGACGCTTACAAAAGCTCAACTTAATTTGCCACCTTTAATGAACGATGGAGAAATCTTTGAAATTCTCCACCAACAGCCGGGGGTGTCTCGACGCGACCCGGATGACGTCTTTCCCCACATTGAAGGCGGCGGGGCGACGGAAGTTCTGGTGGAATTGGATGGCATGCCTATTTACGTACCCACCTATGGACGGAATCGCCGCAGCATTTTTGCTGCGCCAATAATTGAGAGTCTCACACTTCATCGTTCTGGTTATGGAGTTCAACACGGGGAAGCCATGTCTGGAGTGATCGAACTCCACACTCAGCATATCAAGGAAATACCATTCAACACCTATTCAAGTACCAGCCTGAGCGGTTTATCTTTTAGCTTCAAAAAGCATTCCCAAAGAATCGGCTGGGCCAGCATTTGGCGAAGTGGCAAGTTCGACAATACCTTGAGGTTTAGTGGATTTCAGGGCCACGATTTCTTCAACAAACTTGAAGTTCAATTCTCAAAACGGAAAAAACTCACTTTGCTCGCTCTCACGAGTCTGGGCTCTTTTAACCAGAGTAACAGTCAGGAAACAGCGCGATTGTTCAGTCAAAACTTAGGACTGCGATACGACTATCGTTCGGAACACGGAAACAATTTTTCCCTTCTGGTTTACCGTTCCGCTTTAGCAAGCCAGCAGCAAGAGGCCGGCATCAAATGGCAGATGCAACAAAGACTGACTAAATCCGTCGTCACAAAATTCGGCCTGGACTTTTTCCGTTTAGGCAGTCACGGCACGGCCGCATTAGATAGTGTAGAGGAATTCAAATTCGTCCGAGAACGATTCTTGCATTTCGATTCCTTTCCTTTACATGCCTTTAACCAAAAAGCTACCGTTCTTTCCCCCTATTTTGGCTTAGATGTTGTTCAGAAATTCTGGCAAGTGCAGATGGGTGTGCGCATACCGAACAACTTAGAGAACGGCCTTCTGAGGCTGGAACCACGAGCAAGCTTAATCGTCACGCCGTTAAGAATTCTACATTTTTTGGTTGCCGCTGGTCAATATCATCAATTCACCGACCGCAGTTATGCTTCCGAGGCCAAATCAGGGGATAAATCAGGCGCAGGAGAATTCTTAGTCAAGACCTCCTCTGCTGAACCTTCCCGAGCCGATCATGTACGCGGCGAAGTCTCCATGGCGCTCGGGCATGATTTGGCGTTCTCTCTATCATTTTTTCACAAGAAGTACCATTTCAATGACCGCGCTTACTTATCAAGAATCAATCGACAGGTGTGGTTACTGCCGCTTCAACAAGGCACAAGCAAAGGCACCGAATTCTGGCTTGGCAAGATCGTAGGACGTTTGCAGGGATGGGCCAGCTATACCATAAATCACGAAACCTATGAAAGTGAGGGAGGCACGGTATTCCGTCCTTATTTTAGTAGAGAAAACATTTTCAATGTCTCATTCATGTATTACCTATCAAGTCGATGGCGTTTCAAGGGGCAATTTTTTAAAGCGAGTGGCTACCCGAATCGAGAATGGAATCCAGAACAGGTAAAAATCGATCCGGGAATGTCTTCAGAGTTATTCGCTCAAAAATATCTTGCCGATTCCGACAACTTAGGTTCCCTTAATCAACTTTCTTTTGGGTTAGCCTATTTTTTTTCGGGGTTCGCTAAAGAAAGTGCAGTAAATTTAGTCGCCGTGAAATCCCTTGAGGAACAAGGCGTAGCACTATCAAGTGAAGTTAGGTTTTGGGCCGGGTTGAATTTTTCTTTTTGACCTTTAGCAGACGCCCAACTCTTCTTGCAGTTCTGTTCCCGGGGGTCACGGTTTCAGGACACAAATCATGGCCGCTTCGCGCTTATCTCTCCGTATGGAATCGGGCGGATGGCTGGTCCGCCCGATTCCCTTTTTCTGAAAGCACAAAGAAACCGACTTTCTCAGAGAAAGTCGGTTTCTAACCTACAATGGAAAGGATGGTGGGAAAAATGAAACTAAACGTAATTACACTAATCTGCTTGCTTTTAACGACCACACAAAACTTTGCCCAGAAACGAGTACCAGCACCTTCCAGCCTTCCACTCACCAAACCCACCGACGAACCCATGGCGACTCTGGTGAACATCAACAATATTTCCATGTGGATTCGGGCCGATGGCTGGTCGGGGCGCAATCCGCTTAGTGGAAGCTCAGGAATCCTATTTCCCCGAGGTACCGTTGCTGTGATCTTTCAGGATGGCATCCTGTGGGGAGGGCTGGTCAGGGATGGGCAATCGCCAGAAGTACGGGTGGGCGGTCAAACTTTTCTTATTGGAACGGTGCCGGGCCGAATCCTCTCCAAAGGCATCGCTGAAGACCCGAACGCTCCTGATGTCCGCATCTGGCGCATCCGGCGGGACTACCAAACCGCCGATCTCACCCGCGATGCCGCCGAAATAAACAACATCCCTATCGAGGAAGTCACCGAAGAGCAAATCCATGCCGTACGCGATCAATACGAGAAGGACTGGAACGAGTGGCCCGTGGGCAAAGGCGCGCCCTTTAATGACAGCAACGGAAACGGCATCAGGGACCCGGGAGAAGAACCCGGCATCGCCGGCGCCGACCAGGTGGTCTGGTTCGCGGCCAACGACCTGGATTCAACCGCCACTTTGGCTTTGTATGGTTCGCCCCCCATCGGATTAGAAATGCAGGTGACCCTCTGGGGTTACAACCGACCCGACATATTGGGAAATGTCATTTTCAAACGGGTCCGGCTCATTTACAAAGGTACAGAAGCAACCCCGGATACGGCTCATATCGACAGTATGTTCATTGCTCAATGGGCTGATCCAGATTTGGGCGCCTACTCGGATGATTTCGCCGGATGTGACAGCACGCTACAAATCGGTTTCGCTTACAATTCGAGTTCCTTTGATGCCCTCTTCGCTCAATTCAACTTGATTCCACCGGCCGTCGGTTACGCCTTGCTGCAAGGCCCGATCGTGGCAAGTGAAAATCCACAAAGTACGGCCCGATTTGATTTTGGCGTAAGAAACGGCTACGTTAACCTGCGTTTGTTTTTTTTCTGGCATAAAGGTTCGGGGAGCGCAATTTCAGATCCGGTTCTCGGAAGTTTTGAATCAGGCACTTTACCAATGTATAATCTTTTGCGAGGTTTTTTGCCCTGGAGCGATCCAGATAATCCACAGCCTTTCCATGACGGGCAAGGCAATCCCACAAGATTCCCGATTTGTGGCGATCCGGTGACCGGTACCGGAGATATTGATGGCATTCATCTTCCCCCGGGTGATCGCCGTTTCCTGTTAAGCTCCGGCCCTTTTTCTTTGGCGCTGGGGGATACTCAGGAAGTGATTATCGGTCTCATCGGTGCTTCGGGCGGCGACCACATCCTCAGCGTAGCGGAACTGCAAAAGGCTACCGGACAAATCCAAACTTTAGCTAAAAGCCTATTTAGGGCCACATTCCCAACGGTGTCGGTTGCCCCGGATTATTCCGACAAACAGCAAACCCAATTCTCCATCCAGGCCCAGGCCCAAGGCGCTTCTACGGTGCTGGCCACTTTCACGAATCCAGCGGGCACAACCCTGGCAACATTCCCCCTGTTCGACGACGGCGCCCATCAGGACAGCCTGGCTGGCGACGGCCTCTTTGGAAACGTCTGGACGAGTGCGCCTTTGGCCGAGGGTCTCTCGTTAGGTTTGGTGACCATTTCACCTGAAAATGACACCCTCGCCTGGCCGCGTCTGCTGCAGCAGATTTCCACTTTCGGACCGGTAGAAGCCGTCAACCTGCTCCTCAGTTCTGACAACATCAACAGCGACGGCCAGACTAATCCCGGGGAGAACATCCTCTTATCGGCCCGGGTGGGTAATGCTGGCATCCAGAGCGTCGAGTCTCTCAAGATTCTCATCTCCACCGAAGACCCCTGGGTAGAAGTGCAAGACCCGGCCCAGTCCTTGGAGGTACTGCCCGACCAGGACACCGTCACCGTGGCTTTTGATCTGGAAAATCCCGAAACCTTTTCCAGATTTCAGATTGCCCCCGACGCACCCCCGGGGCATCTCATCGAATTTGAGATTACGCTCTACGATAAGAATTTCAATCTCTGGCAACATAAGAAAACGCTCATGGTGCAGCCATTTCCACTTGAACCTGAAACTCAGTTGGTTCAGCACCTCCAGGGCCCGGCCCGGGGCACCTTCGGCCTCTACATCCTTGAGCCCTCAGCCTTAACCGGAGACGCCTACCGTATCACCATTAACGACACCTCCGGACAATTGCAGGACCGAACCCTGAACTTGATTGACATAACTATCGGCGACACGCTGCTAAAAAGTCATCCACTCCCCGACGAATTCAGCCACAACATGCCCATAACCGACGGCTTTAAACTCACCCGGGGCACCCTGGTCTTTAAGTCCGGGCTTGACCAATTGCTCGAACTGGCCTTTGCCGGGCAGCCGGTCGATCCCGCCGTGCCCATCTGGCATCAACCCAACTCTAACGGCAGCTACGCCCTCAGTGCTGGCGGAGGGGACGGGAGTCTGGATCGGATTACGCGAGGCCGGAACCTTGAAAATTTGCGAGATCGCGATTTAGAATTAAGATTTACCGAAAACGGTGGCCACGGCTGGTGGGCCTTCGATAACAGTGGTACGGGCATTGTGCCGTTCGAATTGTGGGATATTGGCACTGCAACACCGGAGGATACCACCGATGATGTCCGACTCATCCCTTTGCACTTCTCAGGTGGAGGCACCCCCGCTGTTTTTGATATAAATCCGAGTACTTTGGATGGCTTCTTCGGCTTGCCAGCTACCGACTGGATTTACTTCTACACCGGCGACTACCAAGCCTTCGAACAGGATGCCATGGACGGTACCATAAATGACGAAAGCGTCATTGTCGATGAACTCCTGGCGCGCCTGGTTTTCGTAGACCTGGACCAGGACGGCCAGATTCCGCCGCCAGGAACTACCGTGCGCATTACCACATTAAAGCCGCCAACGAACCGGGATGTCTACGAATTTGTGCCCGTTTACACCGGAGTTGAAGAAAACCCCAATTCCCAAATCCCAGACTCCTTCGAGCTGTTTCAGAATTACCCCAATCCCTTCAACCCAGCCACTACCATTCGCTACCACTTGCCGGTAAGAAGTCAGGTGACCCTCACGATCTACAATGTCCTGGGCCAGGAGGTGGTGCGGCTGGTGGACAAAGTGCAGCCGGCCGGGAAATATACCGTACCCTGGGATGGCAAATCGAAAGCCGGACAACAGGTTTCTTCGGGATTGTATTTCTACAAAATCAAAACGGAAAGATTTACTCAGGTGAAGAAAATGCTGCTGGTGCGCTGAATAGAATTAGAAACGGGAATTAGGGGGCTGTCCAACAAGTCGAACAAGAGCCTCCGATTTGTCATTCCTGCGAAAGCAGGAATCCAGAAAAACAATAGCTTATAGATTCCCGCTTCCGCGGGAATGACAGAAAAATGGCCTTTTGGAACACCCCTAAGCTTTAGAGAATATGAAACTAAAAGCAATTGCACTAATCAGTGTGGTTTTAATGACCACGCAAGGTTTCAGCCAGAAAAATCTGCCTGCGCCTTCGAATCTTCAACTCACCAAACCTACCGGCGAACCCATGGCTACTTTGGTCAACATTAACAACGTCTCCATGTGGGTGCGAGCCGATGGCTGGTCGGGGCGTAATCCGTTTACGGGTCAACCAGGAACATTTTTCCCTCGCGGAACGGCATCAGTAATTTTTGTCGACGGTATTATTTGGGGCGGAAGAATCAAAGATGGCCAATCACCTCATATACGAGTGGGGGGGGCAAACCTTCAATATTGGAACCGTGCCAGGAAGAATCATCTCCAAAGGCGTAGCCGAAGACCCCAATGCCCCGGACGTCCGCATCTGGCGCATCCGCAGGGATTACCAAACGGCTGACCTCACCCTGGATGCCGCCGAATTGAACAACATCCCGGTAGAAGAAGTGACTGAACAACAAATTCAAGCTGTGCGACAACAATATGAAAATGACTGGAAGCAGTGGCCTGTGGAAAAAGGTGCGCCCTTTGATGACGCCAACGGAAATGGCATGATGGACCCCGGAGAGGAGCCGGGCATAGCCGGCGCTGACCAGGTGGTGTGGTTCGTGGCCAACGATCTGGACCTAGCCGCCACTTCGGCTTTGTATGGTTTACCTCCCATCGGGTTAGAAATGCAAGTGACCCTCTGGGCTTATAACCGAAGCGATGCTTTGGGAAATGTCATTTTTAAACGGGTGCTGCTCATTTACAAAGGCACAGCTACCACACCCGATACCGCCCATATCGACAGTATGTTTATTACGCAATGGTCAGATCCAGATTTGGGAACTTCTGCAGATGATCTAGTGGGCGTGGACACCGTGCTTTCTCTCGGATACGTTTACAATTCAACCGCACAAGATGAGCAATTCAGTCGTTTTAATTTAAAACCGCCCGCTATGGGGTATGATTTTTTGCAAGGGTCTAAATTAAAGACAGACAATCCTATTGATGCCGCAAGATTTGATTTTCAAGTTAAACATCGTTATAAAAATTTACCCCTGACATCCTTTGTAGTAAATCCTTTTATATCTTACCCAAATCTTGGTGGCATACCGCCTTCTTGTTTTAATGTGTTGCGGAAAGTATATGACGAACAAAACGGATTCATGCCTATTGCATGCGAAGATGGTAGATATTATGTAGATCCCTGGGGTAATCCTACCAAGTTTCCCTTTAACGGAGACCTTGTAACAGGAACAGGCTGGCTTGATGGCCAAACATTACCGCCTGGTGATCGCAAATTCTTTTTGAATTCAGGGCCTTTCACCATGGCTCTGGGAGACACTCATGAAGTCATCATAGCTCTCGTGGCTGCCTTGGGCGGCGATCATTTATCAAGCATCTCTTTGCTAAAACTTCATGATCGCGCCGTGCAAAACCTTTATGATAATTTCTTTGAATTGCCCAAACCTCCAGCAGCACCCAAAATCACAATTTCAGAATTAGACCAAAAAATCATCCTTAACTGGGGGACAGATTCAGAAAGCATCCCCGAAACAGAAGATAAAATTCAAGATGGCTATGAATTTGAAGGCTACAACATCTACCAGCTACCTTCGAAAAATGCTTCTTTAAAAGAGGCCGTAAAGATCGCAACCTTTGATCGGGTGAATGAGGTTACCACCATATTAGAAACCTTTTTTGACTCCGGGACAGGTCTTATACTTAAACGTCCCGTACAAATTGGACGCAACAGTGGTCTCAAACGCTTTTTAATTGTAACAAAAGACCACGTTCGAAATCGACCAATAGTTAATGGTCGCCCATACTATTTTGCCGTAACCGCATACAACTTTAATCCGGGGAACCCCCCCCTGCCGTCTCTGGAAACACCACTGAAGGTTCAGGTCGCCATCCCACATGCCCCGAAACCAGGGGTTCGACTCGGACACGCGGTAGGCGATACCCTGCTGGTTGAACCTGTCGAGCGAGGCAAGAATACGGTCATTGCTATTGTGATCGACCCCTCAAAAACTACCGGCGACACTTATCGCGCCAGCATTCAAAAAGACACCCAAAGCCGGCCGTTTTGGAATCTATCTGACGAAACCACCGGCGAACTTCCCTTCAAAAATCAAACTAATTTCAGCGGGGATGACAACTATCCCCTGGTGGATGGTCTATTAGTAAAAGTCGTAAACTCAAAACCAATTTCCACTGATTTCTTTTTTACCAGCTTGGCTCCTTCCTTTGATCGCGAATTAGCCAAAGAGGATGTTGAAAAAATCAATGTCTTCCCGAACCCCTATGTAGGACTTAATCGTCTGGAGACCAGCCGATTCCAGCGCTTTGTCACCTTCAGCCATCTGCCGCGCAGAGCGATCATTCGCATCTTCAACCTCGCAGGTACCTTTGTGAAAGAAATCACTAAGAATGATGAAAGCCCCTTTGTGAAATGGAATTTGAGGAACGAAAGCAATCGTCTCGTAGCCAGCGGCCTTTATCTGGCCCACATTGAGATGCCTGATCTTGGTAAAACCAGGATTCTTAAATTAGCCATTGTACTGGAACAAATAGATTAGAGATAGCGAATGAATGGCTATGCCTATGATCTCAATTAATCGGACAATTCCCAAGAACCAAGGAGAAGTATAATGGGAAAGCTAACTCTGCTGCTTGTATTAATTTTGTCAGCCGCGCAATTATTCGTTCAAGAAAAATTCGCAGTAGATAAAAGCAGCGCCATTATTGGTGGTTCTGCTGGATTCTCAAGCACAGGCACAGGCACGCTGTTGCAGCTTCACGCCTATTACATTCCGTCAGGATTCACGATGCGCGTGTTAAATGTGGTGTTGATGCGACGCATGATGCCCGAGAGAGCCAGAAGGCTTCAGAGGACCAGGGTTGACGATGCTACTGGGGGCTCTCCGCGTGGGGCTGACAGCGCTTCGGTGCGCCACGCGTGCAACCCCCTTCCCGCCTAACCATTGGGGCAAAGTGATTGCAAATTTTGAAGTTCAGTGTTCAATTTCCTTGCGCTGCTAAAAATAGGTGTTGGCAGCTTGAATTGTTCCTAATCCGTTTCTACCTTCTCACGATGACATGGAGCCTAAAGTCAAGATGAAAATATTCGCCCACCGCGGTTCTTCCACCATTTGGCCAGAAAATACGCTGTTAGCCTTCAACAACGCTGACAAAGCTGGAGCCACAGGCTTTGAAACCGACCTCCGGCTCTCTAAAGACGGGCAAATCGTGCTGTCGCATGACGATACCCTCACGCGACTCGGCCACCCGGACAAGAGCGTCAGCAAGCTGACCGTTGAGGAAATCTCCAGAATCGAAATCGCCTCACCCGATAGGCTTGGCAGGGACACCATGATCCCCTTGGAAATGCTTCTGCGGGCTTATCCAGGCAAAGATTACATTTTCGACTGTAAAACCTCTGAAAAAGCTTTGTTTGAGAAGCTCTCGCAACTCTTGTCTACTTTACAGTTCCACGACCGCATTTGGTTCTTAACCTGGAGCCCAACGGCTGACGCCTATGTCAGAACCCTGTTTCCTGGGTGCCACTACTTCCCCAGGATGAATCGCACGTACCTCTGGGGCTGGGCCAGCGTTCTCAAAATGGGCCGATGGTTCGAACCCAGGAATCGGATATTATCTTTGCCCGCCTACCATTTCAATTTGCCGGTTTTTTCCAAAAGGCAGGTTGCTTCCATTCAGAGGCGCAACAAGACGTTTGTGGGATATTTGGTGAACTCGGAGAAGGCCGTGGAACGTTGCCGAGCTTGCGGCGTAGAAATCCTGCTGACCGACCGACCGGACCTCATTGCAAAGGATGGCTGACCCCATTTGGTGCAGGCCAGCCTGGCGGTCAATTTGCTGGCATGGTCTCAACCAACTGAACAAAGCTTGTGGAAACCCAACCGGTCTCGCCGTCTGGCAAGTTTATTTTCTGCCACTTCCCTGCTGTCTCAAAGGCCTGGAACTTTTGTCCTTTGCTGATTTGGGTCAGGGTCTGGTAGTTCTGGCCAGGACCGGAGCGCACGTTGAGAACGCGGGCCGTGACCAGAACAAACCGCGTCCCCTCAGTTGCAGAATTCGCCCCGCTGTCGACAGGCTCAGCAACAGCCTGGTCAATCTCCAAAGGCTCGGTTTGCGCATTCAAATCGATGATCGACCGCGCCGGGTACTTGCCGAGAGACACGACCAGGGAGAACTTGTGCACCGTGGTGTTGGCCAGTTTGTCGTTAGAGAACCCGTAGTTAACGGTAAAAGCATGGTCCCCTAAGGGCAATTCAATCCCTAAACCGCCTGTGAACTGAGAGTCGTCTACCCCCATTCTGACCGGAAACGTGTCGGTAAGGTGCCATTCCCAACCCATGTGGAATTTAGTCGCGAACCTCGAGGTCTTCTCGACATCGGCCACAAGCAGAAAATGGTCGAACAACCGCCAGGCCGTTCCCAATCTCATGGTCAAAGGAACGCTCTCGGTAAAATCTTTGTCCCACCTGATTTTTGTGCCCAGATCCTGTAAAGTGAAACCAAAGGAGACGCGGCTGTTGGGTCGAAAAAATACCGCGCCGTCGAGTCCAAAGCCCGTGCCACTCAAATTGTGCAAGCTGCTGCGGATGAATTTGATGTTGCCCCCAACCGAAAGCGTTGAATTTACCGATCTGGCAAGCGAGAGGTAAAAAGCGTTTTCAGAATTCCCGAAGGTGAAATCCGGCTCCGCCGTGTTGCCGCTTCTACCCTCCAAACGGCTTATTCTGGATCCAATCCAGCTCACCCCGAAGGTGGCAATGCCTTTCAGCGGGAACACGCCGCTGGCAAAATTGTAAGCCCGGTCGAAGGGCAAATTCACAAACATAAACTCGAACTGAGCGTATTGACTCTGTGACAGACCTGCGGGATTCCAATAGGTTGCTGCGGGTCCACGGGCCACTCCCACAAAGGCTTTTCCCAGGCTCAACACGCGCGTCCCGACGCCTGACTTCAAAAACGCACCGGCCGATCCCCCCCCTTCTTGAGCAACAAGCGAATGGTGCGCTATTGTACTGATTATCAGTACGACCACTAAACGACTAATTCCCTGGGCTGTTTTTCCAAAACGCTGCATAATCAAAGTCCATTTGAAAGTGTTACCGCACTACTGCAATTTTGATGACTCTCTGGATTCCAGGCACCTGAACTCTACAGAAGTAAACCCCAATTGCAACCGGTTTGCCGTTAGAATTCGTGCCGTCCCAAACCTCCTCAGTATGCTCACCGGCGCTCTTGAACTGATTCTTCAAAATGGATTTCACCAGATTGTTGTTTAAATCAAAAATGTCGATACTGACCTCGGCGGCTTCCGTCAATTCGTAGCGAATGACCGTCCTGTCCCGCTTTATTCTGACCGGATTGGGGTAATTGTAAACCAGCGGCAAAAGCCCTGCCCCTGTGGGGGAAGTCGTGTCAGAGGCGTTGCGTACCGCCGCGGTAACTTCATCAGAAAAGCCGCTCTCGTTGCCGGAGAAGTCATACGCCGTCACCGCAAAATAATAACGAACGCCCAGATCCAGGTTGCCAATCCGGTAAGCCGTAATGTCGCCCACGTTCATCACGTGGTCGTAATGCCCGGACTTTTGGCTGTAATAAACCTTGTAACCGCCCAAATCAGATTCCTGGTTAGCCTGCCAACTCAATTGCACCGAACCCTTCTGAGCGAACGCGGGCGTGGTGATCAAGATACCGACCAACATGTTGACAGGTGCAAATCGCTTGCGCGCAAGAATGGTTTGCAATCCAAGTTTCATTCCGTAAAACATGCTGGTTCCTTAAGGTCTGTGAGTTCAATTACTTAGGAGCCCTCGCAATCCGGTGCAACCGGATTGCTTTAAATGTCGGAAACGCCCCAGCAATCGCGACGATTGCGTTACGTACACCAGAAGCGTTTCCCAAAAGACCAAGTTGTGAGTCATCCCGAGTAGGTCACCGCTGTTCAGGTGACCGTATCGAGGGGTGACGGCCGTCGCCCTTCGATATGTCCCGACCAAAAAGCGGTCGGGACTACTCAGGACGACTGCCTGTGTGCTCAAAGGGAATCAACTGTAAGTTCGCCCCGGAGGAGCGTTTCCTAAAAGGTCTTCGATACACGCCAGGATTTTGGCAGGTCGGCAGGGTTTTTCAATGATCCGACTGGGGTTTACGGGCGACTTATGTCTCTTGAGTTGCATGTCGTAACCAGTAAGGTAAATCACCCGCACGTTGGGCAGATATTCAAGGCAATGTTCAACAACTGCGACGCCATCAAAGTCTGGTAACTTGAAGTCTACCAACAAGACATCGTATTTGCGGGTTCGACACCTACCAACGGCTTCGCTGCCATTCAGGGCCACGTCGGCGCTAAGTCCGTTGTCCACAAAATACTCCTGAAGGACCAAAGCGGTATCCCTCTGATCGTCGACAATCAAAACGCGATGCTTCATTAAATGGTCCTCCTGAGGAAAATATGCCAGAAGGTGAAATCGCCTGGTTCTGCTTTTGGGTATTCGATTCCACCTTCGTCCGGATCTGGTTAGTGTGTGACCGAAAACTCACACTTGTGGTCATTAAATGAGCGATTCTCAATTAACATAGCAACCCTGACAGGGTTCTGAACGGCAAAACTAACGCTGTGATCGTCCAATGAAACCCTGTCAGGGTTTGCAACGGTAATTAGGAATCACAACATTAAACAGAAGCCTACGTCAGCTCGATCTGTTTTCTCTCATTGGTAGAATCTATTTCTCCGGGCTCTGCTGCAAAGCCTTGTAAGAACAGATTTCCAGTGGCATGGTCCTCGTCCTGGCCCTCGTCCACAGTCGTCTTCCCATAATACTCGATGTCCTCTCGCCGGCGCTTGCGTAGAAAATACAGCGCACTCCCGATGAGCAGGACACACAATGCCACGACCCCTACCAACAGAATCAACGTAATAGGAGAGCTTTCGGTTTGGAGTTTGGCGCTCTGCGCAACCGGCCCGGGATGTTTGCTTTCATTGGGCAGCGCGGGGGCCTGTGACAAACTCTCCCCGACCGGTGCTCCACCCGTGACTTGATTCACCGGCACGCGCTCGTCGTCGCGTGAAGCCAGGCCCTCCAGAACGTCTAATTGTCCCTTGACCAGATCGTTCACTTGCGACAGTCGGCCAGCCCTTCTAATTTCCCGGATAATTTCGAAACTGGGTATGATGACATGCTCACCCGGAAAAATTCGATTGCCATCAGGGGCGCGATTGACTAAAGCCAGCTCTTTCCAATAACTGGCATCGCCGTAATAAGTAGCAGCCAGCTTGCTGAGCCATTCGCCTGAGTGGATTTCGTGAACCGTCGGTTCGTCCAACCGAAAGAACTTGCTAAACAAGTCCCTGGTCGGTTCAAGGGTTAGAATAAAAAGAAACGTAAAAATCAGCGTCAGGAAATATCGTCGCATGACCCTACTCCTTGCAAAGTTTGTACGGATGTTCCACGAGTGGCTGCACCGGTGCGCTTGACAGTTGTTTCCACACTTTGCAAGGATGGTGCCAGGAATGTACTGGAGGTGTGAACAGAGTTTTGTTTATTGGACATTTATCTGTTAATACAAGGATTACGTGAGGAAGAGAACGCGCATTAGCAAATGGGCCACCACACCTAATTGGCAGGGCACACTGTGTAAATGTTACACGAGTTTCGCGTCAAACTCGCCTTACATCCTCATCAGCGTCCTGGACCAGGTACCGGTTGATTTTATTGTGCATGGTTTTTAAGCTGATTCCCAAAAGCTGGGCCGCTTTGGTCTTGTTGTTCCTGGTCATCCTTAACGTTTCGAAAATGACTTCCTTTTCGATTTCCTGCAGCGGTTTGCCCAATTCAACCGTTAGTGAATTGTGGCTTCCTGTGGATTGAAAAACTTGTTTTGGCAAATCCTTAATCTCTACCAGTTCACCCGCACAAAGAATCACGGCTCTTTCAACCACGTTCTTCAATTCGCGCACATTGCCGGGCCAATGGTATTGCCGCAAAACTTCTAAACAGTCGGGGGCAAACCCTTTGACTTCCTTCTTGTTCCTTTCGTTAAACATCTTTAAGAAGTCAGCCAAAAGGGCGGGCAAATCGCTCATTCTTTGTCGCAAAGCCGGCAACTCGATTTCCACAACGCTCAATCGGTAGTACAGGTCCTCCCGCAAGCTACCCTCTTCCAGGGCCTTTTTGATGTTGCGATTCGTTGCCGCGATCACCCTCACGTCCACACTGATTTCTTTAGTTCCGCCCAGTCGCCGGAAGCGGCGCTCCTCCAAAGCACGCAGCAGTTTGGCCTGAGTGTCAGCCGGCATTTCGCCAATCTCGTCGAGAAAAAGCGTTCCGTGGTCAGCCATTTCAAAACAACCGGCTTTTTCATTCAAGGCGCCAGTGAAGGCACCCTTTTCGTGACCGAACAGTTCATTCTCCAGGATATCTCTTGGAAAGGCTGAACAGTTCACCGCAACAAAAGGGCCTTTGGCGCGGCTGCTTTTGCGGTGGATGGCTTTGGCCGCCAGTTCCTTGCCGGTACCGCTTTCGCCGGTCAACAGAACATTAGCGGTTGAGTCTGCCACCGCATCGATGAGCCGGTACAAGTTGCGCATGGTCTCGTGTTGCCCGATGAGCTCGTCAAAGCGCGTGAGATTCTGAATGGTTTGCTCGAGCTTTCTGTTGGTGAGCACCAGGTTTTGGTGCTCCAGGGCTTTGGGAATAATGGAGCGCAAGCGATCGGGAATCACCGGTTTGGTCAAGTAGTCATAAGCGCCAGCTTTCATGGCCTCAACAGCCGTTGAGATGGTTCCCTGGCCGGTTATGATGATGACCTCCGTCAATATCTGCTGTTTTTTCAACTCCTCCAAAAGCTGCAAACCGGTTAATCCCGGAATCATGAGGTCCACCAACACCAGATTAAAAGCGTCATTTTGCAAGGCCTTGAGGGCTTCAGCACCGTCATTTGTCGTGGCCGTTTGATAGCCTTCCAATTCCAACATGGCAGACAGGCCTTCGGTAATCGCAACCTCATCATCTGCCACTAAAATGCGATATTGTGCATTGCTTCCCATTTTCCTCTGCTGGTTTACGAGTATTCAGTGGACGTCAAGGCGTTGGAAATAGAAACGTCACGGTCGTGCCTTTGCCCACTTTGCTTTCCAATTGTAGTTGTCCCCCATTGGCCTCCACGATTCTTCGGGTGATGGGCAGGCCCAGACCGGTGCCGCCTTTCTTGGTGGTGTAGTAAAGGTCAAATATCTTCTTCAATTCTTCCGGGCTTATGCCACTGCCATTATCTTTAACCGACACCAACACTGTTTTCCTTTTTCCCCAGGATCGAATAAACACTTTGCCGTCTTTGCCGGTGGCATGGATAGCGTTGATGACGATGTTGTGCAAGGCTTGTTGAAATTGTCCCTGATCCAGCAAAACCTCGCGTAAGCCCTTTCCCATCCTGGTTTCGATGCTTACCTGGGCCTTCTCCGCTTCCGCCGAAACCATCTGACAGACAGATTTAATGATTTCGTTCACCGCGGTTCGCTGCTTCTGTGGCACGCCTGGGCGCACGTAGCTCAGAAAGCCGCGCACAACTTCCTGCAGATGCTCCATTTCGTTTTCGAGAATCTCAGCGTGTTTTAGCGTGTCGCTCTTGGACTGACTCTTGCGGATTTTGGTTTTCAAAACATCCAAATTGATGCCCATGGCGTGTAGCGGATTTTTTATTTCATGCGCCATGATGTCCAGAAATCTTGAAACCGTCTTAATCTCCTTCAGGAGAACATTTCGCCTTTGCACGGCCGTTCTTTGTACCGAATCCAACTGCTCCAATCTTTGCAAGGCCAAGTTTACTTTCTGGTAAAGTCCGTGGAACTCGTCTGTCTTTTTGCTTTTCAAACGGTAGCCGTACTTTCTCCTGTGGATCGCGGTCATGGCGTTTTCCACTGCTTTCACCGGCGATTTCATCACTCTTCCAGTGATTAAAGAGATCAAAATAGCCCCCAAGACGGCAGCAAAACCAATCAGGTAAATCTTCCACGCCACCCTTTGAAGGCTCCTTTGCAAACTTCCGGAAGTCAACTTTATTCTCAGAACACCTTTGGACCCTTCAAAACCCCGCAGGGAACAAAGCGCTTCGTATTCATGAGCGCTGGTCGATTTGAATATCTGGATACCTTCTGCATCCCCCCTTTCCAGGGGCATTTCCACTTTTTGTTCACTGCGGTATTTCTGCCCGCCTAATTTGGCGTTTAATGCAAATTGGATTACATTTTGCGAATCAACAAAATATACATCTTCGATGCTTTTGAACAAGGCTGGCTCCTGGATGAGCGCCTGCCGAATCTGTTTGGCTAAATCGTTTTCATGATCGTTAGCAAGCTTCATGCCTGCGGTTGTTTCCTCAAGAACAGGTAGAAATTGGGTGGCGATTAAATAGGCGGATTGAGCCGAGTAAGCATCCACGGTCTGCTCGATCCCCTGAAAGGCAAAATAAACCGTCGCACCAAAAACAGCCCCGACAAAAATAATCAGGATGAGTATCTGTTTGTGTAAGAATTTCATAGGTAAGAATTCTCGCCAAACTCAGCAACCGCAGTCAATGACGATCAACTGCGTCTGCGGCTCTCCAATGTGGACGGCGCCTTCCTTGGTCATGATGACATCCTCTTCTATGCCAATATTGATCTCCTCACCGGTGCGCGGGTCAGGGGCGTAGAGGATGGGTTCCACGGCGTAAACCTGGTTGAGCTCCAGGGGAAAGAACACGGTGTTGCCGTAGCGTTCCTTCCAATCGGGCCCCAAAATGGCGCCCACGTCGTGCACCTTCAGGCCGATGGCATGGCCCGCGCCATGAGGGTAACCCTCAAAGCCGGCATCGACGATGACCTTGCGACCCACTTTGTCGATGTCGTTGCCGTTCACGCCCGGCTTCATAGCAGCAACGCACGCTTGATTGGCCTTCAGAGCCACTGCCCACAAATGTTTGATTTCAGCAGGTGGTTCGTCTTCGTCTGCCTTCAACACGTACGCGGTGCGCTGAATGTCGGCTGCGTAGCCCTCGTAGCGCGCGCCAAAATCTATTCGGATCAGGTCACCCGGCTGAATGATGCGATTGGTTGGCGCGGAGTGGCCGCGGGTTGGGCCCACGACCAGGCTCAGAAATGCGACTTCCATGCCCATTTCTTTGGTCCGTCGGGTCATAAAATCCCCCAGGTCCTTCTCCGTCGTAACGCCAATCTCAATTCGTTCGGACTTCAAGGTTTCGGCAATGATTTGCTTGGTGGCGAGCACTGCGGTTTTGAGTGCTGCCACTTCCATAGGCAACTTGCGCCCGATCAACGAAACGACCAGGTTCTCCGCCGAAACGAACTTGTTCGCGTAAGCCTTCCCAAGAGCTTCCTCCAGGTAGTTGCGCATGCCAAGAGTCAAGCCGTCGGCGATGGGCACATCCCTGGAATAGTTGACGGCGATTCGCGTCGGATTTAATTTCTCAATCCACTGCTGCAAGTGTGGCTTTACCCCCTCGGTCTTGTAGGAAATGACTTCATCGTACAAACCCGTGGCCTCGATGGGCGAGACATCGTAACTGGCTGCAATGGCAATTTTTTTGTACTTATCATTTTTGACTGAAAAAATAAAAGCGCTGCGTGCGACCACCTGCTCCACGCCAATGGTGGGCAAAATCGGGTCAATGGAATTCTCGCGCGTGAACACCAACCAGAGCTCCACGCCCTGCTCTTTCATTATTTGTGGCAACAATTCATTGATGCGCTCCCGCTGAATCGCAGAATGATCGATCTTCGGTTTGTCCAATCCGGTTCCAGCAAATAGGGTTGAAGCAGCGAGTAGACCCAACCCCAGTACCGCAAGGAAAGCCATTTTCAACATGAGTACCCTCCACTTTTGTGGTAAAAAGTAACATGTAATGGCCTAAATGTCAAGGGAAAACCAGCTAACTTTTATCTTGACTTAATTCGGAGGAGAAAGTAACTTTGGGGAAACAGGGGTCTTAGTTGCTCAGACAACCAATCGGGTGCCCTGAGTTGTAAGAACCCCAAAACGCGGTCGTAACGGAGTTTCCATCACGGCCCACAACAGGATTCTCGGAAGCGGCCGAATGAGCGGTGTCTTTCAGAAAGAATCTTTTTAACTGCACCCACGGGAGTTAATATGAGCCTCAGAATAACCAAAGTTTACACGCGCCAGGGAGACCAGGGCCAAACCCGGTTGGGCGGTGGCCAGCAAGTGCCGAAAGACTCTCTTCGAATCGAAGCGTATGGCACGGTGGACGAACTCAACTCGCTCATCGGCATTGCCCTGGCGTTTAAGCCGTCTGCAAAAATTAGTGAAGCACTGACTAAAATCCAGCACGAGCTCTTTACCCTGGGCGGTGATTTGTGTGTTTTGGACCAGGACAAGGGCAAATGGGAAATGCCTGTGATCGAAGCCGCACAGGTAAAAGAATTAGAAAAGCTCATGGACAAACTGAATAAGGAATTAAAGCCTCTAAGAGATTTTATTCTGCCGGGCGGCACCCGGGTCGCGGCTTTTCTGCACCAGGCCCGCTGTGTTTGCCGCAGGGCCGAACGACTCGTGGTGAGTTTGTCGCGGGAAGAAAAGCTTGGTGCGCATGTTCAGCCATACTTGAACCGCCTTTCAGATGCCCTTTTTGTCCTTGCCCGCTACGAGAATCACAAAAATGGCCTTAAGGATGTCTACTGGCAAAAAACAGCGCCGAAGTGAAGGAAATGCGCTGGATTTACTGGGCAGGCTTTTTGAGCTATTCCTTTCTCGTAATCTACGTCGGCTGGCGCAGCTATGTGCGCGGCAAACAAGCCAAAGCCGCGCAATCGGATTTCTGGTCGGCTGGCAAATCCCTCTCTTCCTGGGCGGTGGGTCTGTCCGTTTCCGCCAGCTTCATGTCCATAAGCTGGTCCTGCGTGTATGATGTGCAGCTTTTCTACTGGTACGGCCTGAGCGCCGTCTGGCTGCTAGCCATTCCGTGGCTGCTGGCCATGGTGGGCTTTTTTACGCTGGCCCCCTATTTTCGCAAACTGCCTGCTTTCTCCCAGCCTGAAATGCTATCTCAGAGATTCGGATCGAAGTTGCGTTCTCATTTTGCCCTGCCGCTGGCGTTTGTCTTCGTCGTCTGGGGCGGTGCCGAGATTTTCGCGGCAGCCCAGGTTCTGAGTCCAATTTTGGAAGTGCCGTTTCACGCCATTCTGGCGCTTATCGCCCTGGTGGTGGCCGTTTACTCCTTCATGGGCGGCTTCGCAGCGGTGGTGATTACCGACAAGGTGCAGTACGCGCTGGTGGCGTTCTTTATCGTGGCGATTAGTTGGGTTGCAGTCAAAGCAAGCCTGGCGCAGGATACTCTCACAGGGGTGCTAAACAATCTGATTGTGCCGCCTAAAGCGCAACGCCCGGCCCTTTCCCTGTTTGCGGTTGGCCCGGCGCTTACCGCTTTGACTTTGGTCGCTTATCTGCCTGGCTGGCTGGTTGAAACGGACATCTGGCTGCGCTTTCAAGCGGCCAGGAGCACACCTGCTGCCCGCAAAGGCATCGCCATCGCGGGTGTGAACTCGTTGCTGTTCACGGGAATATTCCCTCTGATCATTGGACTGGCCGCCTTGTATTTGTACCCGCCCGCAGGCACTGTGATCCCCGCTGAGCTCAACGACGGGGCAGCCATTTTCGCCGTGCTCATGCGCGACCACGCGACGCCGTTGATGAACGTGCTGCTCATCCTGGGCCTGGCTGCCGCCTCCATGTCTACCATCGACACCTGCGGCAACGTGGTGGCGCTTTCCCTCTCCTACGATCTGCTGGAACCGTTGCTGGCCAAATCAAAACGGCCCCTGAATCGCCAACGTCTTTCCCGCTACATGTCGGCGGGCGCGGTGTTTTTGGCTTATCTGTACGCCATTTTCACCGACTCCCTGTGGGATATTTTCTATCTTTCCTCCGGCATCTTGACCACCACCCTTTTCATGCCCATGATGGCCTTGTTCTGGCCTAAAGCCACAAAAAAGCAAGTGCAAGCCTCGGCCCTGGCCGGCTTTGTGAGCACGTTGGTCTTTTACTTTCTGGAAAGCAGGGGTCTGTTAGTCGCACTCGAGCCTGACTGGCTTTTAGAGACCGGACTTGGGTACATTCTGTGGGGACTGGCTGCCAGCTTGTTGGGATTCTGGTTGTTCAGGCCTTCTGAAAATTAGTTGCAACAGAATCACGAACTTGAACACCGAACCTCACTGAAGAATCTCGGTGTCTTTCAGTGTTTCATGCTCTTTGACAGGCAACCTCTTGATTTGACCCCTACTGCAGCAGGATCATTTTCTTCGCCTGGGTAAAACGCCTGGTTTGAAGGCGGTAGATGTAGACGCCGCTGGAAACGGGTTGGCCGTGCTGGTTGCGGCCGTCCCAAATCGCTACGTGATAGCCCATTGTTTTCTCCGCATCATTCACCAACGTTACCACTTCTTTTCCAAGAAGATTGTAAATCTTCAACGTCACTTTTTCAGCTTTTGGCAGTCCATAGCGTATTGTTGTCGTAGGATTAAAAGGATTAGGGTAATTCTGAAAAAGCGCAAAGTGGGTCGGTTGAATTTGAGATAATTGTTCCTCTGTGTACACTTCTGGACCAACAATCAGACGAAATTCCTTGCGCTCGTTCTTTCCAAAACTATAGTATTGATAATCAGGTTGTGTTTTCAAATCACGAGGAAAATTACTTTCTTTAGGTAATAAAATAACTTCAACGCCTTCTGTTAAACGCGAATCGAGTTCAAAACGTAATTTAAGAAGACCCTCAATATTTGATTCTATTATGAAATCCCATACGTCTCCTTCTTCTTTAAGAAGCCGTATGTCTCTTTTGTAATTTCCTTTAAAGGTTGGCCATTCGGGATGTGGTATATAACTTCTGATACTCTGTTTCACGGGGGAGGGTGGATCAAGCCAATCTAAACGATCAAACTGATCATTTGCAAAGGATGAGTGACCAAAGACCAATCTTGCAGACGATAGACCTTGTTCCTGGAAATTGAGAGTTATTTGCCACTTTAACGCTTCTTGATTATTTTTCTTACTTAAGGCAACACTAGATTCAATAGGAGGTATGAGCAAAGTTTGATTGGCGAGGTCACTTCTGATAAAGTATCCTCTAAAAGGTATCAATTCAGTAACTTCATCTGGAAACTTATATTTTCCACTATCTGGAAGGTATTCATAAAAACCAGACATTTGTGGACCTAGATTGACGCTGCTAGCAGAAACTCGGTATGCAAAAGGGTTGGCAACCTGATGCCAGCCACTGTCAGGAAGGAGAATGGCATTTTGTGCTTGTGTAACAGAAAGTGCTTGACCGGTCGTAATGGAATCGGAGCGGCCGACAAGCCAGAAAGCACGTCCTATTTCGAATTTCCAGGGTTCACCCTCAATTGACGGAAATTCGATTTTTTTATCATTTTTCCATTTAAACAAACGCCAGTTTCTTTCGTCGTATGAACCTCCGAAGTCATCAAAAAGAACATCTCGGATTGATCCTCCTTCGTCACCGTAATCCAGAGGAATCGAAATCATTTGGTACTTCTCGTCACCTGGTTCCGAAGGGACAATAGTATGCTCATCATTTCTGACCAAAACTTGTATCGAATTCGGACTCTGTTTAGCATTTGCATTTGGCAAGGTAGTTTGATTCTTCTTGATTGAATTATCTATTGCTTCCATATAATATTCTATGCCGCGTTTACTAAATTCAATATCAACGATATTTCTAATCACTCCTTGATATAAATCCTCACCTTTTAAAATCATTCCAGTACTGTCGTATTCAACTTCTCCGCCCTTTCGAAAGAACAGTTTTACAGAACTAAACCCCCGTTTTGACGTTATCTTCGCTTGAACTGTTACGTCCTGATCATCTTCGCTAACTAAGGAGGTAGTGGCCTCTTTTATCTCAGGTGCATCTGTTGTAAAGACAGCCAATAGCTTTGAAATATCCTCAACATTCTTTTTATGCTCAGCACTTGATTGGATGCGAATGCGAAATTTGCTTGAGTTTGTATCAGGAACCGCCCACTGATACGTTCCTGTGATTGCTGGATAATTTGTTTCTAACGTATCCCAACTTACACCATTATTTGGAGAAGAAAAAATATCCACGAAACTATTAAATTCGGTCGTAAAAAAAACATCTATGGAGGTATCGGCTTCGATGCTATCGGGAAGTTGCTCGTTGTCAATTTCAATTGTACCTTCAGAATAATAATTAGCACCACTAACTCCCACTATCCAAATATCGTCGCTGTCGATCGCATAAATATCCAGAAGGTCTCGACTTTCACCATTTACGTTTAAGACAACCTCCGGCCAATTATCACCCATATCAGCCGACCTAAGCACTAATCCACTGAGACCAACAACATAGACCTCCTGATCAGATACCCCCGCCAATGCATTAAAATTTGTTCCTTCATACCCTGACGGACTGACGTCCATCCAATTTGTCGAAAGTTGAGGGGAATAGAATATTTTACCGGATATGCCAACTGCCCATGCGGATCCATTGGGAGAAATGGTCACCTCATTAAATGAACCTGCTGGGCCGTTGACTTGAGTCCAATTGGCTCCGGCATTGATTGTTTTAAAAATACCTGTACTTGTTGCGGCATAGCCCTTCCTTTCATCCAGAAATGTTAAGTCACGAGCAATCCCGCTAATCCCAGTAAAAGCCGGATTCCAGACCTGACCATCACTTCCTGTTCTATACAACTCAGTATTCCCTTGGAAATTATCTTCACCACCCACCCATACCAGATCAACCAAATTGTTGAAAAAACGTTCACAGGTAAATAGTGTTACCGGTGAGGTTAAAGGAAGATTCGTTTGAGGGGGATCCCAATGCTCTCCCATATTTGTTGTTATAAAAATTCTTGACTCGTCACCAACAACCCAACCTTCGTTCTCGTTTAAAAAACAGACATCGTAAAAACTGAATGGTGGGGGAGGCACTGGTGGAGTAGTCAATGCTTTCCAGGGTGATGAGCCAAAATTACTTAAGCGAAAAACGATTCCATTTTCACCCACTACATAACCAACACCACTTGCAAACATCTGCATAGATTGAAGACTTCTATCCGTAGAGTGCTGTGAAACCCATTGTGCCGTCAATGGTGCCGCTGACAGCATAGAAATTAAAAATACTTTTAAGGAATTGAATTTATACATTAAATAAAATCCAACATTCTTTAATAATTTACTTTCTTCGTGCTAGCTATATTAAAAGAAACGTTTACTGTCAACTGTAAATTATGTGAAACGTCATCATCAAAAAAACCTGAGGTTAAGAGATCTGTCCCCTCAACTTCTATTCCTAACTGCCGTCCGGTTATAAATTTTAGACCGCCACCAAAGGTCAAAGCTGGACCTTGTTCATTATTACTTAAGTCATAAGTTTTAATAAATTTCCCACCGCCGGAGAGGAAAGGGATTAATCGCGATGTTGTTGCGGTTACAAGGTCAAAAGTCAGACTAGCACCGGTGTCGAGAAAAATCCCGGCTTCATTATTTTGATTTTTCACCTCAGCAATTCCGATAGATCCTTCCATTCGGAAACGACGGTTCAAATAGCCACCGAAAAGGGCGCTGATCCCCGTTGCATCATCCAATTTGATCGCATCATCAAAGAATATGTTGTTTAGGCCGAGAGCAAGATCAAATCGGGGAATGAGTTCCTCCCGCGTGAAGAGAATCCTTTTTGCTGGAAAACCTGTATTGCGATACGTCAGGCCAACTTTTGGTCTCCCCAGATTTCGATTGTATTGGAATCGTTGAACAAATGTTCCGTTTAACTGATCTTCAATTGCGCTTATTTCTTTGGCATGCCCATAATCTATGGTTATGAGTTCGTTGTTTTCAGGTAAGGCCACATTATTGTGTTTATCCTTAAATGTCATCGCTACTTCGGCAATGGCTGTATTCCCTTGGGCTGCTACTTCCTTAAATTCCATGATGGAGGCACTCGTATCTACAGCAAGACTTACAAATTTCTGAAAGTATAATTCACGCCGAAATGTATGGCCGCTGGAGGTCTTACCATGGACCGTATATAAGATTTCATAAATGCCCGGTTTCATTGGCCGGTAAAATTCATTATTATACACACCATCGTTTTCAAAACCGTCCAGATGGTTTCCGTCATCAAACAGCATTACTTTTCTTCGTTTTAGAACGTATTTCCTGTTATAGTAAATTCCTTTTCGAGCGTGTAGCAACATACGTTTCCGCTCAATCAGAGAAATATCCTCTACCCACTGTTCTCCCCGAATAGCTTCTAGCTCAGCCTTTTTTAGTTGATGCTCTGGATCTGCAAGCCAGTTACCCAACCAGGTTTCTGGAGGCAAAACATAGACATTCACAGAATCCACTGTTAATTCTTCTCCTGGATAGTTAATTCGTAACGGACCATTAAGAACATCATCTGTCGAAAAGCTCATTTGCGACAGATTCGATTCTATTTCTAAATCGGATCTTGAATACACAGAATAATTATAATATATCGGCTCGACGAGGCTATCCGCTTTTACGATGATTTGCCAGTCATCGTAGTTGTCTTGAATTAACTCAGTATCGATTAAAAAATAAATGTAATAGCTCCCGCGCGTGACAAAATATCCCTGATTTTCCGATAGCGTATCAGATGTTACCTCGCTTTCATTGGGCAAGCGCAGTTTGATATCCAATTGAGTCTCTGGTTTTGCAGGCCATTTCACCGTTACAATTAGACTGCTATCCAAAGGAGTGACTTGAAAAGAGTGTATATTGGTTTGATTCGACTCTATCATATCGACGGGATCCACAGAAGCTCTATAATTTAAAAAATCTCTAAACAGGGGCTTTTCGATATAACTATTCCAAAGAAAATTCCCAGCACCGAAAGCTTTTGACGGATCAAATGAACCAGACGGAGACGGTCCATATATTACGCCTGTTTGATTTTCCCACCATCCGAAAAAATCCCCGCCGGTATTTTGAGCAAGAATTTGTAAATATTCGTAATGGTTATCATCATCTCCAATCCCAATAGCGTACACCTTTCTATATGAGGTATTGTCGGAATGTCCCATTTGTGTCCAAAAACCTGGGTCATCAGGATAAGGCGAGCGATTAGGCTCACCATCTGAGATTAGAATAACAACTTGATTATCTCCGGTTGCAGCATGGTCATCAATAGTAAGTGGTTTTAAAGTTTGGTCAAGTACTTGCTGAAGCGCTGTTCCCAGCGGTGTGCCGTGAACAGAACAATCCACATCAATACCATTTGCTAGCAATTGACTTGTATCTAAATTACTTGATATATCAAGCGGAAAATATGTCCCGACAACTTGTGCAAAGGGATTTCCTGTGCCGTTTAATGGACGGTTAACCATGATCCTATATGGATTATTGGTATTTTTATCCGGAAAATGAATCGCAGCAATATTTGCAGTCGAGGCAAATAAGTCGTAGTCCGTACCAACTAGGTCCTGAGGATACCAGGTTCGTAGAAATTGTAAAGTCGGCCTGATTGCTAGCATCATCTTTTGATATCGAATGCATTCAAAGCACATTATATACATTCCAGCACATGTACCAAATGATCCCGAAGGGATAACAGAACAACCTGTTGTAGGTGAACAATCCCCTATTGTCATCGCCGTCAAGGGAAATCTCATACTTCCAGAAACATCAAAACAGAATGTTAAATCACCGACTCCTTGCGCGAACAAGGAATTGCAAGCTAAAAAAATAACGAATATCATTATCTTCATCTTTTTCATTCTCTCTCCTTAATTTACAAGAGGTACAAGACAAATATTAGGATTTCTAAAGTTGTAGCAATTTACTGCCCTGTTGGTGGTGGCCCGGGTGGCTCCCCAAAAATTCGCTCCCCTGGCCGAAAGAAACCAAAATATAACCCCGTACCTATCCCAGCTACTTCCGTGAATAGATATAGGGGATGCTTAATGGCTTTCTGCCAACAAGAGGTATACTTTTGACGCCGCCATATATTTTTCAAGTTCATAGACTTCAACCAGCTATCAACGATAGATAAGACCAAATCCAGGGGTACCGCAAGGCCCACTTCTTCCGAAATGGAAACTGCTAAGCCTATCATTCTTCCATGCTTATCAACCAAAGGCCCTCCGGAGCTTCCCGGTGCTATTGTCGCATCGAAAACAAGAAAATTATCCTCAAGGCGCTTGATTACTCCAACGGTTTGGGTAAGTTCATCTGACTCGGGATAACCAAACGCCGCCACTTTTTGACCCGGTTTTACACCGCTGCTACGATTATATCTAATGGTTCCTTTATAAGAAACAGGATTACGAGTTGCAATGAGCGCCAGATCGTTTGCAACATTATAACGACGGTAAAGAACACCAGCCGATACAGATGTGGGAGATTCCCCGATTTTGACTTTAAAATCACGGTAGACTTGAACCGGTATATCTGGGTCTTCCCGAGCAATTTCAAAATTGGATGCTACAACATGGCAGGCGGTTAGAATGATAGCCCGCCCATTATGTGATGACCCTACCACGACACCGCTGCCGTTTTTTAAATCATTATCATAATTAATCTTAACACAAACAGGCGCGACTTTATTGAAAACCTTCGCGGGCATTTCTCGAAGCTCTTTCTTCTTATCATTTTGGGCTCTGCAAATTATAGCAGTTGATATGATTGCCAAAAAAATGAAGGTAGATTGTAATGATTTAGTTGTTAGCATCTTCTAAAGCGCCATTTTAGCTTATCCATTAATATCATCCTTCCAGTTAATGAAACTTTACGGTTTGTCGCTAAACGGTAAATATAAACATTGATAGAGAGCGCATTTCCATTATTATCTTTTCCACCCCATTCAAACAGATGCACCTGCCACTTCGAGACTAATCTCAGAATCAATTAGTAGGATGCTTCAGTATTTGTTTCATTGACAACACTCTGGATCAGGTTCGCAACCTATTTTTCTGACTCCACATCTTCTCAAAATAATGTCTGCTGTTGTTCTCTTGTTTGCCTCTACCTTCAAACCTGTCTTTTCACCTTTCCAATCTGGATTACTTATTTCAGGATTTGGGCCCTCAAAGGCTCGAGCAACAACTGTCAGGCTATCAGCAGGCTCGATTTCTATCCCACCCGACCATGTGGTCTGCCCTTGCGGGGAAACTAGCGGCTCGAGATTCAGAGGTGTAGTGATTAGGCTGCCATCTGAGCTCAAAACAGCAACAGTGATTTGAGTAATTTCAGTGGCTTCTTGAACGTTCTTAGGTAAATGGTTTGATTTCGCAAATGTCACTTTCAATTGAATTTGCCCGCTTTCATCGGTCTTCGAAGGGAATTGGCAGTAAGCAAACATAAGAAGCAGAATTAACAAAACCGCTAGAGTATAAAGTCGATTTGAATGCATAGTTTACCTCCTATTTTATAGAAGCCTGCCGGAATTAATCACAACATCTACAGCAAATAATTAATTACCAGAGGGCTCCGGAACATTGATAACCAAAGTACCTGAGGAAGGGGGAGCGCTCCCCCCACCTCCCGATACGAGAAATGCGGTAACGCCTCCGGCAACGCCAGCACCCACAAGCCATGGCCAAATTTTGGTTCCATTCTTTTCAAGTTGCCATTTTGTTTTCAATTTTATTCCTTGCAGCCAGCCCTCCACAATAGATACAACTAAGTTCATGTTGGTGGCGTATCCTTCGTCCATTTCCACCACTTGAGCAATAAAGGAAGAAATACCGACCATACGACCCTTAGCATCCACCAAAGGACCGCCAGAACTCCCCGTTGCTATTTTCGCATCAAAGACCAAATATTTTGGGTCGATACGAGTGATTCTCCCAACTGTGAGAGACAACTGGTCTGTTAGGGGATAACCAATAGCAGCAACCTTTTGCCCTGGCTTCACTTTGTCACTTCTGGTGTAACTTGTAACACCCTGTTCTATTACAGCTACATTCGTAGCAATCAGCGCTAAGTCATTGGCCCGATCAACAAATTTAGGGAAAATGGTTGCTTGCACAGGTTGCAATTGATGCCGAATTTTTACTTCAATTTTCATGTAATATTCTAGAGGAATATCAGGATCGGTTTCTTCGAAGTTCTTCGCGATCACGTGGCAGGCGGTGAGAACCAAGGCCCTTCCCGCTTGAGTAATTCCAACAATTGAGCCACTTCCAATCTTTTCACCGTTATCGCAAACTATCTTAACCGTTACCGCGGAAACTTTATCGTAAACTTTCGCTGGCATTTCCGGGAAATCTCGCTTTTGAGCCCGGGTATTAGAACTAAGGGCGAGACTTAGACTGGAAATCCATAAAACCATTAAATGCTTAGTAATCATAGCTCATTCTCCCTGTTTCTTTTATAAATTTTTAAAATAAGTGAGCTGAGAATGGTCAAAAACCATCCAAACCAGGTAATAATGACGGAAGTAATTGGGTATTGTGTGATCACGGATAAATACCCAGGAATCATCTCATTCATTAAGGCAGCACGGCCTATTTTCAGACTCTTAAGTCTCCCCTGGGCCGTCACTCTTAGCGAATTACCAATTGAGGAGAGGTCATATATTAGGAATCTATTGGGTTCAGCAATAAAATCAAGATCACCACGGCTGCTTGAACGAAATACTACGTTTTCAAGTGGAAAATTCCTTTTAACAAAAACGCTGTCCACGGTAGGTTGTTTAA
>JBHHYI010000019.1:0-38118 GCA_046757525.1 bacterium | reverse complement strand
AGGGCAGAAGTTTAACCAGCGAGGCGCGCCAGTCCCTGGGGTTGTCATTCCCGCGCACCCGGGAATCCATGCTGCCCGGACTTCCCCAGGTTCCCGCTTTCGCGGGAACGACAGGGTGGGGTTGATCCTCGACGGCTTGTGTCAACGCTTGCGCCGTTTTGGAATGGAGTGACGCTGTCACCCCATACGGCGACGCAGTCGTCGCACTCCATAGGGCAAGGTACTCGGCGTAGAGTTTACGGCCGTGCTCGGCCAATGCTTGGCGGCGTTCCAGCGGGGTGGTGAAAGAGATGCGGCGGATGGGGAGTCTGTTAAAATCATATATGCGGACTTCAGGAAATGTTCGGCCCTTAATCGGTATCATGACGCGGTAAACTTCTGAGAGTAGGTTAGAATTCAAAAGGGAAAGCAGGTAGAGAATATTTAGCGTTTTGTCAAGAGAATTAACGGTGTACAAAGTGTCCAGACAATAAAGTTGAGCACCATCGTAAGAACCCGTAAGTCTGTCCCCAATTCGTCTAATAAAGAGCTTTTTTGGGGTAAGAAAATTATCTTCGTTACTAGGGTCATGAAGGACATCTCGACCGGCGTAATAGACATACTCACCTGAGTAGGCAGTAAGGTATCTATCAATCTTCTCGCCTCTTATCACAGGTTTCCACTTGTTAGACTTTTGCTCATTTGATAGAAATTTCCTGTCATCCCCAGTTATAATGCCTCTGTTGGTTTTACACAACTCACGGATCTCAATCGACTGTGCTCGCAACTTAAGAAACAGATTCTCAATCGGTAGAGTCAGATTTATGTTAAAAGTGTAGTTCCAGGATTCACAGAAGGCTAATTGACGAATCACAGCAGATTGAAATAAGCCTGCAATGAAATTTTCAATGTTATGAATTGTCTTTACAACAGCTAAATCTGATTCCGGTTTTGGACGTTTGAGTACTAAAACCATGGTTGGTATTACTGCTTCATGAAATGCGCCATCGCCAAAATAAATGAGATTCCGGAACCAAAAATGTGAGAGGATGTACTCTCGCAAAACAGCAAATGATCCGCTATTCATGAGCACTGATGGAACAATCATTCCGAATCCTGAATTTTGACTATTAATAAGTTTCAGCGCTCTTTCAATCATTAAAGCAAAGGTGTCATACCGGTAGTCGTAAAACTCGAAGAAATGGCAATAGATTTCTCGCTCTGACTTCGACATTCCGACGATAGAAACATACGGCGGATTTCCCACCACCGCATCAAATCCCGGATTGTCCTTCTCCCGTCCCTTCTCGAAAAACACTTCGGGAAACTCCAGCTCCCAGTGCAAGAAGCGCTTGTGCTTTGCAATCTCGTGTGCCGTTGTGACCGTGGCATTGGCCTTGGCGCCAATCTCTTTCTGCCACCCTCGGCGAATCTCCGGGAAGCCGGCGGTGAGAAACAGGTTGCGCGCTTCCGTATTGCCGAAGTACTGACTGGTCCACAGGTCGAGCACTTCCTTGAACGGTTCGAGTATCTGCGAGGCATTCAGGAACGAGGTGCGGCTTTCCCTGACCTGCCCTGGCGTCACGTCAGATAGCTCGCCGACGTGAATCATGCCTTGAGTCGCCTGCAACAAGCCGGCGAACTGGCTGCCAAATATGTCAATTTGAATGTCTCCGGTAGGTCCGCGCTTGCCAGATTCCGAGATATTCTTCTTGACCGTTTCAATGGTCGAGCCAATCAGCGAGTTGCCACACTTTAGATGGTGGTCGAGAAACGACAGCGGCGCGCCCAGGGTAAAGCAGTCCAGCCACAGGGAGACCTTGGCCAGCTCCACGGCCATGGGGTTGAGGTCGACGCCGTAAATACAGCGCTTGAGCACGTGGCGTTTGAGCAGGTTCACGTCCGTGAGCTTGCTGCGGTCGATGGCAATCCCCTGCTCGTTCATTTGAGAAAGAATCGCCTCGCGCATCTGTTCCAGCAGCACCGTGACCGGATTCCAGGGGAAGCCATTCAAGAAATCGATCAGGCGGTCAGTGATGAAATCCACGGCCTCCACCAGAAAATGCCCGGAGCCCATGGCGGGGTCCAGTACCTTGACATCGAACAGCTCGTCGAGCAGGGAGCGGTAGGTCTTGAGCGTGGCTTCGAGGCTCTTCTCCGGCACTGCGAATTTACTGACTCGGGCTTTTTGTTCTGCAAAGCGCTGCTGCTTGCGGTGGTGCTGCTGGGCGTCACGGAATTTCTGGGTCAGCTTGTCAAACTTTTCCTGCAGCACGGGGCCAACCGTGTTTTCCACGATGTATTTGACGATATAGTCAGGGGTGTAGTAGGAGCCGGTGGCTTTGCGCTCGTGCTTGTCGTTTTCGAGATAGACGGCTCCCGGTGGCAAAGTGCGCTCGACGGCGCTTTTACCTCTGCCTACGGTCAGAATCCTGGCGCCTGTTTTCCTGGCTTCCGGGTAAGGGATAATGACTTCCGTCTTCCCTTTGCCTTTGCAAATGGCCATCTTTTCCGGCGCAATGCGCACACGAAACTCCAAAAGCCCTTCATAGATCGAACCCAGATGGCGCACGCCCAGTGATTTGTAGTCGATAGGCACGAGCTTGAAGGTTCTGCTGTCAAGATCACGTGCCAGGGAGTCCAGCCCCAGAGCGAGATAGCGGTCGGGAATCTTGTTTTCATTCAGCAGCTTCGCGTGGCGGGCTTCGTCGGAATTGTCATCGGCTTTTGGCTCTGTAATGAACAAGCCGCCGTTGTACACTGGCACGTTAATCGACGCCTGTCCCTTGTCGATGACTTTGAAGACGGCAAGGAGCCGGTCATACAGTTTGGTCTGTTGATTGGAGTACTGTTTTTTGAGGTTTTGCTCGCGCCCGTCCGGATCGATTCCGGCCGCTTCGGCGATTTCGTTTTTGAGTTTGGTCAAGCTCTTTTCCCAATACCCGCGCTCCTCTTTCACAGGCAACAAGTCACGCGCTTCCGAGTAGAGCAGGAAAAGCAAGCGATACAAAAACGTCAAGGTGGTTTGATAGATATCGTTGAGATATTTGTCACCGGCCTCTGCTTTGAGTTGAAGCTGGCCGGAATCGTCGAACAATTGCTTTTGCGGCTGCTCCCCAAGCGCTGGCAAATTGCGGCGATACTCAACAAATCCTTTGGCGAAGTGAGGAAAGATATTGTTGAAGACGCGTTCTTTGAGTCGCTCCCCAAGCTCTTTGGCATATTGCTGGCTCCCCTCGAGAAGCTGCTCCAGGAACGTAGTTTCCCTTTCCTGCCCCTCGACGGTGACGGTGCATTTCTGGAAGGCGTGTGCTCGGAACATCAGCCAGAAATAGCGAAACATCTCTGGATCGCGCGCGCTGAGTACTTCTTCCAAATCAACTTCGTAGTAGTTGCTGGCTCGCGAGTGCGTCTTCGCTGAATACAACCGCCACACCTTTCCATTGGTGACGACAGCCCAGTCGGCTTCTTCTCGTTGCAGAAGACTCAAAACCAGTTGACCCGGATTCTCCTCCGGGGATTCGGCATCGCGGGTGTAGTCCTTGCCATCGAGGTAGCGGTCCCACGGGTAGGCCAGACAAAAAGATAGGGCATTCTTCACATCTGAGTTTTGACCGCTTTCAAATAGAAAATAGTCGGGTTCAGCTTTGTCATCGCCTGCCTTCTTTCCGGCTTTAAACGAAAACCCAAGTTCTGCAAAGATTGGCTGTAACATGCCGGCGCGTAATTCTTTTTCCGGTTGGTTGCTCCACTTCTCACGGGCGCTCTCAAAGACATCCTTGAGTTTCAAATAGCTGGGCTTGGGATCTTCGTGCCATTCTTTTTCGCTCGGCAAACGCTCCTTCAGGTAGTAGTCCGAAAAGAGTGCGCGATTGTTGAATTGCTCTTCTGACCAATCTGCGATGCCGAATGCGGAAACGAGTTTGTCGTACTGCGCAAAGGCATCGGTTTCGGTATACGTGAACCGACGCAAGACGCGCAGGTCAACTCTGGTGGGCTTCCGGCGATTGACCGTCAACACCCGCGGTCGGACGTTTGCTTGCGTCAGCGACGGTGTTTTCCTAACCTTGTCGCGTTCTTCTTGCTCAGGGCGAATTCGCTCCAAAAGCACAAAGTCGATGCGTTCGTAATCGCTGGTCAGCACAAGGAGGTAGTTACCAACTTTGTTTTTCAAGGCGCGGGCAATGGTCTTGGTGGCAGCGACCGTCACGGATCTCAGCTCAAACAGATAAACTTGCAGAAAACCTTCCTGGTCTGCGATTCTTTCGCACTTGTTGATGTCGGGGTGAAGACTCTCGGTAATACCGAGGTGGGCGGGACTCTGTCTCAGGCGCTCTGAAGTGTCGTATTGCAGTTTGGTGAAGAACTCAGCAACGGCATTAGCATCATTTAGATTTTGGATGTCGTGTTCTTTGAGATCGTGATCTATCATTTTGTTCAGGACAACTAAACTCTGAAGAAATGCAACGACATTTCAGAAAAATACTTCCAAAGAATATGAAAATACCGACTCTAATGCAAGACAAATAAGACAAAATCACAAGCCAGGCTTGGAAGCAGCGTTCTCTCTAAATCCAGAGCGTAAAGAATGCGCCGCAAAATCCTCAGGACTCAAGCCAACTTTCAGAACGGTGCGTTTTACAATACCAGGGAGCTAAGCTCTTTTTGATCACCGCGTCGATCCACTACCACCAGGCATGGGCGACGGTTGACACGGGTCGCCAGGCGTCTAAGAAGGGACACAAATCTTTTGCTGCAACCAGATTCGCAAGGCCGAATCCCGGTGGTGCAGCGCGTCTTTGAGTTCGGCTATCTTGGCCTCAGCGGCGCGTGCACCGCTTTGAACGAACTCATCGATCCGGCTGAAATCGGCCCAATGGCCGTGCCGGACTTCCTGAGGTCGAATGAGGATCTCAGCCCTTTTCAGATGCACTTCGTTGAGCCTGAACGTGGTGATCTCCTCGGCACGAAAAATGTAGTCCAGGGCCATTCTCCTGGGATAATCGGTGCGCACGCAACGGCTAACATCCACGGCTACGGGCACTTCGCGGCGTCTATTGGTGCGAAGCAAAGGAACCGCATTGATGACCGCCCCATCGATCAAACACTTGCCGCCAAATTCCACCGGGGCTATGAGACCCGGAATGGCTGCACTGGCTGCCACCGCGCGTGTGAGATTGCCACGGTCGATGAGCACGTCTTCCCCGCTGTCTACATTGACCGCGGCAATTTGCAGCGGATAGCGGCAATCCTCCAGATTGCCGTCCTCGTAGAGTTCGGACAGAAGCGCTACAAACCGCTCAGCCGAGAAGATTGACCTGGCAATGAAAACCCGGGAGTAGGTGAGGCGCGATTTCAAGTAATGCAGCAAATTTTCCACACTTTTCCAATAGGAGCGGCCATTGCCTTTTTCTTCTCGAAAGAGGTATAGACCAAACTCTCTGAAAGCATCGCCCTTGAGAAACTGCTGCATCTTTTCATAGACTTTATCGGCGCGACCGGTTTGCGCGTACAATGCAGCGATAATCGCGCCGCCGCTGGTTCCGCTCAGTCGCCCGATGGGCAGCCGTTCTTGTTCGATGACCTTGAGCACTCCGATATGGGCCAGGCCCCGGGCACCACCGCCGCCAAGCGCTAAATGGAGTTTCCGTTTGTATTTAGGCATTTTCTCATCCTTGCTTTAGCTTGCGGCAAATTGAACGGCACAATTTGGACGCGTACCACCGCCCCATTTGCACACCTCCGGTTTCTCGTTTGGCTGGTGACTTTTACTGCACGGCTTCATAAGGCCAAACCAAAGAGGTGGCCCAGCAAATAGGTGAAAACAGCCACGCCCATGCCCACCAGAAACATCTCAAAACCGCTGCGGAAGGCGGGCCGCCCGGTGAACAAAGTCCGGCTGGCGCCAACGGCGAAATGGGCGAACATGCTTAGCATGATCGACACCCACACCGCAGTTTGTCCCTGCCAAAACATGAAGGGCAGAATCGGAATGGCCGCGCCAATGGCGGTCGCAACACCAGTGGTAACGCCTTCTTGCAAGGCGTTGGGCGGTGTTTCAGGATCCAGACCCAACTCTTCCCGCGCCAACTGTGAAAGCGCAACGTTTGGATTCTCCATGAGCTTTTTAGCAATCTGTCCGGCCGTTTCCGGGTCCAGTCCCTTGGCCTGGTACAACAGTTTCAGCTCTTCTTCCTCTTCTTCGGGCATCATCTCCACTTCCATCTGTTCCAACGCCAGATGGTGCTGTCTCACCTCCTGTTCCGACCTGGCCGCCAGGAAGCCGCTGGAGGCCATGGACAGCGCGTCGGCCAGGGCCCCGGCCCAGCCGGCCAGCAAAACGATGTCCTTGGAAGTCTCGGCACCGATGACCCCCATGACCAGACCAAAATTTGCGGTCAACCCGTCGTTAAAGCCGTAAACGATATCCCGCAGCAACCCGCCGGCGCTGGCACCCCGATGCCACACTTCTGGTTCGCCCACCTTCACCCCTTTGCCCGCTTTCAAAGACTGCAAGGCCCTGGCATGGGAGGCTTCGTCGGCGATGACTTCCTTGAGGGCATCGGAGGTGTCTATTTGCGCCTGCGCTTTGTAGTCGCCCATGTCGCGAACCTCTTCGGCGGTGAGCAACCCGACGATGGCCATGGGGCCAAAACGCCGCGCCAACCAGGCCAGGATTCGAGTCCGCAGGGAAATCCTGGGTTTTGCTGGAATCGCAATGCCTTCGTCCGACAAATGCTTCGTCCAGATGTCAGCATGACGTTTTTCCATTTCAGCCATTTGCTCATAAGCCTGACGTCGGTTCGGGTCCGTCACCAGGTCGGCCAGCTTACGGTAGAGGTACTCCCCCTCGATTTCCCTCTTTAAGTTTTCTTTCCACAAATCGAGTCGTTTTTGGTTCATCGTTGCGCATTCCCAATGGTTTCGAGACGGTTGCGTGTTGATCGCCAACAACGCGACAGTTTCGGTCTGCCCCTATTTCGGCTCAACCGATCCTTGTCGGTGGTTTCTTGTTTCGTAACAGTTCAGCAACATGTCATTCCTGCATGTTTTTAGCAGGAATCCATTTGAAAAGCCGTTGTGGTTTCCCGCTCAAAAGATTGTGGGAATGACAGAACACGAACCTCACATTTCTTATGGCATCCTTCGGGCATGTGAACTGTTACCTTATTTGTTGCTCCCCACCGTTACCAGGGTTGCATCCTGGTGCCAACTTTGTTTGACAGTATTGCAAAATACAAAGCTTTTAGGTGAAAATCAAATATTTCAAAAGCGGCCGACGATCGCAATAACGAAAAAAAGCTTGACTTTTACCGTCGCTATTCTTATACTTCGCCATATAACGAAATATAAAGAAGAATGAGAAATCTGCTACGAATCTTTAAGGCTTTGTCGGATCCCAACCGGATTCGCATCATCAAAATGCTGCAAATTCGCTCCCTCTGCGTGTGCGAGATTCGGGAGATTCTGAACTTGGCCAATTCGACGGTGTCCAAACATCTTTCGATTCTGAGAGACGCTGATCTGATTCTGGACCAAAAAGACGGCAAATGGGTCAATCTTTACTTGAACCAATCCACTTCCGAGAAGTACGTGAGCCAACTGCTCCCGCTGTTGGCCGAATGGTTGCCCGACGAAGACATCGTTCGTGAAGACGCCGAGAAAGTCAAAGCTGTTGACCGAGACACAATTTGCGCCACCTGATTTTTTTTGTGCTACTGAATTCGTTAATTGGCGAAGCATAAAAAAAGAAAGAAAGAATATCCGATGACCTGGAAGTATGAGTCGAAGAAACCGACTTTTTCTAAAAAAGTCGGTTTCTAACAGATTAACCAAAGGAGGTTTGATGACTAAAATACTCATTCTCTGCACGGGCAACTCCTGCCGCAGTCAAATGGCAGAAGGGTTCCTCAAATCATTGGATCGCGAGCTGGACGTGCATTCCGCGGGCACCACACCGGCTGAACGGGTGCACCCGAAGGCGGTGCAGGTCATGCGGGAGATCGGGGTTGACATCGGAGGCCAGCGGCCAAAGTCTGTGGACGATTTTCTGGACGCCCCGTTCGATTACGTCGTCACCGTCTGTGACAACGCAAAAGAAACCTGTCCTGTGTTTACTGGAGAGGTGAAGCAACAAATACACTTTGGCTTCGAGGACCCGGCCCAGGCCACCGGCACCGAGGAGGAGGTCTCTGTTTTTCGCAGGGTACGCGATGAGATTCGAAATAAGTTCAAGCAATTCTATGAACAAGAGCTGAAGCGCAAGGAAGTTTAACTATGGTGAACATTCAGGCCGTGGGCACTGGTTGCCCCAATTGTGAAAAGTTGGCTGCAAGTGACCGCAGAACAAGGCGTCGAAGCTCAGGTGGAGAAGATCACGGAGGGGAGCAGATTCGCAGAGCTGGGGGCCTGCTAACGCCGGGTTTGTTGATCAACGGCCAACTCATGAGCAGCGGCAAGATTCCCACCAAGTCTACCTTAAAAGCAGTGGATAAAAGATTCACGTGAATAAACACAGCTCTTAGCAGGTAAGGAGTAGGACATGAAAGCGGTATCGAAAAGATTAGCGTTTTTCGACAGGTTTTTAACGGTGTGGATTTTTCTGGCCATGTTTGCTGGAGTGTTCGCAGGTTTCCTGTTCCCGGGCATTGCCGACTTCTGGGACACTATGAAATCCGGCACCACCAACATTCCCATTGCTATTGGCTTGATTCTGATGATGTATCCGCCGTTGGCAAAAGTGAAATATGAAGAGCTTGGCGATGTGTTCAGAAATGTCGAAATACTGGGGCTTTCCCTCATTCAGAATTGGGTGATCGGTCCCATCGTGATGTTTTGTCTGGCAATAGTTTTTCTTCGGGATATGCCGGAATATATGGCGGGAATCATTATGATTGGGTTGGCGCGATGTATCGCCATGGTCATTGTCTGGAATGAACTGGCGAAAGGAGACACCGAGTATGCTGCCGGTCTGGTCGCTTTCAATTCCATTTTTCAGGTACTATTCTATTCGGTTTATGCGTATGTGTTTCTGTCTCTGCTGCCTTCCTGGGTGGGACTGAAATCGTTTGAGGTGGAAATTACCATCGGACAAGTTGCCGAGAGCGTGTTTATCTATCTGGGCATTCCTTTCTTAGCTGGCATCGTGACACGATTTACCATGTTAAAGCTCAAAGGAAAGGCGTGGTATGAACGGGTCTTCATTCCTCGTATCAGTCCGATGACTTTGGTTGCACTGCTTTTCACCATTGTGGTGATGTTTTCACTTAAAGGTGAATTCATAGTGAAAATCCCCATGGATGTTGTCAGAATCGCCATTCCGCTGGTTTTCTATTTTGTCATTATGTTCTTCGTTTCTTTTTATATGGGCCGAAAAGTGGGCGCTGACTATTCTCAAACAGTCACGCTGTCCTTTACAGCAGCCAGTAACAATTTTGAACTGGCCATTGCCGTGGCCGTGGCGGTGTTTGGCATTAATTCAGGTGAAGCGTTTGCTGCGGTGATCGGTCCTCTGGTGGAAGTGCCGGTCTTGATCAGCCTGGTAAACGTGGCGCTCAGATTTCAAGGCAAGTTTCGGGTTCCTCAATTAGAACCGGAGAGATTCGCAGCATCCGACGGACTTCATGGCTCTTGACTTTTTGAATTTTTTGAGCTAATTTATGTTAAAATGCTCAATGAATTCAATAGTCAGGAAGCCAATCATGAAAACAGCCCCGGAGCTCAAAGCCGACATCCTCAAAGCCCTGGCGCATGCCAACCGCATTCGCATCTTGGAGGCCTTGTGCAACGATGAAACCTGTAACTGCGAATTGGGACCGCAATTGGATTTGGAGCAATCCAACCTATCGCGCCACATTGCCATCCTGGTGCGTGCGGGTCTTATTGCACCTCGAAAAGTAGGGGTCAAGACGTTTTACAGCGTGGTGGACAAGACGGTCTTTAAGATTCTCGATTTGGTCAAGGAGATCGCGCTCAAGCAAGCCGAACACCAGGCGGCCATAATCAAAAGCTGAATTCGTTCTTAGTTCAGGAGGGATCATGGATGCTGCAACCGAAAGCTACGCCCGGTTGCCCAGGAGACTCAAGGGCCTGGGAGAACTGGCGGACAATCTCTGGTGGAGTTGGCACCCGGAAGCCCGCATGCTGTTCAAGAGTCTGGACCGGCAGGCGTGGAAAGAAAGCATTCACAACCCGGTCAAAATGCTCAACGAGCTGCCGCAGGAGGTGCTCGAATCCGCTGCCAAAGACCAGACCTACCTCCGCCACATGGACGCCGTGCTGGGTCAGTTTAGAAAGGAAATGGAAACGAGAGCCGGCTGGTTTCTGGAACACGTCCTCGAGTCTCTCGAATACCCCATCGCCTATTTTTCGGCGGAATATGGGCTGCATCGTTCTCTGCCATTTTACGCCGGCGGCTTAGGGTTTTTGGCTGGAGACCACCTGAAAGAATGCAGCGACCTGGGGGTTCCCCTGGTGGCGGTGGGCTTCATGTACCCGGAGGGCTACTTGCGGCAACAGATCGGCGAAGACGGCTGGCAGCGTGACGTCAACGATGCCCTGGATCGCGATGCGGCGCCCATCGCACGCGTTCTGGATGAAAACGGCGAACACCTGATCGTGCAGGTGCCGTTCATGGAGCCGCCTATTCACGTGGCGGTGTGGAAGGTAGCAGTCGGTCGCGTTCCGCTCTACTTGATGGACACCGACATCGAAAGAAACGCGCCGTGGAACCGGGCCATTACCGCTCGCCTTTACGTTGGCAATATCGAGCAAAGGCTGCGGCAGGAGATCGTTTTAGGCATCGGCGGCTGCCAGGTGCTGCAGCGGCTGGGGATTCAACATTCGGCGTTGCACCTAAACGAAGGCCACCCGGCTTTTGCTTTGTTGGAAAAGACGCGCGCCAGGATTCAGCAAGGGGTGCCGTTTGAGGAAGCCGCCCGGGAAGTGCGCCGCAGTTCCATTTTTACCACCCACACCCCTGTGCCGGCCGGGCACGACGTGTTCCCCTTTTACCTCATGGAAAAATACTTTAACGTCTACTGGCCCTCGTTGGGACTGGACCACGACAGCTTCATGAATTTGGGAATCAAACCAGGGGAAAAGGAGGCCGGTTTCAATATGACTGCCTTCGCTCTCCAAATGTGCGAGTACCGCAACGCCGTCAGCCAACGCCATGGTGAGGTGACGCGCCAGATGTGGCAGGTGCTGTGGCCGGAGCAGCCGCCCGACAAAATCCCCATTGATTTCGTGACCAACGGCATCCATGTCCCGACCTGGTTGGACCCCAAAATGGTGCTGCTGTTCAACAAATACCTGGGTCCCAATTGGCTGCAAAATCACGACGATCCGGTAATTTGGAAACTCATCGATGACATCCCGGATGAAGAGCTGTGGGAGACCCATTTTGGACTCAAGATGAAGCTGATCAACGCTGTGCGGGAGTATTTACGCCAGCGCTGGGCGCGGGACCGCATCGCTTCTTCCAATGTGGTCGCTGGCGGTACCCTGCTCGACCCGACGGTGCTCACCATTGGTTTTGCGCGAAGGTTTGCCACCTACAAGCGCGCCAACTTGGTCTTTTCCGACTTCGAACGCTTGAAGAAGCTGCTGCACAGCCGTTGGCAGCCGGTGCAGTTCATTTTTGCCGGGAAGGCCCATCCGGCGGACGATCCCGGCAAACGCGTTCTGCAGCAAATCTTCAACCTGGCCCACGATCCTCGGACCGCCGGACGCGTTGCTTTTGTGGAGGACTACGGCGAACAACTGGCGCAATACCTGGTGCACGGCGTGGATGTCTGGCTCAACAATCCGGTGCCGCCCCAGGAGGCCAGCGGGACCAGCGGCATGAAAGCAGCGATGAACGGCGTTCCCAACCTGAGCATCCTCGACGGCTGGTGGCTGGAAGGCTTCAATGGCAAAAACGGCTGGGCCTTTGGCCAGGAAACGGCTGCGGAGAACCGCCACCTGGAAGATGCCGAGGCCATCTATTCCATACTGGAAAACGACATCATTCCGCTTTTTTATGAACGCGCTACTGACGGCGTCCCACGCGATTGGGTCAAGGTCATGAAAACCTCTATAAAAAGCGTGGCGCCCAAATTCAGCGCTCGGAGAATGGTGAAGGACTATTGTCGCAAAATGTACTGCAAGTCGGTGCAGACATAATCTCTTTTCCCGCTACCTTTGAGCCATTTTTCGCAACGGAATCGAGACATTGTGAGGTGAGATCATGTCAAGTGAAAAAACAAAAGCAGGCGTGCGCTACCTTTATCTGGTTCAGCATGGCGAAGCCAAAGCTAAAGAAGTAGACCCGGAGCGGTCGCTGACCGAGCAAGGGCAGAGCGAAGTTGCGCAAGTGGCCGACTGGGCCGCTCAGGCGGGCCTGCAAGTAGAGGAAATCCGGCACAGCGGCAAACGGCGGGCGCAGCAGACCGCCGAGATTTTGGCACGCAAGCTCAATCTGTCGCATCGTGTCGTGGCGGTCCCGGGCCTGGCGCCCCTGGACGATGTACAGCCCATGGCTGAGGCTCTGGAACAGGAAACCCGCTCCGTGATGCTGGTTGGACACCTGCCCTTTTTGAGCCGCCTGGCCAGTCAGCTTCTCGCCGGCGACTCCGAACGAACCGTCATCCGTTTTAGAATGGCTGGAATCGTTGCTTTGAGCAGGGAACAAGAAGGGTGGGCTGTGGCTTTCATGGTGACTCCGAATTTGTTGACTGGAAGCGTGAGATGAAAAGAAATTCTGGAAGGCTCGCCGTCGTCACCGGTGCCAATCGGGGCATTGGCCTGGAAATCTGCCGACAACTCGCCCGGACGGGCGCGACGGTCGTCTTGACCGCCCGCGGCGCAGAGAAGGGGAACGCGGCCTGTGCAAGCTTGGAAAAACAGGGTCTGCAAGTGCTGTTGCACCAATTGGACGTGACCGAACTAAACAGCATCCAGAATCTCCTGGCTTTTGTCAAAAAAGAATTTGCCAGGCTCGACATTCTGGTCAACAATGCTGGCATTTACCTCGACCGGGACAAATTAGCTTTGAATGTGGAGCTCGATTTGATTAGAAAGACGATGGAGACCAATGTTTACGGGCCTTTGAGGCTCAGCCAGACCTTCATTCCGCTCATGCGGCAGAACCACTACGGCCGCATCGTCAATGTGTCGAGCAGCATGGGTGCGCTCAGTGGCATGGAGCCGGGAAGTCCCGCGTACAGAATCTCCAAGACCTGTCTCAACGCCCTGACGCGAATTCTGGCAGAAGAAGTGAAGGGTAGCAACATCCTGGTCAACTCAGTGAGTCCCGGCTGGGTCCAGACCGACATGGGCGGGCCTCAGGCCACGCGAGCCGTGGCAGAAGGGGCAGAGACTGCCGTGTGGTTAGCCACGCTTCCCGACGATGGTCCCACCGGCGGCTTTTTTCGCGACAAAAAACCGATTGCCTGGTAACCATGGGCCGGAAGAAGCTGCGCCGGTTCGCAGACCTTGCTACGTTCGCCAACGTCTTCGAGGAAGGCGGTGGGCTCAAAGGGCGATGGTGTGCGCGCTACTTCAAGAATGAGCATCCCATCTTCCTCGAGCTCGCTTGTGGCAAGGCGGAGCATACTTTAGAATCCGCAAAGCGATTTCCCCAGGGCAACTTCATCGGCATCGACATCAAAGGTGAACGCATCTGGAAAGGGGCCACAACGGCTGTTCAGGAGGGACTCGCGCGTGTTGCTTTTATCAGAACCAGGATCGAGAACCTGGCGGATTTTTTCGCCGAAAATGAAGTGTACGAAATCTGGATTACGTTTCCAGATCCTTTCCCCAAGAAAAGGCAAATCAAAAGACGCTTGACGGCGCCAGGCTATTTACAGCTCTACAAAGAAATCCTCAGACCCGGCGGCAGAATTCACCTGAAGACGGACGACCAGAATCTGTACGAGTACACCCTTGCGACCGTGCAGTTGTGCCAGGGTCGGGTTTGCCAGGCCACCGAGGATTTGTACCGCACCCCTGACTGCAACGACTGGACCTCCTTCAAGACGACCTACGAACGCAGGCATTTAGCGGCGGGCAAGACCATCAAGTACTTGTGTTTCACTTTTTGACCAGCTTGTCGACGAACCGCTCCCAGGCAGCCACCGTGAGTTCGGTCAGCTCTTGACACGCCTGAATGATTTCGGCCTGGTGCTCTTGCACCATCCGCAGTTGCTGCCGGCGAAGCTGCAAATCGAACGGGGCCCCGATGTGCTTCACATGCCCTTTGCCAAGCTGCACGCCAACATCGTAGGCCACCTCGGCCAGATCCTCTGGTGAGGCAAAACTCTTGCCGATCTTGACTTCTTTGTAATTGTCTACCCAGGAATGTACCCAGAAATTGTACCCTTTGAAGCGAAAATAGCCCAGATGGTGGAACGGCTGGTAAGCGATTCTGGCCTGACCGAGCAAGACTCTGAACGGGTCGACGTTTGGCCCGCTGTTAATGCAGGGGATGCCCCTGAGGTCGCGCACTTGCTTGCATTCCAAAACCAGATCGTCGTAGGGTGCATCCGATGGGCCCTGGACCCGCACCAGATATTTGATGTCTAAAGCGCTGCCGATGCCCATGCGCAAGTAGCCGGTCTTAACCACTTGAAAGAAGTTTTTATTGAGACGCGGATTTTCAGCGAACATATTTTCCACGTACGGTTTCATGGCCGTCAGCAGCGAGTCGCTTTCCTGCTGGGGCATGGGCTCCATGATGGAGTCGATCCACTCAAAATAGCTCACCCGATCGATCTTGAATTTGGAGCGGATGCGTTGAATTAGCTTGGGCTCAGGAGCAGAGATTGTCGGATCCTGGAGAGCGGCGACGTAACCATCCAGGAATTTTTGGTACATGCCACGTTGCAGCTTTTGCCAGTGGTTGGCGCTGCAGGCGAGATTCAAGGAGACACCAAACCGCACCAGGTCGATGATGCCAGGCCCGGTGGAAGAATCGTCGAAGTCGGTGAGACCCCGGCCCAGGTCGGTCACCGCGTACTGTTCGATGTGCGCGTCGCCGTGCAGGTTCAACGAAGGGGCGTCGGTCAACAGGTGCTCGAAGCGGCGACAAACTTCCTGACTGAAAATGATGTTTATGAACCGGAAATAACCGTGCGGTCCGGAACGGATGCGCTGCAGTAACTTCGGGTTCCTCGAGAAATCCTGAGTTGCTGGATCCACGAATAACGGATTGGAGAGGTGATTCTGTGCATGGGCCCTCGCGCCACCGGCAGCGACGACAAATACGCTAACAAGCACTGCTTCAAAAAACAACTTCACGTTCATCCGATTGGTAGTGGATTGTGGCATGCTTTTCTGCTCCATTTTCAATTCTTTCATAAACAATTATGCTATTTGCTCACTAAAGCACAAGAAAAATTCGCCTTGAGCGAAGTTGAACCATGAATAAGCATCTCTTTAGATTTTTCGGTCAAGCTCTGGGGAAACGCCTGACTGTCGCTGTTCTTTACTGCAGCCCCCGGTTGTCATTCCGTAGGAATCTTGATAGCTGGTTGCACGGTGCTGACCTGGAACAAGATGCCTCCTGCATGACAGGGCTGCCTTGGGCGTTTCCGGCATTTAAAGCAATGCGGCCACACCGGATTGCGGAAGCTTTTAGGAAACGCTCTGTTGCCCGTAACGCAATCGTCGCGATTGCGCGTCGGGCAGGTTGCCCATGGGCCTCACCTCAAGCCCCCAAACTGTCATTTCGAGTCAGGCGGCTGCGTGACTGGTCTGTACCTAAATCAGACCCCTCGACTACGTCCGGCAACTGCCGGACTCCGCTCGGGGTGACAATATGGTGGTTAGCTGCCCCTTAAGTTGACGCCTATGCGTTTTCGTGGGAATGACAGAAAACGTGGACTTTTTGCACAGCCCTCAGATTTTCGTTCGTCCAAAAGAGAGAGACACAAACCGCTGAGTTCCCATGAGCGTCCCCTGGAATCGAGCCTACAGTTGGACGCGCTCCATTTCTTCTGCCACGCGGAAGCCGTTTTTCTCAATGGTCTTGCGTGCCTTGGTGTCAGGCCAGAGCGCCGGATTGGTGTGATTCAAATGGATGAACCGCACCTTTTGGCGCTCTTCCCTGGCCAGCGAGCCAAGCCGCTCCATGCTGTGCGTGATGAAAGGGTGCGGGAATGTGGACATGTCCCGTCCGGGAATTTCACCATTGGCATAAAACGAACCGTCCAGATAAGCGACATCGACCTGGGAAATCAACGCCTCGATGCGCGTGCCCTGCGCGTCCCACTCCTCCCAGCGGTCGATGTCGGGAATGAACAGCACCGAACGGTTGGGACCCTGGATGCGGTAACCGACCACCTCGGAATATTCCTGGCGGTGCGGCACCAGCAGTGGGGTCACGCTCATGCGGGCATTTAAGGCAACGGGCACCCGGTCGCTCAACGGCTCGATGGTGATGTTGCGGTAGCGCACGAGCTGATCCCAGGGACCGTTTGAGCTAAGAAATTTGCGCATGCGCGGCATGGCGTAAACGGGCACGGCCTGCGCGCCCATGGACTCGTGGCCCAGAAACATGAGTCCGGTGTAATGACCCATGTGCGCGTGTGTCAGGAAGATGCCGTCGAGGCCGGGTGTCTCCGGCACCGGCGCCACCTCGTCCAGCGCGTGGAGCTGCTCTCTGAAATCGGGCGTGGCTTCGATCATCCAGCGCTGTGAGGATTCCGGATCGACGATGGCCAGACAGACCACGTGGCGCTTAAAGGTCCTATTTTGCCAGCCGGCATGCTTCCTGGTACCGGCCTGCGGAACGCCGCCGTCCTGGGCAATGCCCAATACGATTAGAAACGGCGCCTGCTGCGCATGGTTACCTGCGGTTTGGGCGCCTGCGTTGTTCATCTGGAGAGAAGAGAATAGGATTAACGCAAAAACGATTTTCCAATACATTAAGGCCTTCGTTTTTGGACATTTTGATTGAGTTGGAATGTCTACATTTGTTTCCACTAAATCAAGGCAAAAATGCAAGAATCTGGCCGAAACAGCAAAAATCCTCCCTGAGAGAGCTGTGCGAAAAGTTGGTGTTTTGTTGGACCAACGCGCTGGTCGATAAACGTGTTCTGCAGCGATGACTCGTTGCACTTCAAGGGCCTAAGTACTGTTCTGCCGCAGCAGCCGCGAACGCCGGCTGGCTATTTTTTGATTGCATAAGAATAAATTCTTTGTTATACTTTATTTTAAGCGTTATTTTTCTACATTACCCTGCTGAGCTGATTCAATTTCAAATCGAAAAAAGATTTTCTTTAGACCATTTTTGTTGGAGACGTTTCATGTTTTTTCGATTACTTTACGACGAAAAACTGGCGCAGGCCTGTTATTTCATCGGTTGTCAAAACACCGGGGAGGCTCTGGTCATCGACCCGCAGCGGGATGTGGACAGGTACTTGCACCTGGCCGCTGAAAAAGGCATGCGGGTTACGGCCATCGCAGAAACCCACATTCACGCCGACTTCCTTTCTGGTGCCAGAGAATTGGCTGAATGCACCGGGGCGCGTCTCTATTTGTCCGATGAAGGAGACTCAGATTGGAAGTACCGCTGGCTGGACAAGAAGGTGGGCGGCGGCAGCTACGATCACCAATTGCTGAAAGATGGGGACACGTTCAACGTTGGAAGAATTCGGTTCAAAGTGGTGCACACGCCCGGCCACACGCCGGAGCACCTGTGCTACCTGTTGACCGACCTCGGGGGTGGCGCCACCGAACCCATGGGCATTGCCAGCGGGGATTTCGTTTTCGTCGGCGACGTTGGCCGTCCCGACTTGCTGGAGACCGCCGCCGGCCAGAAAGGGGCCAAGGAACCGGCGGCGCGCAGGCTCTTTCAGTCCCTTCAGCAGTTCAAGCAGTGGCCGGACTATTTGCAGCTTTGGCCCGGGCACGGCGCCGGCAGCGCTTGCGGCAAGGCCCTGGGCGCCGTACCGCAGTCCACGGTGGGCTATGAAAAGCGCTTCAACGCCGCCATAAGTGAGGCCAGCGAAGAATCTCTGTTTGTTCGTTCCATTATTCACGGACAGCCGGAGCCGCCCCTTTACTTCGCACGCATGAAGCGCGAAAACAAAGAAGGCCCGGCGCTGTTAGGGGAGCTGCCCACGCAAAAACCGCTAACCGTTGCGGAGATCAAAAGTCTGGCTCAGGAAGCTGTCATGTTTGTCGACACCCGTCCCTGGTCGGACTTTGTGGCGGGCCATATTCCCGGGGCGCTGCATGCACCGCTCAATAGCGATTTCCCTACGGTCGTTGGGTCCTACGTGGAGCCAGGTATTCCGATTTACCTGATCGTGGAGGAAAGTCAGGCACCAGAGGCCGTCATCGATCTAATCCATATCGGATTGGATGAAGTGGTGGGCTATGCCACGTTGGAGACCTTTTCTAAATATGCTGCGGAAGGGGGGAAGCTGAACAAAACCAGGTACATGGAAATCACGGATTTGATCGCGCAGCCCATGGATGGGACCTTGCTGCTGGATGTGCGGCGGGCGGACGAGTACGAAGTCGGGCATCTGCCGGCATCCCTCAACATCGCGCACACCAGGCTGCTGGCGCAATTGCATGATGTGCCCAAAGAAAAGCCTATTTTGGTGCATTGCCTTTCCGGAGTTCGGTCGGCCTATGCCGCCGCCATGCTCGAACGGCACGGTTACGACGCCACCCAATTGGAAGGCGGCTACCTCGCCTGGCTGAGGGCCGGGGGGGAGACGGTGCGAGAGTAGAGAGCTTGCACAAAACGTTGCCAGAAGATTAAATCTACCCGTAGATGCTCCAAAGGCGCTCCACGAGGGTACCATGCAACGTTTCATGAAGTGGCACACCATAAGAATATGTGAATTGTTTTATTAATTCACGAAGGTAATATTGTAACCTATTAAAAAATAAAGAACTGGTTAATACCCCTGTGAATACGTGGTGCCTGTCATTGAAAGATATTGTCAAATGCCAAGAGGGGTTCTAATTAAATGTTACCTGGTATATGTGCAGTTAATACTTATATGTGGAGTCAATATGGCCAAGGCAGCTCAGACCCAAAAGAGAATCAAGTTCCTAAATGCAATTATTCGAAAAATGTCAAAGCATGAATTATTTAGTGAGACGGTAAGCAGACAGCATGACTCTGAAACTCAGATTCAAAAAGCACTTTTCCTGAGATTACAAGATGAGTTACCAAATATTTTACAGAACCATTACGGATTCAATAAAGATAGGGCTAAGCAGATAGTACGAGAAGGGTTTTTATGGGAGCAGAATGTTAATACCACGGTGAATAATTTTACATTTTTTGCGACCAATCATCGACCTGATTCAATCCTTTCAATAAAAAAAGAACTAAGAATTGCTATTGAGATAAAAAAAGGTGATAGTGGTGCGGCTTTAAGAGCCGGGATTGGTCAAGCTCTTGTTTATTCAACACAGTTTGATTTTGTCATCTATTTTTTTGTGGATATTTCTCCTGGATTTGACATCAAAAGTTCTTACTCTGGGAAGAAGGAAAAAGAGCTAATTGATTCCTTGTGGACTTATCACAATATTAAATTCAAGGTCGTGTAAGTCTTACGGTGTATATGCAGGGATAACATTCAACTAATTTGGGCAGTTAAACGGCAGCTAACATCAACTCCACCTGACGTTGGGGCAGTGCTCTTTAAAATGTCCCTGCTGATTTTTGAAGTTGTTTCTCATTTCGAAATTTCGTGCTCATTTGTCCGGCGCAGATGAGTTTTGCGTTAAACGGGAAAAACCATTTGAAAATTTGTTTTTGGTCTATCCACCAAAGAGAGAGCAAAAACGTTTGAAACCATTTGAAGTGCTTGTAAATTTTGTTCATTCCGTCAAAAAGAAAGTGAGGCAGCTCTTTGCTGGCAGAAAATTAGAAATAATTCGAGGTCGTTCAGGGTTTCTTTTATTTGTTTGCCAGGGTAAGATCAACCAACGACGCAATTTCAATCTGAGGAGACGTAACTGTGCCACTGACACAAGATGAATTAGAGCTGTTGCAACTTTCGGCCAATACGGTGCGCGGTCTGGCCATAGATGCCGTGCAAAAAGCGAACTCCGGCCATCCCGGGCTGCCCATGGGCATGGCGGATGCCGCAGTCGTGCTCTGGACCAAGCACCTCAAATACAATCCCAGGAATCCACACTGGCCCGACCGGGATCGCTTCGTTCTGTCGGCAGGGCATGGCAGCATGCTGCTCTACAGTCTGCTGCATTTAACCGGATATGACTTGCCGCTGTCTCAGTTGCAAGCGTTTCGACAATGGGAAAGCAAGACCCCCGGGCATCCCGAACGCGGCCTCACCCCGGGCGTTGAAACCACCACAGGACCTCTGGGGCAGGGCATTTCCAACGCGGTAGGCATGGCCATTGCCGAAAGGTGGCTGGCTAATCGATTCAATCGTCCCGACTTGCAAATCGTAAATCATTTTACTTTTGTTGTGGCCAGCGACGGCGATCTGATGGAAGGGATTTCGCATGAATCCTGTTCCCTGGCCGGGCATCTGGGTTTGGGCAAGCTCATCGTGCTCTACGATGACAACCATATCAGCATCGATGGGTCGACGGAATTGGCTTTTACAGAGAATGTATTAAAACGCTTTGAAGCCTATGGCTGGCACACGCAGCGAGTCGACGGCCACGACCTGACACAAGTCGACGAGGCCTTGCGCAGGGCAAAAGCTGAAGCTCAGCGACCTTCCCTGATCGCCTGCCGCACGACCATCGGTTACGGCAGTCCCAACCGTGCTGGCACGGCTAAAGCCCACGGCGAACCATTGGGCGAGGAAGAGCTGAAACTCACCAAGGAAAATCTGGCCTGGCCATTGGAGCCACGCTTTTACATTCCGGACCAGGTTTTGCGCTTCATGCGTGTTGTCGAGAGCCGCGGCGCTGAGCAGCAATCCGTCTGGCAAGCTACGTTTTCGAAATACGAAACCGCTTATCCTGAACAGAGCGCTGAGTTTCAACGCGCCATTCAGAGGGAGTTGCCGCCAGGTTGGGACGACGACCTGCCCGTGTTCACCGGCGAGAAGCCGCTGGCCACCCGGGCGGCCTCAGGCGCGGTTCTAAACGCGATTTTTCCGCGCATTCCGCAGCTCATCGGCGGGTCGGCAGATTTAACGCCGTCTAACAACACGCTGCCGCAGAATGAAACCTCCCTTTCGAAGGACGATTTTGGCGGTCGTTACATTCGTTTTGGCGTCCGGGAACACGGGATGGCGGCCATTCTAAACGGTCTGTCTGTGCACGGCGGCGTGATTCCCTATGGCGGAACCTTCCTGGTGTTTTCGGATTACATGCGTCCCAGCATTCGCCTGGCCGCTCTGATGGCGCAGCCGGTGATCTTCGTTTTCACACACGATTCCATTGGACTGGGGGAAGACGGGCCTACCCATCAGCCGGTTGAGCACCTGGCCAGCCTGCACGCGATCCCGAATCTGGTGGTCTTGCGTCCGGCCGATGCCACCGAAACCGTGGAAGCCTGGCGCGTCGCCTTAACCCGCAAGCAAGGCCCCACCGCGCTGATCCTGACCCGGCAAAAGCTGCCGATTCTGGATCGCACCGCGGGTAAATTTACTTCAGCCGCTGGGGTAGCGCAAGGCGCCTATTTGCTGGCAGAAGACGCTGACCCTGAAGTTGTCCTGATGGCCAGCGGTTCGGAGGTGCACCTGGCGCTGGAAGCGAAGGTGCTGCTCAATGCCCGCAACATCGGTGTGCGCATCGTCTCCATGCCCAGTTCTGAGCTGTTCGAGTCGCAGTCGGTTGAGTACCGCGAGTCGGTCCTGCCACGCCAAATGCGCGCACGGGTGGCTGTGGAAGCTGGCGTGCCCATGAGCTGGTACCGATACATCGGCGATGAGGGAGCCATCATCGGCTTGAATCGCTTCGGTGCCTCGGCTCCTTACCAGGAGATTTACCGCGGGCTTGGAATTACGGCGGAAGCCATGGTTGAGGCGGCTATGCGTTCGATTGAGAAGGCCAAGAAGAGTTCTTGACTAATCAGTGGAGCGTTTGCTTATTGCTGTTGTGTGCCTGAGCAAGTTTTGGGTCAAAAATGGTTGGTGTGTTAGTAGTAGACGACCTAATGTTGGCAAAGCAGAGTAAAAACAACGTCATTCCTGCGAAAGCAGGAATCCAGAAAACAATAGGTTATAGATTCCCGCTTTCGAGTTTTGGCGTCAACTTAAGGGGCGTCTAACCACCCTATTGTCACCCCGAGCGGAGTCCGGCAGTTGCCGGACGTAGTCGAGGGGTCTGATTTAGGCACAAACCAGTCAGGCAGCCGCCTGACTCGAAATGACAGTTTGGGGGCTTGAGTTGAGGCCCATGGGCACCTGCCTGACGCGCAATCGAGACGATTGCGTTACGTACAACAGAGCGTTTCCGAAAAGGCGGTTTGACTCGCAATGAAGGTCATGATTAACAGTTTTTGTTCGGTCATTAACGAGAATCCTTAGAACCATGTTTCTAAAACGCACAGGCCTTAAATATAAGTTCATCGGGTTGTCCATTGCTGTCATTGTGATTTCAGCCATTGCCGGCAGCTTGATGCTTCAGCTTCTCATCCATCTCAACCGAGGCTATTCAGTCTACCTGGTGGGCGTGGTTGCCTTGTTCTTTGTCATCGTAGGCATATTTGCAGTCATTGTGGTCAGCAGACTCATGGTGCAACCTGTGGTTTCTTTGACGAAGAAGGTTCATGAAGTGCAACAGGGGAATCTGGACACGCAGTTTAACGACGATCCTTCTGGCAGACGTTTAGACGAAATAGATCTGTTGTTTGACGGATTTCAGCAGATGGTGCAGCATCTCAGGGAGAATATCGATGCCCTGACGCGTTCCAAGGAACAAGCCGAGCAGGTTTCCCAGGAGCTTAGCGAAAGCAAGAAAAAACTGGAGGCTATTTTTAACGGCATTTCTGACGGCATCATGATCATCGACCGGGAGTTTCGCATCGTAAGCACCAATCCGGTCATGCAAAAAATCATGGGGCGTGAGCTTGCGGAAATCGAGGGTCAACATTGCTATGAGATGTGCAACGGCACCCAGAACCGCTGCAGTTTTTGCAAGGCCGATATGGCCTTTAAATCGGGTCAGCACATGACCTCCTATTGCACCAAGACCCTGGACTTCCTCGGGGGCGAAGAAAAGATTTTTGAGATTCACGATTTTCCCCTGTACAACGAGAATGGCGAAATTGACCAGATCATCGAATATGCTAAAGACGTCACTGAAGCGTTGAAAATGCAGGCCAATCTGGAAAGCTCAAAGAGATTGGCCGCCATCGGCGAAATGGCTGCCAAGGTGGCTCACGAGGTGCGCAATCCTTTGAATGCCATCAAAGGTGCGGCCCATTATTTGAGAACGGAATTCTCGAGCGCAGATTCTGAGAGCTACCTGAGTCTAATCGAACAACAGGTGGAACGGGTCAACCAGGTGGCGACCGATTTGTTGGACTTGTCGAAACCCCTGGAGGCGGTCTTTCATCCCGGCGATCTGGAAAATGTTGTCAATCGTTCCCTGATGATTGCCGAACACCAACTTCGCGGCCGACAGATAGGGGTGACCAGGGAGATTGCACCGCGGTTGCCCAAAATCCCGCTGGACGAAGCGCAAATGGAACAGGCTTTGCTGAATCTGATTCTGAATTCCGTAGATGCCATGGAATCCGGCGGCCACCTGAGGATTACCCTCAAGATGGCGCCCAATGGAAAACTCAAGACCGACGGAATGCTGCAGTTGGTGGTCAGCGACAACGGCTGCGGCATCATGTGTAAAGATTCGGAAGATCTGTTCAAGCCATTTTATACGACCAAGACCAAAGGGACCGGCCTTGGTTTGACCATCGTCAAAAAAATCATCGATAACCATCACGGAGGTATAGAGATTAAGAGCCAAAAGGGCAAGGGCACCGATGTCATCTTGACTTTTCCCGTGGAGCTCAAAAAGTATGAGGCGCAGGAAGACCATATTAGTCATTGACGATGAGGCCGCAATTCTCAAAGTCATGGAAGCCAATTTAAGGCGAGAGGGCTACGAAGTGGACACCGCCGAGGATGGCTTGTTGGCTTTGGAAAAGCTGAAGTGCGAATCGTACGACTCGGTCATTGTGGACTATTTGATGCCCAAACTAAACGGCCTGGAGCTCATGGAACAAATGGAGAAACTGGCCATCGAGGTCCCCGTGATTGTGGTCACCGCGCACGGTACCATTGAACAGGCGGTGAAGGCCATGCAGATGGGCGCCGTCAATTACTTGACCAAGCCCGTCAACTACGATGAGTTGGCTCTGGTGGTCAAGAACGCGGTGCAGCAGCAATACTTGCGTGAGGAGGTGAAACGCCTGCGCCGAGAGGTCACCTCGAGGTACGGCTTCGAAAACATCGTGGGTGAGAACGAGAAGATGCAAGCCATTTTCAATCTGATCGTCGACGTGGCCGAAACCGATGCCACGGTCTTGATTCGGGGTGAAACCGGCACCGGCAAGGAGCTAATCGCAAAAGCGCTCCACTTCAACAGTCCGCGAAAAAATCAAGAATTTGTGCGGGTCAATTGCGTTGCTTTTTCGGAGACGCTGTTGGAGAGCGAACTTTTCGGCCACGAAAAAGGGGCCTTCACCGGTGCGGTCAAAACCCGTGTGGGTCGATTTGAGCAGGCCGACGGCGGCACTTTGTTTTTCGACGAAATCGGTGACATCCCGCTTACCACCCAATCGAAGCTGCTGCGTTTTTTGCAGGAAAAAGAATTTGAGCGTGTCGGCGGCAATCGGACCCTCAAGACCAACGTGCGCATCATTTCTGCAACCAATAGAGACCTGGAAAAGGCTGTGGCCAACGGAGAATTTCGCGAAGACCTGTTTTACCGGCTTAACGTAATCCCTATCGAAGTGCCTTCCCTGCGCGAACGACTGGACGACATTCCGCTGCTGGCTTTTCATTTCCTCAAGCTCCACTCCGAACGGTTCAACAAGCCGGTCAAGGACATCTCTCAAGACGCCATTCTCATGCTGGTCAGTCAGGACTGGCCCGGGAACATTCGCCAACTGGAAAACGTCATGGAACGGGCGATTATTTTGGAAAAGACGGAGAAGATTTCTTTGGAAAGCATCTCTTCATGCATCAAGCATCCCGAAGATTTCAGCTACCGCTACTTCATCAATGAAAACATCCCTTTCAACAAACTAAAGTCCCAATTGATCAACAAATTTGAGCGCGAATACATCACGCGCATGTTGACCAAACACCAGGGCAACATCACCGAGGCTGCCAGGGATGCCAACATCCACTACAAGAATTTCTGTCAAAAAATGAAAAAACACGCCATTAGCAAATGGGACTATCGAGACTAAAGTGAAAAGTGCTCAGACCCAACACAAGGATAGCCAGCCCAACTCTCACCCTGTTAGATCTGCTCTGAGATTGAACAAGTGGTTTCCGTTTCTGGAGACCGTGCAAAACTATGACAGAAGTTCATTTCGCGCCGACCTCATGGCCGGCGTGACGGTCGCCCTGGTGGCGCTGCCCCAATCGATGGCTTTTGCTTTGATTGTGGGCATCGATCCGAACTACGGCATCCACGCAGTCATCATTGGCAGCCTGGTTGGGGCCTTGTTCGGTTCCTCGCGCCATTTACACACCGGTCCTACCAATACGAGTTCCATCGTCATTGGGGCTGCCATCGCCCCCTTTTTGTTGCAGGACAATTTTTTGGGTTACCTTTTTCTCCTGTCTTTCCTCGCTGGTTTTTTCCAACTGGGCGCCGGCATCCTGCGGTTTGGCAATCTCACGCAGTTCATCTCCCGATCGGTCCTGGTGGGATTCACCGGTGGCGCCAGTGTTTTGATCTTTGTTACGCAATTGCCAAATATTCTTGGTTTGCCGAAACATGCCAGTTTGTCGGTGATGAATGGAATTTTAGCGGTTGCGAAGAACACCGGGGAGATCGACAGCCCCACGCTCTTGATCGGCCTCGGCACGATTCTACTGGTCCTACTGTTGAATAAGATTAGTCCCAGGTCTTCCAAAGGGGTGACCTACCTGCCCTCTTATTTGCTGGCTGTTTTGGGCGCTGCCGCCGTGGTGGCCACTACCGGTCTGGCGGATCAAGGGGTGGCAGTGGTAGGAAGGGTGTCGAGCACGCTGCCGCCGTTGAGCACGCCCGACTTTAGTTGGCAATCCATCCAAACGCTTGTACCCAGTGCTTTGGCGCTGGCCCTCATCTCTACCGCAGAGGCGGTGGCCAGCGGCAAGTCAGTTGCCACGCTTGCCGGAGACAAGCTTCAGGTCAATCAGGAATTTGTGGGACAGGGTTTGGCAAAAATGGCCGTGGCTTTCTTCAGCGGCATGCCCACTTCAGGCTCTTTTACCCGAACGGCTCTCAATTATCGCGTGGGGGCGCAAACCCGTTTTGCCTCCGCAATTTCTGCGGTTATCCTGTCAATCGTTGTGGTGCTTTTTGGGCCACTCGCCAAGAACATCCCCATTGCTTCCCTCGCAGGAATCATCATGGTCATCGCCACAAAAATGGTTGACTGGAAGCAGGTGCGGCTTTCTCTTAGAACCACAAGGTCGGATGCGGCTGTGATGCTGGCCACATTCCTGGCTACTCTGGTGTTTCAATTGGATACGGCGATCTATATCGGGGTGGCCCTGTCCCTGGTTTTGTTCCTGAACAAAGTGCAGCATCCGCGGTTGATTGAACTGGAATATGATGAAGCTAACGGTTTTCAAGAGTTAGAGCCTGCCAATGAGCGGCATATACCCGAGATTTCCATCGTCCACATCGAAGGGGATATCTTTTTTGGCGCAGCAGATTTTTTGGAAAATGAAATTGGCCGGATTGCCAAACGCCCTGGCCTGAAGGTGCTCATTTTGAGGATGAAGCGGGCCTGCTGCCTGGATGCTACCTCCCTTTTGGCCTTAATGCAATTCATTGAAAATATGAAAAACAATCACAAGCTCCTGATCATTTCCGGCGTCACCGGAGAGGTAGAGCGCATATTTCGACGCTCCGGCGTAGACAAAGTCATCGGAGAAGAAAACATTTTCTTCTCCGACCTCGCCGTATTAAAATCCACCAGGCAAGCCTTGGACAGAGCCTTACAATACATCAACAGTCAAGGCGAAAAAAAGTACCGGGTGCGGCTGTTCTACGATCGCCCGGGCCAGCCGCAAATTACACCCGAAGAGGAACCCGAATAGGTTGGGGGCGAGCATTCTTCGTCGGGAACAACGACTGGCAAAAGCAATTGTGCTCAGTGATAGGTGATTGCAATTGGAGCCGATGATGTGGCTTTGCTCGCAGGCCATGCTCCGAGAGCCTCCAGTGGTCAAAACAGTCTCAACGGTCCTGTCATTTCGAGTCAGGCGGCTGCCTGACGAGAAATCTGCTTTGTGCCTAAATCAGACCCCTCGACTACGTCCGGCAACTGCCGGACTCCGCTCGGGGTGACAATCAGGTGGTTAGACGCCCTTTAAGTTGACGCCAAAAGGCGTTCGCCGGATTCGGAATGACCATCTGGGTTTTTGGGACAGCCGCCTCATTGACACAGTCAATGCACTCCCTACTTCATCATTAGATTATGGCTTATTTGCGAAAATGGGGTATATTTACCTCAATTGTCGCGGCCGTTTTTAGCCCTATGGCTAACCGTGGCAGAATTAGTGTTCGACGACACCCTGAATAAGTCTCAGGTAATCAATGAGTAACCGTTCTTGCTTGAGGCCTCGGCGTTCAAAATACTTTTGCGACTGTTTTGTAACATGCTGGTACAAAGTTTGCGTTATTCAGAATACTAATTTACGCAAGGATTCTTCAATGCTCATGGTCATTAGCAGCAGATTAGATTGCCGTGGACTGTACGATCCCTGGCCCATTTTTTTGATCAAGCGGACGCTGGACAGGATGTGTCACGGTGACATTCTTGAAATGGTGTCCGACGATCCGGCCTCTGAAGCCGATATGAAAGCCTGGGCCAAGCTCACAGGAAATAATCTTCTCGACTATTATTGTTGTGATAAGGTATACCGGTTTTACATCCAAAAACAAAATGTAGGAGAAAATCATGGCAGATCTCGAGATTGCTAAGACGCTGGATTGTTCCGGATTGCTCTGTCCCATGCCGGTTGTGAAAACGAAAAAGGCCATTCAGGAGCTGGAGGTGGGCGAGGTCTTAGAAATGGTTTCCACGGACCCCGGATCCATTCCCGACATGGAAGCCTGGGCCAGGCAAACCAATCATGAGCTGTTGGAGGCCCAGGACGAGGGCAATTCAAGGTTTCGTTTTCTCATAAAAAAGACGCATTAGTGCGGGAGGTCTAAGATGTCAAAAAGCAATGGTAAACGTCGCTTAGCGTTGGTTTCCAGCAAGGGCACGCTGGATTGGGCTTATCCACCTTTTATTCTGGCCAGCGCCGCGGGGGCCATGGACTGGGAAGTCGCGGTCTTTTTTACTTTTTACGGCTTGCCTTTGTTGAAGAAGAAGTTAGACGCAACCGTTTCGCCCGTGGGCAATCCGGCCATGCCGATGAAGCTGCCGTTTGGGCCGGAAGGCCTTCAGAAAATCAACTGGCAGATTCCCAACGCGGTGGTGTCGAACATCCCCGGCTTTGAAAGCGTGGCCACCAACCTGATGAAAAAGACCTTTAAGAAAAAGGGGGTGGCAACCATCGAACAGCTTCGCGACATGTGCGTGGAGATGGACGACATGCGTCTGATTGGCTGCCAGATGACCATGGACGTGTTCGGGTTCAAAAGAGAAGACTTTATTCCAGAATGCGAAATCGGAGGCGCCGCTACATTTCTCGAATATGCTGCCGACGCTGATGTGAGCCTATTCATCTGATTCAAATCCCAGGCACAAAAAAGTTGCGATTTTGTGGGTAGTGGATTTGGGAATGGTTCATACCGGAATCTGGTCATCAGGGGGGCACACGGCTAACTCAGAAGGAGGGCAGGCACATGAAGCAGAACAAATTCCCCGGTGTGGAAGGCCTGTTGATTTGCTTGCTTGCGGTGATCGTGGTATTGGTGGTTGCCGGAAGCGACGCTTACGCGACCAACGGCTACTTTTCACACGGCTACGGCATGAAATACAAAGGGCTTGCGGGAGCAGGCGTGGCCTTGCACCTTAGTCCGATGGCGGCGGCGACCAACCCCGCGGCCATGGCGTTTGTAGGTCGACGCTACGATGTCGCGGTCGCTATTTTCAACCCTAACCGTGAATATACCGTCAAAGGAGCTCCCTCCGGTGCTCCAGGCACCTTTGGACTGACGCCTGGAAAGGTGGAGAGTGGTACCAAGGTGTTTGTGATTCCCTCTCTGGCCGCCAATTGGCCTCTGAATGAGGATGAAACTTTTTCTGTGGGCGTGTCGCTGTACGGCAATGGCGGCATGAACACCACTTACAATGCCAATACATTTTTCGGGACTTCACCCACCGGGGTTGATTTAGCACAGTTATTCATTGCGCCAACCTTTTCCTTTTTGCTTGGAGAAAGACATGCCTTCGGCATTACGCCGATCTTTGCCTTTCAGACCTTCGAGGCCCGAGGGTTGCAGGCCTTTGGCAATTTCTCCAACGACCCCACAAATCTGACCAACAACAATCACAACAACAAACTGGGTTTGGGTTTGAAAGTTGGCTATTTGGGCGAGTGGCTTGATTTTGTGGCTGTCGGCGCCTCTTTCGAGACAAAAGTCTACATGAACGAATTTAACGATTATGCCGGGCTGTTTGCCGAACAGGGTGATTTTGACGTGCCGGCGAGCTGGACGGTGGGCGTGGCACTCGGTTTCGAAGCTTTCTATTTAGTGTTCGATGTTCAGCAAATGCTCTACAGCGACATCGCTTCGGTTGGCAATCCCCTGAACCTGGGCACCCTTTCCCCGGTTTTGCCCGACGGTAGTCCCAATCCCAATTTTCAGCCATTAGGGAGCGACAACAGCTCAGGCTTCGGCTGGGACGATATGACCGTGTTCAAGTTTGGCCTGCAATTGCAGACCGGCGGAGGCTGGACCTGGCGCACCGGTTATTCGTTTGGTGACCAACCCATATCGGAAAGCGAAGTGCTATTCAATATTCTGGCTCCCGGCGTCATTGAACAGCATTTCACCTTTGGCTTTAGTCGGGCCATTGGAGACAAGGAGTTGAATCTTGTGGTCATGCGTGCCTTCTCTGAAAGTGTTACTGGTCCCAATCCATTGGAAGTTCCGGGGCAGCAAACCATCGAATTAAAAATGGACCAGTGGGAATTTGGAGTTGGCTTGTCTTTTTAGTGAACGTGCTCGACCCCTGCGCGTTTTGCCTGGTCGCTATTTCCGCAGGTTGCCAGAGCCTGCTCTTCTTAAATAGGGAGGGAAAGCCATGTTGCCAAAACGATTATTCTGTGTAGCAAGCGTTATTTTGCTTCCACTGATCGCCGCTGGCTCGGGGTTTGGTCAAGATCAGAATGAGGGCAAAGAATACGGTGTCTACGAGTACGTCGTGGAATCCGCACAAGGTACTTTTGGAGAGATTTCGAATGCAATCGAAACCGGCGCCGGTCAAGCCGGGTGGCGTGTGCTGGCAAAATTCGATGCTGGCGTACCAAAGAATTGTGGTTATCAAGCTCGAGTATTTGTGCTCTTTGACACTGCTTACGCCAAACAAGTCATGGAAGCCAATCGCATCACCGGCCCATTTGCTGTGGTGGACCGGGTCAATCTGTTCGAGGACGAAAATGGCATGCACGTGGCTGTGGTCAACCCGCATTCGATCAACCGGACCATTTTAATGGATGATTCTGCATACGAAGAAATGACCGAAGCCCATCTTCAGGCGTTGCGGGAAATGATCACCGCCGCTGTTCAAGGAAGCGAAAGCCACAAGCAGTACGGACAGCGCCGCAAAAAGGGGCATATTGATAAGACCATGGGACTCATGGCCGGTGGTGATTTTGTTGACAGAATTGAAGACCTAACTGCTGTCAAGAGCGGTGATTTTGATGCCGTGGTAGCAAAAGTACAAGCAGGGCTGAGTCAACCTGGTCACAAATGGGGCATGCATCTGGTCTACGAACTCGAGCTGCCGGGAGAGGACACCGTTGTTTTTGGCACCACCGGCACACCCATGGACAGCAAGTCGTTTCGTATCGTAAAGGCCGGCTCCGATGAATCTCGCAAAGAGCTGAAATGCGCTGGATTGGCCTACGCCGCTGCCTACCCCATTGAAGTCGTGGTCACGAAAGTGGGTGGTGAAGTCAAGGTGCGTCTGGTGGAAGAGATGTACCGCATGAAGATGTATTTTGAAGACGCTGGTAAATGGGCCTTTATGAAGAACGTGAAAATGCCTGGCTCGATTCAAAAGGAGCTGCGAAAACAAGTCAGGAAAGGATTGAAGGCAAGTTAAGCGTGCCCTATTGGGAGGCCCAAAGAAACGATTAGCCCTGATCTTGGAAGCATTGTGCGAGTCATCCCGAGTAGGTCACTGCTTCTCAAGTGACCGTATCGAGCGGTGACGGGCGTCGCCCTTCGATACGTCCCGACCAAAAACCGGTCGGGACTAATCAGGACGACTCCTTTGTGCTCAAGAAAAAAAACTATGATTCCGCTCCAGAGGAGCGTTTCATAGAAGCAGTCGCCCGTTTCCGTCATTCCCGCACCATTAGGCGGCAGTCCATTGGAGATAAGACGCAGGATCCGCAATTAAAACAATCGGGAATGGCATGTTGCAACCGAAACTGTTGTCAGAGGAGGAAGTCAGTTGTCAATACGTTTAGTCGATGCGGGCACGGTGCCCTATTTGCGCTCCCAAACTGTGTACCACGGCGTGGCGCGGGCCAGGACCAAGGATACGCCCGACACGGTTATTCTGGTTCGTCCGGAAGAACCGTACGTTTGCATCGGCTATCATCAGGATTTGGAAAAAGAGGTAGATGTAAATTTTTGTAAAGCTCACAATATCCCCATAGTGCGCAGGGAGGTAGGTGGTGGCGCTGTCTATTTAGATGCCAATCAGCTTTTTACGCAGTGGGTCTTTAGTGCAGGGCATTTGCCCATGCGGATTGAGCGTCGCTTTGAATTCTACTCCAGGTCGCTGGTTCAGACCTACCAAGCCCTGGGCATCGATGCTTATTATCGTCCAATCAACGACATCCAAGTGCGCAACAAAAAGATCGGGGGCACCGGCGCGGGTGCCCTTGGTAACGCGGAAGTAGTGGTGGGCAGCTTGATGTTCGACTTCGATTTTGAGTTGATGGCCAGGGTTCTGGTGGTGCCCAACGAAAAATTCCGCGACAAGATTTACCAGAGTCTGCAAGAATACATGACTACCATGAAGAAAGAATTGGGGGCTGTGCCCAGCCTGGAGATGGTCAAGGATCTCTACATCGAGCAATGTGAAGCGTTGCTGGGAGAAAAGCTGGTCCAGGGCACCTTTACTGAAAGAGAATTGGCAGCCATGGAACAGCTCAATGCGAAATTCACCTCGTCGGAATGGCTGTTTCAAAAAGGCGGCCTCAATCGCCACGGGGTGAAGATTCACAACGATGTTTGGCTGTATGAAACCAAGTTCAAAGCGCGAGGCGGGATGATTCGTGCCACGGTGCGCTCACGCAACAATCTTATCGACGACATTTCCCTTTCCGGAGATTTCACCTTTCATCCTCAATCGCAATTGCGAGCCCTGGAAAAAACTCTGGTGAACACGGAAATCAGTTCGGCAAGGCTTGCCGAAACGGTACACAATTTTTACCAGACAGCCGGTGTACAATCGCCGGGCGTGGAGCCAGAAGATTGGGTGGAAGTCATCCTGCAGGCGCAAAATGTCGAGAAATTAGGTTGAAGGTCGTGCGCAGATGGCTGAATACAACTTTTGCCGTGCAAGAAATCTCACAGCTTTATCACGAAAAAGCAGGGGAGTGGCTGTTGTTAGAAATCGTGGAAACCAATAGAAACAACACGCCAACCAAATTGAGATTGCTGGCCAGCGGTCCCGACAAAGACGTCTTGCACGACTTCATCATGGAAGACGAGTCCTGGCACTGGCACAAGAAGTATTTGGTTGTTCTGGCAGATCCGGATAAGCCGTGTACCATTGCGTGAATTGGTGAATATTCAAAAAACGTTAGGAGCAAACCGTGGAAGATTTAGAAGGGAAAAAAATTCTGGTCATTCAAACGCATGGCGTGGAAACACCGAGGAGAACCTATTCCCCCTTATTCTATGCCATGGCTGCGGCTGCCATGGAGATGGACGTCATGGTTTGGTTCACCATGGACGGCACCAATCAACTCAAAAAAGGGGCGGCTGAACAGGTTCAATTGGACCCCACCAGCGATGTCACCCTCAAGACTATGCTGGAACAGGCTATGGATGCCGAGGTCAAGCTTAGAGTTTGTCAGCAAAGCATGGCGTTGTGGGATATGACGCAGGAGGATTTAATCGATGGTGTTGAGATTTTGGGCGCCACCAGTATTATCGATTTGGCCTTAAGCGCCGACCACGTGATGTATTTTTAAACGCTGACCTTCAGACGCTAATCTTTTGCAAAAAGATCAGCATCTTGTTTGGATATGGGATTCTAAAAAGGAGCGTGAGCAATGTCAGAACGTGCGGAGATTCGAGGGTGTGTGATTTTAAAGAAATTACACTATGCGGTTGAAGACCACACCTGGGCACAGGTGAACGACGATGGCACCGTAACGGTCGGCATGACCGACGTAGCACAAAACATGGCTGGCCCTATTTTGCATGCCAGGGTCAAGAAAGTAGGCACAGCCCGCCCCAAGGGCAGGCCCCTGGCCACCGTAGAAAGCAGCAAATGGGTCGGCCCCGTGAAAACGCCCATCTCGGGAGAAATCGTCGAAGTCAATGAGAAGTTAAGCGAAGATGCGCAACTCATCAATAGCAGTCCCTACAAGCAAGGATGGCTGCTGAAGCTAAAGCCCGCTAATTTGGACGAAGAATTGCAGGACATGGTAACCGGCGATGCAGCGGTGGAAGCTTATCGTCAAAAAATCGAAAAAGAAGACATAAAGGCCTGTGAGCACGTGGAAGGCTTCGAGGATTAGGCCCGGTTCACCCCTTCACCACGAGCATGCCCGGAATTACAAAAATGGAGACACCTTATGGCACTTGATTTAAACGGCACCAACTACAAAGACGTGCCTGTGGAAGAAAAGGAGCGTCTGTTTCAAGAGGTGAAAGCGGATATTCGCTTCGAAGACGTGCTCTACGGTTGCTATGAGTGCGGCATCTGTGTGGCGGCGTGTCCGTCGGCGCGCTTTTACGATTTCAGTCCGCGGGTCATCGCGCAGGCCGTGGCACGCGAAGATGCCGACCTGGTTTACACGCTCATGAATGACAGCATCTGGGACTGCTCCCAGTGTTTTTCATGTGATCGCTGCCCGCGCCACAACTCACCCGGCGGCCTCATCACCGTCATGCGGGAGGTGGCGGTGCGCAACGGCCTGCAAACGGCTCGCGACGCTCTCGAAGGCTACGGCCGCATCATTTACAAAATCATGTCCACCGGCACCCAGGTTGCGCCCGACATGCTGCAACCGGACGCCTTTCCCGACTGGGGCGGCCACGTGCAGGAGATCTCCGACAATCTCGAATTCTGGCGCAGAGCTTTGCCGCCGGAAACCCTGCACACCACAGAAACCGGCTGGTCTATAGATGAGAAGACCATCATCGAGCTGTATTTGATCTGGCACATGACCGGCGTGATGGACATGATTAAAGAAGTAGACGAAGGTCTTTTCATGATCCTGCAGGATGTGATGGAGGAACGGCTTGAAGAAGCGGGGTATGAGGAGACGTTTGATTAAATCTTAAATTACAGCGGAACGTTTGTCAAATAGAGGTGAAATTATGAGCGCAAACATACCTGTGCATGAAGTCATAAAGCCGGCTAAAGAACGCGGCTTCAAATGGAACCCTGATGAGGCACCCACCGAAGATTACCACGATGCCATTCTGCAACTGGAAAAGGAAGGCGAGTGGGAGGTTCAGCGGGTACCCGAACCTTATATTGAAGTAGAAAACAAGTACGGCCGTATTAAGAAGATACCGCTTGAGCACACCTGGCATCACAAAAGCTGCGGCCAGTGCGGACACATCCCGGGCTACTCAACGTCTATTTTTTGGTTAAACCGAAAACTTGATCTCGATTATCAGGATCCAAAAGACCAGACCTCCTGTACCGCCTGGAACTATTATGCCTCGGCGACTTCTAATCCAGCGGCTCAGGCCGGTGTGGCCATGCGGAACTTCGCCGCGGCAGAAGAGACCAGCTACTTTCCCATCATTCACTGTGGCACCAGTTTTGGGCATTACAAGGAAGTGCGGCACGAGCTGATTCATCATCACGATCTGCGGCGCCAGGTGCGCGACATCATGAAGCGCCTGGGTAAAAAGCTCGTCATGCCGGAGGAGATCGTCCATTACAGCGAGTGGGTGCACGCGGTGCGCGATAAGATCGCCGAGCACCAGGTGATCGACATGAGCAGCATCACCGCCACCGTGCATCCGGCTTGCCATTACCACAAGCTCATCGCTGAAGATGCCATTTATGACCCGGAAATCTACGGGGCCCAGCGGTCGGCAATTATCACCGGTTTGCTGAAGACGTTGGGAGTCAATGTTGCTGACTATTCCACCTGGTACGACTGCTGCGGTTTTGGCTTTCGCCACATCCTGGTTTCCAGAGATTTTTCTCGTTCCTTTGCAACCATGCGCAAAATTGAAGTCATGAAAAAAGAGGTGAATCCAGATGTGACCGTAACGCACGATACCGGATGTGTCACCACACTGGATCAGAGTCAATTCGCGGCCAAGGCTCACGGTCGCGAAGTGGGAATTCCCGTCATGTCCGATTCTCAAATCGCCGCTCTCGCCATGGGGGCCCATCTGTATAAAGTGCTGCAATTGCACTGGCACAACACGAACAACAAGCCATTGTTAGAAAAACTGGGAATCGACTGGCAGGCTAAATGGAAGGAATTCGAAGACGCTGTCGAGAAACTGAAGAGTGGAGAAAAGCAATTCTTAACCTGGGAGGATGCAGATGCCTAATCAAGATATTCTTGTTGTTGGCGGCGGTCCCGCCGGATTGGAAGCCACCCGCGGCATTGCTGATCTGGGCTACAAAGCCATTTTGGTCGAAAAAAGAGACCGACTTGGAGGCAACCCCGACGAGGCTCAGTACGCTGCCTTAACCCCGGATCTGCGCAGTGCTGAAGAGGCCATGAATGAAATGATTGCCGGCGTTGATAATAATGAAAATGTAGAGATTAAGTTGAAGTCGACTGTGACCGCGGCCGAAGGGTCCCTCGGTGACTTCAATATAACGATCAAGAACTCCAAAAGCTCCGAGAAAGTCAATGTCGGGGCGGTGATCGTTTGCACAGGTTTTCAACACTTTGATCCGGGCCGCGAAACTCAGCAGTATGGCTATTACGAATTCGATGATGTCATCACGTTGGTCGATTGTGAGAAGATGCTGAAGAACGAGAAATTCGTTCGTCCGTCCAATGGGCAAGTGCCGGAGCGCGTGTGCTTCATCCAGTGTGTGGGCTCCCGAGATCGCCAGATTGGCAACGAGTACTGTTCCAAAGTGTGCTGTGGGATTGCTTCCAAGGAAGCGATTGAAATTCGGCAACAGGTGCCGAATTGCCGGGTGTTTATCTTTTACATCGACATGCGCATGTACGGCTACTGGGAGAATGAAATCTACTGGCCAGCGCAAGAGAAGTACAAAGTCAACTACGTCAAAGGCATTGCCACCGAAATTCTGCAGAAGGGCGACAAGCTGCTGGTGCGCGGCGAAGATACGACTTTAGGGCGTCCCATGGAAATTCCTATGGATATCGTAGTCCTGTCCGTTGGCATGGAACCGAGCGCTGGTACCGAGCAAATGGCTAAGATCTTCGGCTTGAAACAAAACAAATACCGTTTCATTGAAACCATCGGCGGCGCTCTGAACACGGTTTCCACCACGGTTCCGGGCGTGTTTGCCGCAGGCGCCTGCACCGGGCCGGCCGATTTGGAGGACAGCATTTCCATGGCAGGCGCAGCCGTCATGAAAGCCATCACCGCTGTGCGCAAAAATGGCAAGTAGGTGGCTCCGTCCGAAGGATAGAGTTATTAAACTCTCGTGGGGCTGTCCAGAGAGTCGAAAAAGAGCTACAGTTTGTCATTCCTGCGAATCAGTCGTCCGGCAGCCGCCGGATGACCGAAGCAGGAATCCAGAAAAATCAACGGGTTATAGATTCCCGCTTTCGCGCATAGGCGTCTCTCGTTCCAAAACTCTGTTTTGGAACGCATTAATCAAGAAACTCCGTTTCGAAATCTTGGCCACTCGTACTGATGACTATAAATGAGAAGTCATGAGGAGTAGATACAAATTCATAGAAAAAGAGGCCATCTACTTTGTAACCTGCACCATCGTAGAATGGCTGCCGGTTTTCACACATGGTAAATACTTTGAAATCCTTATTGACTCTTTGAAATTCTGTCAACATCACAAAGATCTGGAGATATATGCTTTTGTCCTATTAGATAACCACCTTCATCTTGTGGTGTTTGGTCCAGAGCTATCCCTGATAGTTGGCTCTTTCAAAAAGTTCACGGCTCGACAAGTAATCAACTCATTGAAGAAGGATCATAAAGATTGGCTGCTGACAGAATTGGCTTTTTATAAGAAGCGATACAAAACCAAAAGCGACTATCAAGTTTGGCAGGAAGGGTCTCATCCACAACTCATTATTTCGGATGAAATGCTGATTCAAAAGATAGAGTACATTCATTATAATCCGGTCAAACGTGGTTTAGTAGACAAGCCGGAGCATTGGCGGTACAGCTCAGCAAGGAATTATTTTTTGGGAGATCATTCCATTATCGAGATCAATAGGCTGCCGCTATGAATGGTGGGCGCAGAATAGGCGAAACAGAGTTTCGCAAATTAAGACGTTCCCAATCAGAAGATTGGGAACGAGTGTGCTTTGGTTGTGCGGCTCCGTCCGCGCCGTGAAAGTCTGCGGTATTCTGTCATAGAGTATTCTTAGGGGCTAACTTATGAGTCAAGTGGTCGACAGCGAAAGCGCCAAAGAGTTCATGAAAGAGGCGCTTGCCAGGATTTCAACGGAAGAG
>JBHHYI010000018.1:0-39005 GCA_046757525.1 bacterium | reverse complement strand
GAACATCTTGTGGCTTGGAACTCTGCTGCTGATCGTCGGCTCGGTTATCGCCTTTCAAAGAAGAATGGCCAATCTTTAACCCCAGATAAGTGGATCCAAATGTTTTGACATTTGGACGAAAGCTACCGATCTACGCGATTTTTCGCTTGCAAGTTAGTCCAGAAAGTTCTATTATCTTGTTTTAACAACAGAATCCAATCAAACTGGAAGGGAAAATTGTCTAAGAACCGATTGCAACATGCGCGCCAGGCCTACTCGAGTTTAGACCTGGAAGCCACCCGGGAAGCCCACTCGGCCCAGGCCATCCAGGAGTCGTTAGACGAACCCAACATTCACGACAAGGGAAAGGGCCAATTCATCGGCGATATCGTCTACGGCGCCATCGACGGCATCGTAACCACATTTGCTGTGGTTTCAGGCGTGGCGGGCGCCGGACTCTCTTCTGGCATTGTTCTTATTTTAGGTTTTGCCAACTTGTTCGCCGATGGACTCTCCATGGCGGTGGGCAATTATCTCGGCACTAAATCCGAATTAGAATACAAAAAACGGGAGCGCTCTCGTGAAGAATGGGAAATCGAGCGTCTGCCCGAAGAAGAAAAAGAGGAAATCCGTCAAATCTACAAACGCAAGGGATTCACCGGCGAACTTCTCGAAAGGGCCGTGGACGTCATCACTGGCGATAAGAAGCAGTGGGTGGATACCATGCTCCTCGAAGAGCTCCACATCATTCCTGAGCAAAAATCTCCTTTCGTGGCTGGTTTCATGACCTTCGTATCTTTTGTGCTGGTCGGCGTTGTGCCGCTCCTGTCGTACGTCTTATCTTATTTTGTGCCTTTTCTCGCGCAATTCTCCTACCCAACCTCCATCGCGCTCACTTTTTGCGCTATTTTTGGTGTCGGCTCGCTCCGAGTCTATGTAACGGGAAAACGCTGGTGGCGGTCAGGCCTGGAAATGCTACTGGTGGGTGGCGCCACAGCCGTCGTGGCATACTTCATTGGCTACTTGTTAAGGGGGCTGGCGTAGTTTTCTGTAAAGTATACAGGAGGTCTCTTTTGTTTCCTTATGCAGATTCCTGACCAGTACCTTAATAGCACAATCAACCCACTTTGCGGAAGTTTCCGTCAAACGGCCATTCCGCCAATAATAATGAACACGATGCAGGATAGTGCTCCAGATGCCAGGGCATACGGCAACTGGGTCGACACATGGTCCATGTGATCTGAACCTGCGCCGAAGGAGGACAGGCAGGTCGTATCGGATACCGGTGAGCAGTGGTCCCCAAAGAGACCTCCCCCTATAATGGCTCCGACCGTTGCCAAAACGACAGTTGACACACTGCCGCCTGACAGGTTCATGGCAATAGGCATGACAAAAGGGGTGAGAATGGCATAGGTCCCCCAGGACGTCCCGGTGAAGAAGGAAATGAGAGCGCCTGTGATAAAGGTGATGACCGGTAGCATGCCTGAAGTCATCCAGGCCTCGGTCACCGAAATGATATACTGCGGCGCACCCAGCGACTTGGAGATGGCATTGATACAGTAGGCCATAGCAAGGATGAGAATGGCTGGGAGAATCGCTTTTATGCCATTTAAGGTGACCGACATACCCTCCTTAACGCTCTTGAAATATTTCCCAATGGACATGGCAATTACCTGATACATCACTGCCGCGAAAAAGGCCTCCAAAATCCTGGTACTTTGAAATAAAATAAAGGTGCCCAGAGCAATGCCAATGATGATTAGCACAGGGATCACAAGGTAAACGATAATATTTGTCTTCTTGCCCTTAACGGGTTTGATGAGCTCCATCTCCTCGCCCGTCAGAGGAGTAGCGCCATCCCGGAGTACCTTGCCCTCATCCTTTGCCCTCAGTTCCGCCTTCTTCATCGGTCCAAAGTTAGGAACGATTTGATAGGCAATGAGACCCGCCAAAATGACGGCAAACCAGCCATATAAATTGTATGGAATGGCCTTGATAAAAACACTTACACCATCCTCAACTGTTGAGATGGGACCATATCCCTTGAGAAGCCCGGCGATGTAAACGGCCCAGCCGCTCAATGGAACGAGGGTGCAAACGGGGGCGCTCCCCGAGTCCAGCAGGTAGGCCAGCATCTCCCTGGACACTTTGTGCTTGTCCGTCAATGGTTTTACAATGGGTCCGCTGAACAGAGGGCTGAAATAATCGCTGAAGAAAACAAAAACACCCATGAGCCAGCCAAAACCAGAAGCTCCCCGCCTTGACCGTATTTTGTCCGAGGCCCACTCGGTAAAGGCTGAAATAACCCCTGCCCTCATGTAGAACGCAACTAATATCCCAACAGCAATCTCGATCATCATAACCCAGATGAAATCCCCATTCCCCAAGGCCTGCTGAAATAGTCTTGATAGCCCGGTTGCGGGATCAAAGCCACCAAGGATTACGCCAACAACGCAACCGATGAGCAACGAAAACACCGCGTCTTTGGTTATAAATGCCAGTACCAACGCCAGAACAACCGGTAGCAGGGAAAGAACTCCCAAATTTGCTTCTATATTCATTTAGAATCTACTTTTTTATCTTATTCCCATGAAAGTTCCTGGCGAGAGATTTGCATTCCATGTTTTTTCAGCCCTCGGACTACGAGGCCAAAGGGAACTTCTATTGGAGAGACAAGGCCCGGTTTCTTCAAACGTCCTTTGAGGATTAACTGCGCACCGAGGCTCATGGTAAAACCTACCGTTCTCTGCATTGCAGTAAAGCCCGTCTCAAGGTCCCGCCGGTCGATAAGCTGGTAAACAACGCGCGTTTTCTTTCCTCTTACCAACCCCCGGACATCGACACGAATCAACGCGATATCCTGTTCGTCTTTGGCGTAGTGAAATTGTTGTTGCGATCCCAATAGAGACGCCGTGAATTCAACGGGTGAGACTGACATATCGCGGACTCTTATGGGCTTTTCATCCAAAAAACCGCCCTTCGCCATCATCTCCCAAAATGCACCGTGACCGGGCCAGCGGCAGGTGTAACGCGCCATTTCGCGAACGGTTTCTCTGAGGCCAAAAAGCTCCGCGTATTTTACGCTGTTTCCATTGGGATAACACTCCAGGGGGGCGCCTATCTCTTTCAGATCAAGAATGTGCTTGTTTTCCTGCGCGAACATCTCCTTCGCCTCAATATCCACGACCTTTCCTTTGGAGATAAGCCTAGCGGGCCGAAGGTAGGATCGCATGACTCCGATGACCGACCAACTGAACTTGTATTTGATGGGATTATTAGCTGCATCCAGGGCTGGAAAACCGGCACCATACGAATAGAACTCTTGCACTTCATCTATTTCACTCAGGGCCTGGGCACCCAGAACAAGATCAATTCCCGGATCCATGCCAAACTCGGTGAGTATTATGGCTCCTTTCTCTTTCGCTTTACGGTCAACCTGGTGTAGTTCTTCCTGAAGGGTTCGAATTTTTTCGGCATCCTGTTCCCCAGGATTGATACTGTACATACTGCTTACAAGGCTAACCCCCAGCTTCGCAGCAAGCTTTTGAATGGGAAGCGCAAATGCTCCGGGCAGAGAATCAATTACCACATCGGCATGACGCATGAGCGAGGCAAGCTCAGCTTCGTCTGTTGCATCTATTCTTCGACTGGAGACTCTGTCCACAGGGTAGCGACGGAGGTCTCCTTCCAGACCAGGGCTGTTGTCCGCAACGATAATCTGTGAACCTCTATTCTTGACAAGATCATACAAGGCCGCCTTCCCTTGCATTCCGAGTCCAAGAAGTACAATGATTTCTTTGGGCATTTCTACGCTTTCTTTTTGATATTAAGATTAATAAGCAGGAAGTGGAATCTCGACTGAAAGGAGAAATCTGGTTTAGAACGGACAAAGATTTCTCCCTCGGTTCGAAATGACAGTTTACTCACGTAGAAGCTAACTGCAATTACGAAATCCATGGGAGGACTACGACATGGCGGATGGATCGACATCTGTGACCATACGTACTCAATGTCGCCCAGGCGATAATTCCTTGTCCCAGTTCAACGCATTATATTTGCGCAGAATCTGAACGGTCCTGTCAATAGGCAAGGCCTTCAGCGTACGCCCTCGTCCCGATACTGTGGTTGCTCGAAAAATTGCGTTGTATATCGCTTCCTCGGTCGCTTCTGCGGTGGCCGCAAACAGAGGAGACATGGATGGGTTCAACAACGATTCTGTCGGCAAAGGTTTGGCACTGGAGCGGCGTCTTCGCACGCTTTTCGCCGTGGAAAAGGCAATGACATAATCGCCGGAGCTGTTGGACGCGAAAGAGCCTGTGCGCGCGAGGCCCATGATTGCCCGGCGCGCCAATCTGTCCAGGTTCAAAGCCGCAAGGGGGGCATCCGTGGCGAGGACGATCATGATCGAGCCATCATCCTGGGGAGCCGCCTCCGGCGCTGCACGGGCGGCCTCCAGCTCCTGCCTGTAATCGTATTCTCGCAGTTCCCGTCCCACGGGCGCGCCATTGATGCTCAGCATCCCGCCAAAGTTGGTCTGGACAAGCACCCCTACGGTGTACCCTCCCAGCGACCGGGGCAGCACCCGCGAGCTGGTGCCAATTCCGCCTTTCCAGTTAAACGCGCGGGTTCCCGTACCGGCTCCGACGCTTCCCTCCTCGACTACCCCATCGCTGGCATTCTCCAAAGCCTCCCGCACGTGCTCAGGCCGGATCGGATCGCTCCACATATCATTGACCCGGCTGTCATTGGTTTCCCCCACAATCGGATTGATCGTGTGTTGCGTCTCACCCGGCTGTGCCAGAAGATAATTGACCAGAGCTTCGGCCGCGCTCCACACACAAAGGGTGCAGGTCAGGAGGATGGGGGTCTCGATCTCACCGAACTCCCGAACCTGGGTCTCACCCACGAGTTTCCCGTACCCGTTGCCGACGTGAATCCAGGCCGGCACCGGCTCGCGGTACAAGTCTCCACCCTGGGGAATGATGGCGGTCACACCCGTGTGTATGCTGTCACCCTGGATCACTGTGGCGTGTCCAACGCGAACTCCCTTAACGTCGGTTATCGCGTTATACTTCCCAGTTGGAAAGACCCCTACAACCACGCCTAAATCGCGTGCTCGCGGTCGCCCGCCTTGTTGCGCCAGCACCTTCCTCGCGGGAACACCCATGCAAACACACAGCAGCAAAAATGTGAGCACGTGGCGAAACAAGAGCTCACCTCCTCTCAATGCCTAATTGGCATCTACCAGTCCCCCATTTTCTTCCTGATGAAGGGAAAAGCCCTCCTCTGATTGTGACGTCGCAGGTTGGGTGCATCTAACAGCCCCCGCCTTTTTGGACGGGGGGCTGTTTTCTATTACCGCTGAGGGTCTATTTTACCTCAGGCTGAAGTCCAGACGACCATAAATGCTTCTTCCGAAAAAGCCAAAGGGAGACAGACCATTATAGGGGAAGATCCCGTTGAAACTGTTGCGTTTCAGATTTTTATCGGGATAAATATCAAATATGTTGTCTGCACCTACTGAAACGGCGGCGCCGCGTGGCAGTTTGTAGCTAACTTCGACATCCGTGAGCCATTTCGCGCCGAAAGTCTGGTCGCGCAAATTGATGCCGGTCACAGGGTCTGGGTCGCTGCTATTGAATGAAGTCACAGCGCCGTACCTTTGAGTCCGCACCAGAAAGCCCCACGCCTTGATATCATAATTTGCAGTAAGATTATATTTTTGACGCGGTTGGCCATGTTCGAAGCGACCCTGTTCCGTACGACCGAACAGGGGTTTGCTGGTGAAATTTTTTAGCACTTCTGGGGTCAGGATTTGATCCTTGTTTGTAATCTCGGTTTTGCCGAAGTTCAGCGCGGCTGTAAAGCGGAACGTACCGGGTCCGAGTACCACACCATAACGTGCGATGAGATCCAACCCATAGGTACGGGTGTTGACGGCGTTGGTGAAGTAACGGCCACCGTTTGCATCGATGCCCTGGCTCTGCAAGAAATCGGCGATACCACTGCCAGTAAAATTCTCCGTAAAGACGATGCGGTCATTGATGGTGATCTTATAGGCATCTGCCGTCAAGGAGAAATTCTCTTGGGAAACCGTAAAGCCTCCGCTTAGGTTGACCGATGTTTCGGAATCCAGGTCTCTGGCACCCAGCGCTCTGGCGACTGGATCATCAACCGGGAATGTGCCAACTTCAAACGGTACGCCATCGATGAAGTTGGTGGCGATGGCCGAGTAGTGTGCCTGCGCCAGCGAAGGCGCCCGGAACCCACTGCTTACTGCGCCCCGAATGGCGAAACCTTCTGTGAATTCATAGCGGCCATCGATTTTTCCAGTCAACGTGGACCCGAAGTCGCTGTAGTCTTCGAATCGTCCCGCGACTCCCAGCAATAGCTGGTCCGTGATGTTGTTCTCAAGGTCGACGTAGAAGCCGAGATTTGTGCGAGACTCATCCGTCGCGTTTCTCTGAGAAAATCCCGGGAAGCAGGAGGCACCGACCGGGGCAGGTTTGCCGGCATTGGGACCATCGAGAACTGGCACGCCACCATTGAGATATGAATCGACTTCGCCCGGGTCGATCTTATAGTTTTCCCAGCGGAACTCGCCCCCAATGGCAATAGTTAGGGGTGCAGCAGTGCCGATGTCGACTGCGCGCAGCAAATCCACATTGGTGGTCGCTTGTTGAAACTTAAGTGTACCAGAGTTGAACTTGGTTTTGCTGCTGTTGCCTTCTGAAGCATTGTTGGTATTATGCACGCCAAAGCGGAACGAATCACGCCCATAGGTTTCGCTGACATCATAGGTCCATGGGCCCACCGAACCTTTCACACCACCAGCAGAAGAAAAATCATTCAACGTGTTGTTCAGGGTCGGTAAAAAACCTTCCGGATGGATCGACCGGACGGTACGGTTGTCCAGGGCCCGGCGATAGAAACATCCGGTGCTGCCGGTACGACGATTGTAGCCGCCAAAAGCGTAAAGCTTGCTGCCCTTATCGTCGATGGGAACCGAGCCATTATAAAAAACGCTGACGTCATCGAATTCCCCATTACCGAAGACGTGGTTGAGGCGATCAAAAGTAGCCTCCCTGGGGTCACCGTCGAAAAATTGTTGCCGCGGGTCCAGCCCCGCCCGGACAGCGCGGTCGCGATGGCGCAGTTGGGCCGAGACATAGACGGTGCCCTCCTGCTTGACTGCAAAGCCATAGCCCAGGTGCAGATCAGCGGTCTTGCCATCTGTGTAGTTTCTATCCTGAGGTCCGCCGATAGCACCTGCGCCATCCCAACTGTAGTTGTTGGCATCGGAGTTGTCCGCGAAGTTCCCCTCATCAGCCCTGTAACCTCGTGTGACGCTGCTTACGTTCTCGGAGAACTTGACCGAGGTATCCAGGCCCCGTCTTTCCTTCAACACGATGTTGATGACACCAGCGATGGCGTCCGAGCCATATTGGGCCGCCGCGCCGTCACGCAATACTTCAATTTTTTCGATGGCATTTGCGGGAATGGCGTTCAGGTCAACGCCCGTTGAGCCGCGTCCGATGCTACCATTGACATGTACTAAGGCACTCGTATGACGGCGCTTGCCATTGACAAGGATGAGTACCTGATCTGGTCCGAGACCACGCAAAGTTGCGGGCCGCATGGAATCTGAGCCATCAGTAATCGATGGGCGCGGAGCGTTATAGGACGGAATGAGAAGCTGTAAAATCTGTGTGGTCTGGGTCACTCCTGTCGACTCGATATCTCTTGCTGTTAACACATCAATGGGGACGGGTGATTCGACAACGGTTCGACCCTGTCGTCTCGTGCCAATAGCCACGACTTCCGACAATTCCAAAACATCGTCTTCGAGTGAAAAGTTTCTTCTCATCGACTGGTCACCAACCACCTTGATCGGCTCTTTGATGGTTTTGTACCCGATGAATTGCACCAGCAAAGTATAGGAGCCGGGTTGGAGGTTCAGGGAGTAACTGCCGTCATTTCTTGCTGCCGCTCCAATCAGGGTTCCCTGTACCGAAACATTGGCCCCGGGCAGAGGATCTCCCGACCGAGCATCCGTGATGACTCCACTAACCTTAGTCATTCTTTCTTGAGGCCTCGGTTTCATTGAATTGGGTTCCCGAGGCACCAGCACAATAGTCCTCGCTCCTATGTGTTTATAAGTCAAGGAGTTTTCAGCCAGAACAACTCTCAGGTCCTCGCGCAAATTTTTGGAGGCTGTGGCCAGCCGGGGAACCAGGATTCCTTTGACAACGGCATCTTCGTATACAAAATGGACCTTGTACGTCTTTTCCAACTTAGAAAGCGCCTCACCTAAAGTAACAAACTCTTGAATAGATCGCTTCAAGATTGAACGATCGACAGATTTAGAGGCAAACTCTTGGCCATAACTGTTGAACGTGAGCAATCCGACTAATCCAAACAACACCAGGTATCTTAAGGGTCTCATGGCTTCCTCCTTCCGTCAACACGGACTTTAGTTAATTATGAAATTACTTGTAAAATGAATTTCCTCCTAAGTCAGTTTTTACGATGAAGATTTGTAAAAAATTATAGTCTCGCCTTCACGGTGAACTGAAACCCGCAAAGCTTTAGCCAGGGCATCGGTAATGATTTCCAGGTTTCTATTTTCAATAGAGCCGGAAAGCGTTCGCTTCAGCAATTCTTTGTCTCTCACTTCGACTTTGACCCCATAAGTCTCTTCTAAACGTTGGACAATCTCTGCAAAAGGTGTTTCTTGTAAAACAATTTGGTCAAGCCACCAGGTCATATAGGGTAAGACATTAACAGAAATGGGTCTCAGAAAATGTGTCCCCTTTTTGAAATAAAGTAAATGACCGGGTGTCAATAACACTTTAGCAGCAGGCAGAGGCCTCAAGGCACTGGTATCCACTGGTGTGACCTCAACCCCACCCTTTTCTAATACGACTCTTGTACCATTGCCTCTTTCATAAACAACAAATTTCGTTCCAACCACTCTTATGAATCCATCGTCCGTCAATACAATGAAGTCATCTTGTGGACCTTCAGGCCTGTCAGCCACGTCGAAGTAGGCCTCACCATGCAGTTGCAGTTCACGCGCAGTCTGCCCATTCCAGACCGCCGGATACTTCAAAGTCGAATTAGCGTTGAGGACAATTTTGGTACCCTCCGGCAGTCTAAGGGTAGCCCGCTGACCATAATTTGTGGAGACCATTTGTAGCCTGTCGCTCTTCATAGAGTTCGTAGACGTACCAAAGGGAATGAACCGAAGTATGATTGCAAGCAAAACCGAGGCCGCCAACGCCACGGCTCCAAACCGCATCCAAGCTTCTCGACTTTGCAGTCGTTGATAAGAGGCAGGCAGTGGTCTGGTATTGGTTTCAAGGCCGCCCTCTACTAAGTTCAACCGCGCTCTTAACCGGTCCCACTCGTGATCTATTGCAGGTAGTTTCGCACTTGCAAATCGCATGAGTTCCCACGTCCTCAGAGCTTCCCGATAAGACTCTTGATGCTCGATGGATTCGTTTAACCAACGACTCCACCGTTCATTATCCTCAACAGAGGCGTTTTGGGCAAGCCAGCGTTGAAACGATTCGTCGGCAAGTAAAGAATGGATATCGTCCATAATTTATGGTGGAACCTTTTCTTTGATGAAAGGGATGAAATAGTATTGAAATGCACTATCTAATTATAAAGAGAGGGAAAAAAGAGAAATGTAATGCTTTTTTTGAAAATTCCCTTCAGGTCCTGCAGTATGCCTAATGCTTAGTCAACAATTTTCTAAGACGCCGATATGCTTCGGAAACATAATTTCTTGCAACCTGGGGCCTTACCTGCATGATGTCAGCAATTTCTCGATAGGATAATCCGTCATAAGTTTTTAGATAGAGTGCTTCGCGCATTCTTGCTGGAATCTTTTTAACAGCGTTCTTAAGCACTCTTTTTTCAGCCTTATCTTTTTCTGCAAAGACGATTAAATCTTCAAATGAAAAGGCTTCCGTAGTCTGTTTGATTGCATATTCTTGCTGAGCCGCCATTCGCCGCCGTTGTTTTCTAAGTGCTTGTAACAAATTGCGTCGCAAAGAAACAAGCAAATATGCTTGAACAGATTCAGCCAGGCTAATCTGTTCGGATCCATCAGATCCGGACTATCCGCTTTCCAATTCTTTTTGCACGTTTGTCAGTCGGGCGCCTGACCGATGCAAGAAATGAGAAGTCATGCAACTGACGAATGATGAAATAGAGAATGGGTTCTGGCCTCGTGAATTACAAAATTGTATCCAACGATCCAGCCGCGATCAGAAAACTGCTTCAAAATCGTCCAACAAGAAATTTAAGAAGCCGGATATTTGTTAGAAATGGTTAATTTGCCCTAAATTGTGTGCAAACATTTCCCAGTATCAAGAAAAGAATTTAAGAAACATTAAGGTAAAGTTCATTCATGACCTGTTGGCACACAAATTGTTGGTAAGAGATTGTCTAATCTAAATGTGGAGCGTTTCGTAACTAACATTGTATTTTCATGAGCACAATAGCGTTTCGTGTCAACCCGGGAACCGAGGGGGAGAATTCTGGTCAAGAACAATAATAGCGAATTCTTACTTACCAGATTTCTCCTGCGCTGCGCTCCGTCGAAATGACAACCCGTTGTGTAAAACGCTCCAATAGTACCCAGAACACGAACTTGCAGGAGGCAGTCATGTATGAACTGGTGGTGATTGGTGCTGGCCCGGCTGGAATCAGTGTCGCTGTTGAGGCACGCCACGCCGGGATCAGGGCAGACAAAATCGTAATTCTCGAAAAATCAGAAGCCCACTCCTGGACCCTCCGCAAACTGTACCCCGAGAATAAACCCGTGGCCGCAAACTACAAGGGCCACGAAGCGGTTTGCCACGGGGTGATGTGCATTCCGGATCTGAGCAAAGAGGATACGCTCTCGTGGCTCGACCGGGCGATAGTCCACAACAACCTGCAGGTGCACTACCAAGAATCTGTTATGGCAATTCACCAAAAGGAAGCGGGCGGATTTATTATCGTGACGAACCAGGCGGCTTATGACACGCAAGTATGCGTTATCGCCATTGGCATTTTTGGAAAGCCTAAGAAGCCGGATTACCCGTTGCCACGAGCCTTAAAGAGGCAGATACATTTTGACGTCACCTCATGCAAAATAGAAAATGCAACGGTACTGGTTGTGGGCGGTGGCGATTCAGCTTCAGAGTATGTGCAGTACTTGCACGAAAACAACAATCGCACCACATTATCCTATCGCCGCGAGGAGTTTACGCGCATGAACGATATCAACAGGGAGAGTTTGTTAGCCCTGGAACAACGGGGGGCCGTGGAGATACTGCGTTCAAGCAATATCGCAACGGTTGAAGTCGACCATGGGCGACCAAAGGTAGTTTTTGTAGACAAGGGAACCCAGGAAAAAGTCTTCGACCATCTCGTGTATGCCCTGGGTGGCACGACACCGCAAAACTTTCTGCGCACCGTGGGTATTGAATTTGATGGGCAAGCCCCACTGCTCAAGGCTGGCTACGAAACTAACCTGCCGGGCCTTTTTCTCATTGGCGACTTAGCCGCAGGCCGCAAGGGCGGTTCGATTATCTCTGCGTTCAACTCGTCTCATTCAGCCATGCAGCGAATCTGTGACAACTATTTGAACTGTACCATACCCTTACCCTGGGGTATGAATGCTCAGCAAGAACCCTCAACCAAGATCAGCTCGTAGTTGCTCTTTCGTTAGGTGAACAAAGAAAAGGGGCGGATTGAGGATTGTCCGCCCCCATTTCTTTTAGGAAGGGTGCCTTTCAGCCACTGCGCATTAGTCCTGCCTACCTATTCGTGCAGCGCAGAGCTGCCAGGAATGGGCATCTGAATCGCTCCCAATATGCCCGTGGGAATGCGCACGATGCTGGGAGGCATGGCCCGCCACTCATGGGCCCCCATGTCGATCATGCCATTATTTACCGTGCGCGGAAGGAGTTCCAGGTCCACGTTCGGGCCGTCAGCCGCATTCGCCTTGTCGATCGCGGGGGAACCCGCATTCAGCTTCCAAATGAAACCATCGGGATCGACGAAACTGGGATCCACATCGAGGTTGTTGGTGCCGTTGGAGTAGCCGCCGCGGATGTCGTTGTAATGGATATGCGTGAAGCTTTCCGAGTTACCGTCGCTTTCCCATTCCGGCTGAAGAGCTGGATTGTCTACGTGCAGTTCATCTGGCGTCCAGACGTAGTTTTTGCCCCATGGATAAGGCAGATCTTCCTCCTCACCACCTTCCACCGGTTGATCGTAATGCAGCCGCCAGTTGTTCCAGATGATGTTGTTGAAAATCTGCGGGTCACTGAACCCGGGCGCCACGTACGGACCATCGGTGCCATTGTATTCGTGTCCGTTGCGTTCACTGTCGATACCGCCACCGGCAGGATTCTCACTGCCGGCCACAATATTGCCGACAATGGTGTTGTTGAAGACTTTGCCAAAGAAAGTGTCGTCAAAGGCAATGGCGCCGCCGCGGGCATGGTTCTCGCCATGATCGTCGGCGATATTTTCCGCAATGAGATTGTTGTAAACGTTCACGTGCGAAAGCGTATCGCCCACATCTTCAAAGCTGATGGCACCGCCGTCATCCGGGGAATAGTTGCGCAGAAAGACATTGCCGTACACGTCGATTGGACCGCTGTCTTCAAAAAACAGAGCCCCACCGTGGTCCTCGGACCGGTTTTCAAGGAGAACGTTACCGTAAACATTCAAATGGTCCTTGACTTCATACAGGCAGATGCCGCCCCCGAGATCGGCTGACCAGTTGTGAAAAATCACGTTGTTGTAGATGTCATAGGTGCCTGGCGGCGGTCCAGGATTCAGGTCATCAACCGTGTGCTCAGGCTGTCCGTGCTCTGCTTCGTATTCGGGTTCATCGTTAACACTGATGCCGCCGCCATAGCCACCAAAATTGCCGTTCTCTGCGATAAGATTGGACCATATTTGCACATTGTGGTTCGATTTGTGGAACCAAATGCCGCCGCCGTAATAGCCGCCATTGCGATAGATCATGCACGTGTTAATCTGGATGTGCTGGTTGCCATAGTCGCCGAAAATACCGGCTCCAATATCATCGTCATTGACGGTGCTTCCGGTAATGGTGAAACCGCTGATCAGAATGTTTGTTACAGAACCGGTTTTACCGCCTTTGCCAATGAAAATGGTGGGGCCGCCGCCGTTGCTGGTGCCTTGCTGGGTGAAGGTGGTTATGTCGGGCAACCCATTAATAATGGTTTCGTGAGGACCCGAGCCGATGAGGAGAATGCCATCATCCTTTAGGTGCACCCGTTCTTGGTAGGTACCGGGTGCCACGAACACGTAGCGAGGTCCTAACGCTGGCAGATGGTTGAGAGCGTCTCCTATGGTCTGCCAGGGATGCGCTTCGCTGCCGTCCTGCGGCCCGGTGTTGCTTGCGTCTACAAACACAGAACGTCGGGCTAAGTAACGGGCTCTTCGGCGGGAATAATTGATCTGCACGGATAGAGCATTGGAAATTCCGGTGGAAGTCGCCACCACGATGGCCCCGCTCAGCGCATCTTGTGCGATCTGAATATCGATGTAGGTGTCGGTCCAGCTCATGATCCGCTGTTGGGATCCGGCCAGAGTTACCGTAGAGTAGCCCTGCTGATCGCCGAAATCGTGGCCTTGAATTCTGAAGATATCCCCAACTCGCAGAACCGCCACAGGCCCATTGCCGCCACCAGGGTTATTGATGACCGGCCTGTTATTGGGCAATATCTGAGCATTGCCTGCCAACGGGCCCAACCCTACGGCCGCAACAGGTACCAGGGACCAATCCGCCTCGAACTTGAATTTACCTTGACCAAACGTGTAAGGCAAGGTAAGGGGTAATAAGTTCGGGTTAAAGCCCCAATCGGGATGATCGGGCCAATAGCCCACGTCGAGGATGCCATCGTTGTCCAAATCCTCGCCCGCATCGAGGATGCCGTTGCAGTTGAGATCCTCACCGCGCAGGAAACTGGGATCGTTGCCCACGTAGATGTGAACCCCTGGAGCGAACCGTCTCTCCATCTCCGGCTTCTGAACGGGATCAAACAGCAAATCACATTCCGGACACTGGCTAACGCCCGGTTGTCCGGGAATGTCAGGCGCATCAGGGTAGCATAAAGGATTGCCCATAACGCCAACGCCCAGCAAGTAGCCGAGGTGATCGTAGGCACCAACCGGAGCATGGTCCACACCTGCCTTCTCGGCGAATAGCAAGCTCTGCAAGTCGTTGGGATCCGCAGTCAGGGAACCGCCCCGGGGATCGATATTGACATCATCGAAGACCCCGCCTTCAATCTCACCTGCCAGAGGTACGCCCGGATCGACGTTCGGGATGCGGCCGGACGGCGTGGTGTTCACACCGAAATTGACCTCATGAAGGTCACCGTTAGCAGGAACTGTCGGCTCGACGCCTGTTACTGTCACGGTTTCTTCTCCGAGAGTAGTTGCGCCTGTGGTCGCCACAAAACCGGCTGGCGGCGTCACTCGAACCACATAGGTTCCCGCATCCACATCTCTGAATTCATAGTAGCCAGGCAAAGGACCTACGAAAACCCCACCAAGCTCATCTGGCGGCCAGGTGGCGGGCTTAAACCATCCCTGGGCCAGGGTCGCGGCCTCATCGAAAGCGCCTGTGGTGGTCGTCGCCAGCAACGTTGTTCCACTGGCATCGTAAAGTTCAACGGTGACGCCGGGCCAGGTTCTTTCTTCCTCCGGATCGTAAACCCCGTCGCCAACCCAGGTGCCTTGCTCAAAGTTGTCATTAAACACGAAGCCGCCGATGTGGCCCTTCGTCGCGGGAATGGGCTCCAGATACAGGTCCGCCTCGTAGTTCGCTGTTAACCACTGAATATACCGGTTCATGGCATTAAACGTTACATCGATTGGTGGCTTGAGAGTGTAATTAGGATGCGTTGGGTCTTTACCTCCCGGAAAGAATGTTTCCGTTCGGATCGTACCGCGGTATCCAGCCGGCAAATCCACATCCACAAATCCTATGACCTCGATCTCGGGTAAATCATCGAAATTATACCAGCCGTTGGCATCGGTAACCTCTGTTCGCTGGATACTGCCGCTCTTAAACCGGATGTGCACCGACGCGCCAGCGATGGGCGTGGGGGGCGTTGTCGAGTTATCGTAGACGAAGCCCTGTCCGCGGGCAAAGAAGCGCGGCACAAGAATTGAATTGAGCGGAAACACGACGTTCTCATTCGGCCCTATCCTCACCTGGCTTTGGGTCCAAACATAATCGAGGGGAATGTCGAACTGCATCATCTTGTAGTTGCCCGGGGGGACGTTATTAAAGGTGAAATCTCCGGTGACCGGATCGGCCTCGACGGTGGCCACTGGATGCGTCGGCACCGTTTCATTGTCGGTGAAGAGAATGACCAGGCCGTCGGGCACCATATCGTTGAGTGAAACGCCAGGATGATCCTCGCCAGGAATGGGGAAGGGCTCATCCGGATCCAAGCCAGCTTTGTCAGCATCCCCAAGCGAACCGTTGATGCTGCCCGCGTCGGCGAGCGTGGTGCCGGCCGGAAAGCGCTTGGCTAAGTTGGAAGCATCGATCTGACCCAGTTTTTCAACGTAGCTGTGCCAAATGAGAAAACCGCCAGCTTCTGTGCCGGGATCGCCGGGGTAAAGCTTGGGATCCCAGGCAGGTCCGCCCTCTTCGGTATAGTTTAGATAGTACTCCCGGGTGGCATCATCTGGATTGTCAAACTGAATGTCGGGATTGGCGGCCTGGGTGATCGTCGAGGGATCCGAGGTTGCGATCACTTCGCCCGGAGGCAGGCCCGTGAAATAATACAAGCCACGCGTATCGGTTATTACGACACCATCCGGCAAAGTGATGGTGGCCTGAGAACCAGTCACGCCCGTCGCCAGCACAGTCCCTTCCTCGTCACTAACCGTCCAGGTCACGCCGTTGAGAGGGAGATCCTCTGGTGCGCCATCGGGCTCCCCGTTTACCATATTGTCCCAAAAGGCAAAAACCAGCAGATTGGCCAATGGCAAAGGCAAGGCAGGTAAATAGGCGTCCTTGGTCTGGCTGTCACCATCTTTAACGGTGAATTCGCGGCTGGTGAGGTCATGGCCGGGCGCGGAAAACATCACCACATAATCCCCGGGCGCCGGCACGGTAGCAGTCCAGGTATTGCCGGTTACCGTGCCATAGGTGATGAAAGCACCGCCTGAGTGCTGGTTCTGCACCATGACCGTGGCGTCGGTAATCGCAGGAGTAAGAGCATTGGGAGCAAACACCGGCCCGGTGCCATCGTTGGCTCCGGTATAAATACTCCCGCCAATTGTTGCGGTCTGCCCAAACAGGGCACCGGCCGCCAGGATTACCATAACAAGGCCAATAACCAGAATCCTCCCTGTTTTGTGTAACATGTTTTTTTCATTCATGACATTTTCCTCCTTACGTAGATAAGGAATTAGACTTTCGCAAAACATTCCAATTGTCATTTCGAGTACGGCTGCTTCCGGACGAAAAATCTGTTAGTCCTACAAAAGCAAGAGATCTCTCCTCCAAATGCCCCTCCAAATGACAGAGGAACGGACATTTTGCAAAAGACTGAGAAAAAAAACGTAAACAACTCTACCCTCGAGTTGCCCAATTCATTTGTTGTCAAGTCTAAGAGAAGGCGTCAATGCAGGCAACCCCTCAGGCCCATCCCGCGAATAGATAAAACCAATCATAGCACTACCCCCTGTAAGAAAGAAATTTTGAAAAATCCTTGAGATACGGCTTAACTGGAGCCTAACCAAGGAATGTTTACGGAATCCCCATCCAACCCTTTAGACTCCCATTCCTCAGCTTGCTTGGTTGCTGAAATTCTTGAAGACTGGTTCTAATACTGTTTTGCAGGTTCTGCTTTAGAAGGCGTAAGATTCGAAATCAGAAATCAGTAGCGCAAAAATAGAATGCCAGAAGCTCGAACGAAAAGTCCACCGAGATGTTTGTTCATGCCTGGACTCCGCTCACCATGAAGGAGAGTCTGCAAATCCTGGGCGGAGTCGAACCAGTTTGGTCTGAGTTTTCAATGCTTTTCGCCCCGGCTGGTACGCAGACGATCATTTTGAATGTCACAACAGTAATATAAACGCATAGGGTGTAATTGCCTAATTAAAATGCATTTAAGTAGATTAATTTTTTTTAAGGAGAGCGACGGAAGGCGAAACTGGGACGGGCAAGCCTGCAAGCTAAGTGCTGTTGACCTGTTTCGAGGGACCCTCGCGGCCGGAGAAAATGGTTGCAGAACACCGCTCTGCGATACCGGCTACCGAATCCCTCTGTTGAGATTGAAAGGATTGCGGCCGCTGCACCCAGAATCCTTGGCCAGGTGTGGTTTAGCGCTGCTCTTTTGGACAAGCCAAGAAAGTGCTTGATTTAATCACGATTATTCTGTATTATGAGGCGCCGTTTCGCAACCTCATGAACTTTGGAGGTCGAGTCATCTGTCGAAACGAAATGGGAAACGCACGCCGGTATTCTGATGAGGTCATTTCAAGTTAGATTCTTCTGTGTGGTAGTCTTTTTGATCGTGGGGAGCTGGGGCTATTCTAACTGTTTAATCGGTCAAACCAATTATGCCAGTGGCCATGCAAGCAGTGCCTCCTTAACCGATTCTTCCAGTACAAAGACTCAGGAAAGGCTGCTGGCTCCTTCCTTGAATCAATACCTTGCAGGCGTGAAGCGTATTTTCACCAACAAATACAATCTACTGTACGCCGGCGTTGGTACGGGTCTTGCGCTTCTCGTCAAACCGCATGACGGTGCTATTACGGACGATCTCAAAGAAGACGACTTCAACGAATTTGATGTGGAGGCCCCAAACAAGAGCGGCAGCTTTTACTTCTTGGCTGGCAGCTCCGCCTTGACCTATTTGTTGGGAAAAGCTTTTAACAAACCGCATTTGGCTAACACGGGTCTGTATCTCACCGAGGCGTTTTTCACCACGCAGTTCGCAACTTTTGTCATCAAGGAAACCTTCCAAAGAACCCGGCCCGACAGTTCAAACAACCTGTCCTTTCCCTCCGGACACACCTCCGGAATGTTCACCGTGGCCTCAGTGCTCGACAAGCGCTACGGGCTTAAATTTGGTGTGCCAGCTTATTTGTGGGCCAGTTTCGTGGGCATTACGCGTGTCAAAACTCAGAAACACTTCCCCACCGATGTCATCATTGGCGCAGCTTTGGGTATCATCGTGGGCAGAAGTTTTGTGCCTTCCCGGGGCAAGGCCAGGTCTTTTGCTGTTTTGCCGGTCTATTATTTTGGCTTCGAAGGGTTGGATTTCCAGATCCGCTTTTGAAGGTGGTGTCGCTTTAAAAGGGAAGGGTGGCAGACCTTCTTTCAATCTGGGAGACGTTCATGCGCGCGGCCTTACCAACCCTCCTTTCCACGGTCTCCGGTTAGCTACTGCCTCTCTTGTTTTTGACTCTCTTATGGCCCATCAGATGGTTGAACAAATCCCAGTGGGAAGGTGTAAACATGTGGCTCGGCGTAATCCAGATATTGTCAATACCTCCTTGGGCCGATGAGCGAATGGCTTCCTGCAAACTTTCTGGGGCGACGGATTGGGAATTTCGAGTCCAGAGACCGAGAGACAAAACGATCTTTCCCGGATCGTACTTTTTGCTGAGGTATTTTGCCAGTTTGTAGGTGTCCGTCGGCTTCTTATTCTCCATAGCGAAATAATCCCAAATCACCAGCTTATCTGCAAATCGAAGCAACTGAGAATAGTCCAGTCCGAAGGAGCGGCCATCGTTGGCGAAATCGTCCCAGTCCACGTTGGCATCGACCCACAGCTCCTTGCCATTTTCGTGCGCCGCAGCCGCTAATCTTTCCACCAGATGGGCCATCTGAGCTGAGCGCCAGCGTCCAACAGATTCGGCATCTATGTCAACGCCACCCCAAAGCCAGGTTTTTGGCCAGTGCTTATTGCCCGTGCTGCGGGAATAGGACCGAAAGCAGCGGCGGTCATAGCAGTAACTGTGATAAGCAATTTCTGTGAGTACCACGCCGTCGATCGGATAATTCCTGGTCAAGTAATCCACCATGCTTTCCAGTTGGTCGCTAATCCTGCCTTCGGTTAAGGCAGTACTGCAAAGTTGCTCCTTGCTCTGCAGACCGTGGTAATTCCGGGCAGCCAGGCCAGGGTCTTCAGATATCAGCCGTGGCGCGTAAAGATCCAGGATGGCAATAACCTGGTAACCTTTCTCTTTGAGTCGTTCACTGGTTTCAAGCAGCAAGTCCTCTGCACCGTTCTTCACGTAAGAACTTGCCAGGCTTTCATGACCTGGCCAGCGAAAATAGTTCCAGTCTAATCGGCCGGCGCCCACGCCGATCGTATTGAAAACGGAGCTGTCGGTGTGTTTGAACAGCGTGCGATAGGCATCGCGCCAGGCCTCGTTTTGTTCGAAGTGAATCGCTGTGGCATGAACAGCCGAAGTCGCCGCCAGATTGACTGCAACCGATGAGGAACGCGTGGGTGCCCTATTCACTGCGAACGGCTGGAACGGTAAATCCATCTTTCCCTGCGCCCAAAAAGCTCCAATAAAGATAGCCGTGACCAGCAGCCCGCTTGCGGCAAAAACCGGGGTGCGCCAGTTTGGAGCCGCCTTGCCCACGCGTGTTGCGGTGATTTTCTTGCTGACCACTCCGCTTCGAACCGCCTTGTTCCAAAGCGCTTCTCGCCCCGTGAGTTCTAAATGAATCGCCCGGATCACCACCAGATCCATGAGCAGCGAATAGGGAACCCAAAATGGGATGACAAAAGCGTATTTGAGGTCTCCATAGGCTTTGTCCAAAATAATGCTGTAAACCGTAATGAAACCGGTAAATCCTAACCCTAACCAGCCCATGATGGCCAGCGAGGAGGACTGGACAGGGCTTTTGCCCAGGACAAACAGCGCCGGGAGCAGCAGGACGGCCAGGAATTGCAGGACGGGAATCACAACCATACTCAACACGTTGAAGCCTAAGTAGACCCCGAAACTGCCATAGGATGGATTAAAAATCATGTCTTTGTGGATTCTCAGGGTTTGAATAAACCCTCGCGCCCAACGCACCCGCTGATTCCACAGACCCTGGATGGTGTGGGGCGATTCTGCAAACACCTGGGCCCGGGGTTGAAACGCCACTTTGTAGCCGGCTTTGTGCACACGAAAAGTTAACTCTAAGTCCTCGCCAATGAAATCATTTTTGAAGTAACCTATTTCTTCAAGAACGTCCCGTCGGAACGCCCCGATATTTCCGGACACGATGGGCAAGGCATTGATGACGCTCAGGGCCCGCCTGACAAAACCGGTGCCAACATGCGCCTGAATGTTGATGAGCTTCAGTTGCCAGTTCTGCAGGTTCACGGGGGAATCATGCCCGCAGACGGCCCCGACTTTTTCAGAATCAAACCCGGCCAACAAATTGCGCATGGTGTCTTTCTGAAACAGCGTGTCGCCATCGATGAAAAAAAGGATCTGGCCGGTGGACCGGGCAATGCCTGCGTTCAGGGCTGCGGCTTTGCCGCCGTTCGATTTGCTGATGATCTTCACGCGGGCATCCTTTTCGTACCCGCGCATGACTTTTAGGGTGTTATCGGTGGAACCGTCGTCTACCAGAATGACTTCGAAATCGTCATAATTGGACGCCAGGATGGATTCCACACAATTGCCAATGACGCGTTCTTCGTTGTAGGCCGGCACCACCACGGAGACCCTGGAACGGTCGTAGATCGTTTTTTTGCGCTTCTTTAGAACAAAGATACCCGACAAAGGCAAGTAAAACAGCGTTTGCAAGCCGAACAGAAAACAGCTCAGGCCCAGGAGATAGAAGGCGCTCACAATGGCATCAGTCATGGTTGGTCCGCCAGTTCAAAGTCGAAAATGCGTTCATTTTTTGCCTCAGGTCGCAAAAGATGCTCTGCCTGGCCTGAAAGAAATGGGCTCTTCGGTTGAGGGTGCCCCTTTGGCCATTCCCGTCCGCGTATCCCGAATCCAACAGCCCGTGAGCGCTTCTAAAACTTCTTTTGCCGACAATACATTTGCGCCGAAGCGTCCGTTGATCTCCAAAACCACCGGCGTACCATCGAGTCGTCGCCGGATATCCAGATCCAGGGGCCCCACCAGCGCAAGACACCTTGCTGCTCTTAGCGCAAGTTTCTCGATGTTAGGCTCGATTACCCGGGTGACGGTAACAGCGTTGCCCCAGGCTCCGTTTGTCATTTTGTTTTTTTCTAAAACGACGTTTGCCAGAACGGGATGGGGAGGTTGTGGATCAATGAATAAATTTACATCATATTCTACGCCTGGAATGTACTCCTGAAAAATCAGGTCTTTTCGCTTCTCCCTTTCCAATTGGGATGCTGTTCGGTAGACCGTTACGCCCCGTCCTCCTCGACTTTTTCTGGGTTTGGCTATGACCGGCATGCCACAAAAATCCACCAGGCCCTGCGTTTCCGCCGGCAAAAGGCTGAGGGCAAATTTGGGTACGGCAATCCCGTAATTTTCAAGATATACCGCCGTGATGAATTTGTCGTCGCAGACCCAGGAGGCAATCGGGGAGCTAACATAAACGGCTGCTCCGGCAGCCTCAAATAGATTTCGGTTTCTTGCGATCAGGGTCAACTCCTCACTCACGGTCGGCACCAGCAGGGAAACCTCGTACTGCTTGATGAACGACAGCAGTTGTTCGATGTAAAACGGATGGCTTGAGGGAACAACTTGACACTTCGTATCTACCGGGGCTTCGGCGTGGGGGTCCATGTCCACGCCTACCACCAAATAGCCTTTTTTTGCCAAATACTTTGATACCGCTTTACCGGCTGGTCCTCCGATACCCGTCACAAGAGCTCGCATTAGCTGTTTCATTGCTGCCTCCTCAATAAACAATGCAATAAGTTACACACACTATTCTACCACCTTCAAAGTAGAGTACGCTTCAGCGTACTTCACCCGCGCCTGAGTGCCACGAAAGCCCGCGATATTTCGTACCACTTCCGGCTTGGCATAAACTTTTCCCATCTGGCTTTTGTGTTCTTTGAGCGCTTGCACCTTATCCATGAGATAGTGGCTGATATCGACAAAATAGTCTGGTTTGAAATCCGAGGGTGTGTTCGGATTTTCATAACAGAGCACGGTTTGGGGACCCCGAATCGCTTCTTTGGTAGCCTGGTAAACGGCCAGGTGATCCTGATGCTTATCTTTTGGATTGTGGGTTAGAATGATATTCGGATTGTATTTCCTAACCAGGTCCTCGATGATCTCCCGAATCTCGCCTTTTTTTTGTGAAAAATTAGTATCCGGGAAATCCTTGACCAACAATTCCGACAAATGCAGGACTGAGGCTCCTTTTTGGGCTTCTGCCTTCCGATTGGCCTGTTTGCCCTTGATGCTGCCTCGCGTACCTCGCGAAAGGACCAGCCCAATTACGCGCGCGCCCTCTTCTCTGAACTTTAACAGCGTTCCACCACACCCAAATTCAAGATCATCGGGGTGTGCGCCAATAGCCAATACGGTGTCCGACCGCACCGGTGTGCCGAAGCGCAAAATCCACAGAAAAGCAAAAAAAGACACGCCGAGAATTCCTACAATCAAAATCTGGCTGGATTCAAAGATGATGTCCATTTTCCAACCTAATGAGGGCCCCAGGAAACTGGTTGCTACAAGACCGGTTACCGAAATAAGCATGACATAAGGAATGGACGTGACCAGCAGGCGAAGTGGTTTTCTTGCGTGACGGAAAACCCGCTTGTATTTTTTGAAGTACCTAAAAATTAGCAAAGCGATTACGATAAAGCTCCAAAGCTCCAGGTGGGAAACGACCTTCTTGATCCAGTAAAATCCCTTACTATGCAGAGTACCCAGACTGGCCAACGCCTGGTGGTTTTTCGGATCAATCACAAGGACCTGGCGGAGGTAGCCTTCGCATGCCGCATAATCTCCGTTCCGGTAATAGAGGTCCGCCAGGCCCAACATCGCTTCCACATCGTCAGGATTTAATTCCAGAGTTTTCTGATAAGCGGTCAACGAAGCCTGAAAATTATTATTCCAGGCATAGGCTTGCGCCAAACCGCGATAGGCTTCAAACAAGTCAGGTGCTTTCGCAACCACCATTTTGTACTGCTTAATCGCTGCCTCCATGTTCCCTTGCCAACTGAGGACTTCAGCCATTCTAAGTCGAATTTCCCGGTTCCGTGGGTCCATTTTCAGAAGCTTGCGGTAGATATCAATGGCGCTAGGGTAATTGCCACTCCAGGCGTAAGTTTCTGCCAAATGGCTCAGCACATTGCCATTGTCGGGATACCGCTTCACCAACTCCTCAAAAGCCTGAATAGCACGGGGATAATCTTTGCGATAGGTGTAAGTTTCATACAAACCCACCCGTGCATTCACATTGGTGGAATCGTACGTGAGAACTTTCTTGTATTCCTCCTCTGCTGCGTCAAGATCGCCAGTCCAGGCATAAACCTGCGCTAAATTGTTGCGGGCCGACATATCCGAAGGATTTATTTGCAAGATGTTCTTATAGCCCAGGATGGCGTCGATAAAATGTCTTTGCTTGGTGTGAATTTCAGCAATACGTCGCAGGCTTTCGATGTGTCTCGAATTGGTTTTCAGAATGTTGCGAAATTGCGCCAACGCCCCCTCATAATCTCTGTCTTCAATGAATTCCAGACCAAGCTGATACCGAAGTTGCGTCACTTCGGACTTATGCTTCTGCAATAGGCTCTGACCAAAAAGCTGACAAGATTGACTTAGGAGCATCAGTATCAAGAAACGCTTGAGTCGGCGTTTAAACATTGGTTGACTCCTCCTGCTTTAACCATTAACTCTCGTTCATGCACTGCGAACTTTCGTTACCACAAACGGCTTTCCACACTGAGAATGAGATAGTTCCCCTTTTTGTAGCTGCCTTGAATATAATTGTCACCCAAAGCCAACTGAAATCGATTGAAAGCTCTGAATCCAATGCCCAAATAATGCTGATTAACCAACACAGAGTTGCGATAGCTGTCACGCAGATAACGATAAAGAAAATAACTGTTCGCACCAAGCTTCTTGCGCAATACGGCTTCGTAGCTGTGGGCAATGGTATTGTCTAAATCACGATTCGGAATGTAGCGCACCGCCAACGTGCTGTTGGCAGGCAGGTCAAAATTAGCTGCAAATTTGAATAGTGAAAAAGTGCGCTTTTTCAGAGTCCTGGCAAGATTGGGATCAAAGTCCCGGTACAGGGCCAGACCCGCTTCGGTTTTAAGCCAGCGTGTCCATCGGTGGTCGAGCAGGGCCTCTAAGATCACCGGATGGCCAGTAATTCCAGCCCAGTTTTGTAACTTAGTGCGTCTAACAGCCACGCGCATGCTCAGACCAGTTCTCAAACCCGGTTCAATAAAGAGTTTTACATTCACTTCAAAAGATCGTTTGAGGGCCGTGTTGTCGGGCTTGAGACCGGATGTGTACCGATATGAAGCAAACGCGCTCCCCATGGCCACATAACTCCCCCTGGACCAGTAATGTCTGATCTCGCCCTCTTCGCGATCCCGAAAATAGGTGGTTCGGTCTAAATGACTGTGTGTTCCAAATACACTGAGTCCAGCAGTTGCTGGAAGCGCAAAGTTGACAGTCCAAAGCTTGGAGAGGTAGTCTTGTTCAAAGCCGAACCGCCATTTGAGAGCTTTGTTCCACTGGGAGCGCTGCGCCTCTTTGGTTAACTCGCGTGACGAGTTCACATTGTGCAGAGCTAACTGGTAGGTGCGCAGAGCCTCGCCATATCTTCGGCTCCATCGGTAAACTTGCATCAGGCTGGCATAAGCGTCCGGGTCGTCTGGAGCTTTCTCTATGGCTTGTTTGTAATTCTGAATCGCCTCAGAATAACGTCCCTGCCAACTAATGATGGTGGCCAGGACCTTGTGGTTGGCAGGCGATTCAGGATTCAGTTGTATGGCTTTCCGCAGCTCTGCTTCTGCTTTACGAAGTTTACCCTGCCACCCCAGCACCTGGCCCAGTCCGCGGTGCAGGTCATCTCGCTGAGGATATTGGTACAGAGCCTGCTGGTACGTCTGCACCGATTTCTCCAAATCTCCCTTCCAGGCCAACACTTGTGCCGTACCAGCCATCGCGTCCAGGTTGTGGGGATCCGTTTCCAGGATGCTACGGTATTGTTGCAGCGCTTCAGTGTAGCGGCGGGCCCAGGAGAGTACTCGAGATAAACGCAGTCGCAGGTCCTGGCGATCCGGTTCAAGTTGTAATGCCTGATTCAGAACCGCTGCAGCAGAATTGTAGGAACCCGCCGCCACATATTTGTCCCCTGACTCTATTAATTCGCTCAGGGGCGTTGGTTTTGCTCCACCCGTGAAACTGGTTGTTGTCTTAACCAAGTCGATCCGTGCCAGTTCCTGTCCAAAACTCAACGGCGCCATGGGAAATACGGAGCAAAAGAACACAATCATGGCGCTGGTTTTAAGAAAACTTCTCATCAAGTAGGGTCCTCCCTTTTAGCTAATGCCGCCCTTCCATGTAAGGCAAACGTCTCGTTTGCCCTGGGTCTGTTGCGCATAAAACGGCCTGCAAGAACGTTGCGACCCTTCATGAACCGGTCGTCCCGCGTAACGCAAACGTCTCGTTTGCGCCACCTCTATTACAACTCAAACTATCTGCACAGCCGTCGTTAGCTTCTCCCAATTTTTCGATGTTTGCGAGGTGTTACACAAACCTCGTGCCAGAAATTTGGGGATAGTTGGCAATACTTTGAAAATAATAACCTTATTGTTATTCCTTTCGCGCCGGTATGCACTTCGCTCTGAAGAGAGGTTTTGCGGATTGTTCATAATTCGACTGCCAGGGTGAGTAGACCAGGAAGTAGCTTAGCAATAAGGTATTAATTATTATAGACTTAATTCCTGTCTTGTTTCTGACCCCCCTTCCTTGCACGCCTAAGAATTGCTATAAACATATCACCGCTGGCGGTTTCGCCGCTCCTCTGCAAAGAAAATGTTGACAAAAGAAAAAAGAAAACTGAACCCCTTGAGGGGTGCATGTTGATAGTTGCCTTTGAAATGGTCTATTTTATGGAAACCCTTTCACATTTCTCTTGACAATGACGGTTTAATCTGTTATATTTTTGCAATTTTTTTATTAAACCTTTCTAATTTACATTTCACAATCTGATTATCATTCCTGAGGTTTAAAAATGCGAAGGAGATTGAATGCCGCACTAATTGTGGGCGCGGTACTGATTCTTGCGAGCTCTCTGTTCAGCGGCACCACGGGCAAGATCGCCGGGCGCATCACCGATGCTGAGAGTGGCGAAGGGTTGCCGGGCGCAAACGTCCAGCTTGAAGGCACTTCTCTTGGTGCGGCCACAAACGTCGAGGGGTTCTACACGATCCTCAACATACCACCGGGACTGTACACGGTAAACATTACCTTTATCGGCTACCAGACGGTGCGCGTCAAGGGGGTCCGCGTCAATGTGGACTTCACAAGCACGGTTAACGAAGCGTTGAAACCCAGTGCGGTGGAGATGGCAGCGGTCGAGGTGGTCGGGGAACGAAACCCACTGGTGCGCCAGGATTTGACCAACACGCTGGTGGCTGTCACCGCGGAAAGGATCGATGCCTTGCCGGTCGATCAGATTCGAGACGTGATCGCCTTGCAGGCGGGCATCGTGCAGGACAACGACGGCGCCCTGCACATTCGCGGCGGCCGTTCCAATGAAATCGCCTACCAGGTGAACGGTGTTGCCATCAACAATCCCTTTAGCAACCGTCAATCGGTAGGCCTGGCTACCAACGCGGTGGAGGAAGTTTCCGTTTCCACTGGCACGTTCAGTGCTGAATACGGCAACGCCCTGAGCGGCGTCATCAATTTTGTCACCAAAGATGGCGGGCCCGATTACCACGGCAGCGTCAAATTCTGGACCGGGGACCATTTCAGCAACCGCAATGACATCTTTTTCAACATCGACAGCATCGACATGTTGAACAACAGTCGCTTTGAATGGACCTTTGGCGGCCCGGTGCCGCTGCTTGGCGACAAAGTGACCTTTTTCACTTCCGGCGTGCGCCAGAACAACAAAGGCCATCTGTACGGCATCCGGGTGTACAACACCGGCGACCTCCTGTCCCTGCAAGGCGACAAAGTGTCCATCGACCCTCAGGGCCTGTCCGGCGGCCCGGGCGCCAGCGGCGACCGCAAGATCGTGCCTATGGTCAGCAGCCGGGATTTGAATTTCACCGGCAAACTCACCTGGAGGCCCAGTCCCAAGCTCAAAATTACCTACGACCTGATTCTGGATGATGGAGAGCGATTTCGGCGCGCAGATTTTCGCCGCTTCAGATTCACCCCGGACGGACGCCCCAAGACCTTTGACAACAACACCAGCAATTCCATAGGGATCACCCAGGCCATCAGTAGCAAATCGTTCTATACGTTGAAGTTAGGGGTCAACTTCACCAACTCGCGCACCCATGTTTTTAAGGACACCTTTGACCCCCGCTACGTGCCCAGTATTGACAACGACATCAACAATCAAATCATACCGCCAACCGGAACTTATCTGGCCGGCGGTACCGATTTACGCAGAACTCGCAGCGAGACCAGGACCATTTCAGCCAAATTCGATTTCGTCAGTCAGGTCCTGCCCAATCATGAAGTGAAGTTCGGTGGGGAATTCAGGCACAACCGTCTGGAGTTTGAGGATTTTACCTTGCTCTTTGACGAAACTAAGGGAAAATTCTTCATTCCCTTGCCGGAATTGAATCCGAATTTTACCGATTTTCAGTTCTACGTTCGCAAGCCCATCCAGGGTGCTTTTTATGTGCTGGACAAAATGGAGCTGTCCAGACGGTTCATTCTCAACGTCGGCTTGCGTTATGAATACCTGGACGCCCGGGCGCCTTACAATCCCGACTTAGCCGGTACCGTCGACGCCGGTGTGGACAGACCTGAATTCTTGAAACGCGCCTCGGTGAAGCAGCGGGTGAGTCCAAGGCTCAGTCTGAGCTTCCCTATCACCGACCGCGGCATCATCCGGTTTTCGTACGGCTTTTTCTACCAGAACCCCACGTTCAGTAGCATCTACACCAACCCCAGGTTTGAGGATTTCGATTTCAGGCGCACGCCAACATTCGGCAACCCGAATTTGGAGCCGGAGCGCAGCATTCAATACGAAATGGGGTTGCAGCAGCAATTCACCGACGACTTCAAGGCCGATTTGACCGTGTTTTTCAAGGACGTCACCAACCTCATTCAAACGCGGAGAGTCGTGGCCGGAGAGGTCGCCATAGACAAAGAATTCAACGTGGTTACCAACATCAGCTACGCCAACGTCAAGGGTTTCACGGTTTCCTTGCTGAAGAGAAGGGCGCCAGGCGGGCTGTTGTCCGGCACGCTGGACTACACGTTTCAGGTCGGTGAAGGCGCTTTCACGAATCCTCTGAAGTTTGCGGTGGACACCCGCACGGACCGACAATCTGAACAGAGGTTTGTGCCCTTGTCGTTCGACCGCACCCACACCCTGAACGCCACGTTCACCCTTAGCCAGAGCCGGAGCTGGTCGCTGAGCGCCATCGGCTCCATTCAATCGGGAACGCCGTACACGCCAAGGGTGCCGTCTTCGGTGCAAGCGGTTGAGTTTGAGGAAAACAGCAGCCGCCGACCCTATTTGTCGAATCTTGACATCAAAGTGGAGAAGTTTTTTCAAGTGGATGGATTCGGGTTTTCCGTTTTCATGCAAGTAGAAAACATGCTGGATAACAAGAACGAAAAACGGGTGCATTTTGATACTGGCCGTTCGCTGACCTCTTTGGCCGAAAAGACCAACCCCAACCTTTTCAACAATCTGGAAGACACCATCAAGAACAATCCGGATGACTTCTTCCCGGTGCAATTTTTGGACACGTTTTATCGGAGAGAAGATTTCCTGGGCTCGCCCCGGGAAATCAGGTGGGGCCTAACCATGCAGTTTTGACCAGGCTACAATGGGTACTTTAGAAACTTTTATTTCAATGAGAAAAATGAAAAAGCTAACTGTAACAACCTTGATCGCTTCTTCTGTTCTGTGTTTCAACCTTCAAGGCCGGACTTTTGCCCAGGAGCAAAACCAGGACAATTTCAAAACACTGCCGGCGTTGGAACGCTACGAGCTGGTTCAGAGACAACTTAATGCCATCGACAAAGCCTTGCAGGAAGATCCGCGGCACGAAAGGCGCAAGGACACCATCATCGACGGCAATCAAATTCGGGTATTGCTGACCAACCAGGGCTCGATCTCAACGCCGGCAGCAGACAATTCCAATGCGGATCTCGTTTGGCCCAAGGGCCCCAACGGCCTGGGCTACGCCTTTGAATTCGGCCCGCTGGTGGGTGCCGAAGTCGTGGACGTGCACGGGGATACCATTCACATCGTCGATGATGGCTTCATTCGCCTCGTTGACGGAGACTTTGAACCGGGAACTAGCAACAAATGGGGGTGGGAACCGAAACTTGGATTTTCAGATCCCAATTCCAATGAATTGGCCACGTTCGCCGACCTGGACCGCGATCTCGACGGCAAGCCGGACAGTTGGCCCCAGTCCTGGTTTAACCCAACGCTGGGCCGGTTTGTCTGGCCCGCCTTTCTGGGCGACGATGCCACCACGCCGGATGAAGAGGTGTTTTATGTCATGGACGATATCGACAATGCCGAATTCGACTACTTTCCTTTTCCGGACGACTCGACCAAAAGGGGCCTGGGTTTAGAGATGCGTGTGCGACTTTTTCAATTCAATAATCCCCTGGCCGAGGACATCATTTTCCTGGTTTACACCATTACCAATACCAGCCCGAAAACGTTGGACAAGGTTTTTTTGGGCATGTTTGGCGACCCGCATATTGGTGGGCCCAACGATTTCGCCGACGATTTCGCTGATTTCATTTCTGCTTTCAACGAATCTTTTCTTCCCGATACGCGCAATATGTTGTTTGCCTTCGATGAGGATGGCGTGGGCGATGGCGGCAAGATTCCCGGCTATTTTGGCTATCGTTTCATGGAGAGCCCTGGAATCGACAACGACGGCCAGGACAACGATAACGACGGTCTGACGGACGAAAGCTCCTTCAACGATGCCGGCACCTTCCTGTTTGGTCCGATCGGAAGATTTGGAGACCCCAAGCTGCACTGGAGTGGGGACGAAGACGGTGACTGGTCGCCTGAATTTGACGATGTGGGAGTGGACGGCATTGCCGGCACCGGCGACTTCGGCGAGGGCGACGGTAAGCCCAACCAGCTTTTTTTTCTGGATTTGAACATCAACGGTATGCTCGATGCCGGGGAGCCGACCTCTGAACGAAGAGAAGAAGGCATGCGCTTTTTGGGTGGCGAACCCAATTTCGGCTTCCTGGACATCGCTGAATCCGATCAGCTTGGCCTGACCAGCTTCAATGCCCTTCTGTTTGGCGGCAACAACCGACCCAAATTCGACGAGCTGATGTGGAACCTCATGTCCACGCCCAATCAACGGCCTACTGATCCGCCGCCCCAGATCGAGGATGAAGCGGATAATGTTTTCATCTACGGGTCCGGGCCGTTCAAACTAAGACCAGGAGAAAGCCAGCGCTTTTCCATTGCGCTTCTGTTAGGCCAGGATTTGAACGATTTGCTGTCAAATGCGCAAATTTCACAACAAGTATTCGAGGCCGACTACCGCTTTGCCAAGCCGCCAAACAAACCCAGGTTGGTGGCGGTTCCCGGAGACGAAAAGGTGACCCTTTACTGGGACACTGGTGCCGAAGCGTCGTTCGATCCGTTCGTCGCCCGCGCCAACCCAAAAGAACCGGAAAAGGGATTCGATTTTGAAGGGTACAAGATTTACCGCAGTCAGGATTTTAGCTTCAACGACACCCAGACGATTACGGATTCCAGGGGCATCCCGTTTCTGTCGGTGCCGCTCAAGCAGAGCAACGGCGTGCCGGCGCAATTCGATTTGATCAACGAGTTCTCTGGCCTTTCCGAGATTGAATTTGCCGGCCGCGGTGTCCGATTCGACCTGGGCAACAACTCCGGACTGGCGCACACCTTTGTGGATTCCAACAATGTGGTCAATGGGGTCACTTATTTTTACGCGGTGACCTCTTACGACCATGGCGACGTCAAGGCCGAGCTGGCACCTTCGGAGAGCCAGCGTTCCATTCAGCGCGATGCGGTGACCCGTGAGTTTACCCTGGATGTGAACACCGCCATGGTGGTGCCAGGGCCGCCGGCCGCCGGTTTTGCGGACCCGCAAGTGAACAACGGTCCGGGAGATTTAGCCTTGCGCGAGACCGGCAATGCCACCGGCCGGGTCAGGGTGCAATTCCTGGATCCTTTCCAGGTTGTGGACGGCAAAAAATACGAAGTCGACTTTGTAGATGTGCCTATCGATTCCGTCAACAGCAAAGTGGGCTATTCGGTGATTGACTTGAAGCCGCAAATTAGAAGCTTTGTGGCTCGCGACACTTTGTTTGTCAGCCTGTTCGTGGAGAATCTGGTTGCAGGCAGCATTACCGTGAGAGAGTCTTCCGGTGCCGAAGTAGACCCGAGCCGCTACGAAGTGGATTTTGACCGCGGCAGAATACGCGGGACTTCGCCCGGCGCCTTGCCCGATGGTGAAACCTTCACCATTTCGTTCCAATTTAAGCCGGTGGCCAACAGTCTCTCCATCAACAACGAGGATAACAACCCGGTATTCGACGGCCTGCGAGTCTTCGCGGAAAACGAAGAAACCGCCCTGGACCCGGAACGCAGCGGGTTTAAAATCCGCGAAACCAACACCAACTTTGAGGTCGAGTCCATTGGCCTGGCTACCCTGGGCAATCCGGCACCCTTTCCCGCGGACTTTGAGATACACTTTGTGGACTACGACACCACCGCCGACGGCCGATTGGTGAACGCGCCGGATACCACGTTGCGGCAACTGGGCGGCGTGGCTGCCCCATTCACCATCATCGATGCTGAAACCGGTGAAAGAGTTAGGTTTTTCATCGCTGAGACGGTGCCGGCCCTGAGAAACAAACGCTGGGATTTTCAAGAATCGATTACCATCATTCGGCCCAATTTTAAGCAGTTCACGCAGACCGTCTACCAGGTGAAGTTTTCGCCGCCCAGCGACACCGTTAGAACGGCTGACGGCACCGCAGATTCCCTCATCGTCTTCGACGATCCGATCTACCCGGGAGAGGGCGATGTCTTCCTGTTCTTCTCAAAGAAGCCGTTTGAGGCGGGTGACAAATACTCCTTCACCACCAGTGCCCCTTCTTTTGACAAGCAGGAGGCGCGCAACGCCCTGGACGACGTGATCGTGGTGCCCAATCCGTATATTGCGTTCAGCGCTTCTGAAATTGCAGCGCCGCGTTCGGATCAACGCGATGATCTGCAAATCCAGTTTAGACATCTGCCGCAGAAATGTACTGTAAGAATCTACACCATCGTCGGCGAGCTGGTCGACACCATTGAAAAGGACGACACCAGCGATTTCGTCACCTGGCGGCTGCTGACGTTTGAATCGCAACAAACCTCCTACGGAATTTATATTTATCATGTGGATGCTCCAGGCATCGGCACCAAGGTCGGGAGATTCGCTCTGATAAAATGAGGTCAAAAAAGGAAATTGTAAAAAAGCTGGGTCCATTGTTCGAGTCGACCCGGGAAGTTGAACTGGCTTATCTGTTTGGTTCTGCGGCCTGCGAGAGGCCAACGCCAATCAGCGATGTTGATGTGGCGGTCTACCTGAACGACAAGATCGATCTTTCGGCGCATTGGCGATTGCGTGTCAGGCTTATTGGGCAGGTCATGGACACGTTGGGAACTGATTCGGTAGATTTGGTCATTTTGAATGAATGTCCGATTTTGTTGCGACATGAGGTGCTCAAGAATGGGGTTTTACTTTATTGCCAGCATCCAGGCAAGAGAATCGAATTCGTCACAAACACCATCCGGGAGTATTGTGACACCAGCCATCTGCGGGACTTTCACATGAAAGCCGCAAAGGAACGATTAAGCACAGGTGCCAAGCGTGGTAGCACGAGAAGTTTTACACAGTCGCTTGAACGCGTTAGAAGACTATTTGACGAAACTTAGAGCGTTTAAGAAATTCTCGAAGCAGCAATTTTTAACAAATGCAGCGATACACGACTTAGCTGAGAGATATCTTCATTTATTAGCGGAATGTCTCCTCGATGTGGGAAGTCATATTGTCGCTGAGCAAAATTTAGGGTCCCCAGGAAGCTATCGTGAAATCTTTCAAATACTGCAAGATCACAATTACATCGACGCAGAGCTTTCTGCTAAACTCCAGGATTGGAGTGGTTATCGCAACATTTTGGTTCATGCCTATTTGAAAATTGATCATGCTGTCGCCTATGAAATCATAAAAGAGGATTTCAAAGAGATAGAAGAATTTAAAACTATTGTACAAGCTTTAATTTAAGAGAGTACGTGTCATGAAGAAGTTGAACATAGCCGCAGGCTTGCTCGTTTGCCTTACCTTGTTTCTTTCAAAAAATGCCCTGTCGCAGAACGGGGGCGATAGTCAGAACGTGGACACCATCAATCGCGTGGGCACCACTTCGGCACAGTTTCTGAAAATCGGCGCTGGCGCCAGGCCCATTTCCATGGGGGGCGCTTATACAGCTCTGGCCAACGACATTTTATCGATTTATTGGAATCCGGCCGGTTTGGCCCGCGTCGGCGGTACGGGGGAAGCCACGTTCAATCATTCCGAATGGCTGGCCAGCACGCAATTTGATTTCGCAGCGTTTTCTCTCAACGCCGGCAATATCGGTTCCATCGGCTTTCAAGTGACTTCGTTCAGAGTGCCGGAAGATGTGGTGAGAACGGTGCGGGATCCGGACGGTACAGGTCAATTTTTTGATTCGAATTCCATCTCGTTGGGCCTCACATTTGCACGAAGGTTGACGGATCGGTTTTCAATCGGTATAACGGGCAAGTTTATTCAGGAAAACATTTTTAACGAAACAGCCCGCGGCGGCGCTTTTGACATCGGGATCCTTTACGACACGCCATTCAAGAATGTAACGTTGGGCGCAGCCATCTCAAATTTTGGCACCAAACTGAAGCTCGACGGCCGCGATCTTTTTTTCAATGAAGACCCGCTGCCCGCTGAAGGTTCGGTCGATGAGGTGCCTTCTAAGTTTCGGACAGACAATTTCGAGTTGCCCCTGAATTTTAGATTCGGCCTGGCCTGGAAAGTGGTGCACAGCAACGACATTACCATCATTGCTGCGGCGGACGGAACGCAGCCCAACGACAACACAGAGTTCGTCAATAGCGGCTTTGAATTGGGCATCAGGAACGTGCTGTTCTTACGTGGTGGCTACAAGGCTCTGTTTCTCGAAAATAGCGAGCAGGGTGCGACTTTCGGGGTCGGCTTACGATACGATGCGGTGGGCACCAATCTCAAGCTCGACTTCGGCTGGGCAGATTATGGCAGATTAAACGACGTGAAGTTCGTCTCCTTCGCCATACGGTATTAGAGACGCGGCCCTGACTACAACTCTGGGCACGGCACGGCCACGGTTTCAAAATATTCCTACAAACCGACTTAGAGTTCGGAACTTAGGGCAATCCAGAAGGTCACGATTGCCGGGATCTTCTCCAAGAAGCTTGCCGTCTTTTATTCCCTGTTAAAATTTGCAACTCTTTGGCATTTAGCTCCGAATCTTTGTGGAGCCTCTGCGCATTCCTTGAATTCACCGGCGAAGAATGCCGTCCCACCTCAAACAGATAGTAAGTTCCCCAAACCGTCGGCAGTCCTACATTGAGCAGGAAAAGCAGCAAGGCGGCGTTGAAGGCGGTTGCGGCGTGCACTCCGATTGGGCTGAGGAAGTAAATTGCGAAACCTTCCCGAATGCCCAGGTCACCAATTGAAATCGGCAGCAATGATTTAGCCAGGAAGACCGAGGCCGAAGGTGCCAGCGCAGGCAGGGGATTGATCGATTGGAAACTCATGAGCAGGCAGATGAATTGGGTGAAGAAAATGGCGTAAAAGGCGAACGAGAAGCCAAAAAGCCTGCAATAAGCTTTCCGGTCTAAGCTCAAGTCGGCAAAATACCGACGCCATTTTTCTTTTGTTTTTGCAACCGGAAGCCATAGGAGGAGGAGAGTTGGCAGGGCGCCCCAGTTTATGATGCGCAGGGCTAAGTCCAATTCGGCCGGGTGCCCGGCGCTTAACAGCCCGAAGAGTCCCAGCAGGCCTGCCCCGGTGGTGACCACCAGGTTACTGCCTTTGTCGATGACCGCTAATTTTAGTGCGGTGCCACGGTTCAGGTCGTGCACGAACAAAGCGCGCCCGATCTCACCCAGGCGTCCTGGAGTGGCAAAGCCCAGGGGAAATCCGACCAGCGTCGATTTTAGGGCGACCTGAAAGGGCGTGGTCGATCTCGCTGATTTTAACAGGCCATGCCACTTGGCCACTTGCAGGCAGATGTTCGGCACAACTAAGACCAATGCTAAGACGAAAAACGGCCATCTCAAGGTGAAGAGGCTCTGAAACAACAGAGAAGCACGGAATTTGCCCGCCAAAATTAGCAGGGCCACGATGGCGATGACCACCTTAACCCAGAACAGCAAAAGGTGTTTATAGGAAGAGACGCAGCCCTTGAGAGCAGTTGGAACAGATGTCAAGCTCTTTGCGTTCTTTGAGCATTTTCTTTCTGAAGCTATCATATTTCTCGGCTTGCCAAATTTGTTCAAAGGTTTCATTGCCTTTCAGCGACCCCAAAGTGTACCGCCCGTTCTTGTCGAAACAGCACGGTACCACCGAACCATCCCAGTTTACCAGGCTACTTGTCCACGGGCGCGGACAGGGGCCTCTGCCTCTGCTTTTGGTCTGCAAATGCCTGCCGTCGTAGCGGTATCTGCTCAGCGCCTCGGTGTCGGGCAGCCAGCGCCTGGCTTCCTGCTCGGTTTCAACCTGCACGCTCTTGATGAGCAGTCTGTCGACTTGCAGCTCTTTGGCCAGTTTTTGCATGCTTCGGATCTGGTGCTGGTTGTGTTTCATAACGATGAATTGCAGGAAAATGGCCGGCGTCCTGCTTTTGCAGCGCTTCTTTTCCCGCACCAGGTTTTTGACGCCGGCCAGAACCCTGGCCAAATCACCGCCGACGCGGTAGGTGGCGTAGTGTTCTTGATCCGCACCGTCCAGGGAAATGATTGCGGAATTGAGTCCAGAGGCCACGACCTGTCGCGCCACGTCTTCGTCGAGATAGTGTGCGTTGGTGCTGGTGGTCACAAAAATGCGTTTGCTTCTGGCGTATTCAACGAATTTGAGGAAATTCTTGTTGAGGAACGGTTCCCCCTGGTGGTACAGAAGCAAGTAGACGAGTTTGTCACCCACCTGGTCGATGATCTCTTTGAAAGTCTGGTAAGACAGTTGACCTGTTTTTCGCGTCATCCGGCCGTTGCCGGTGACACACAAAGGGCATTTCAGGTTGCAAAGATTCGTCGGTTCCACCGTCAGCACGAAAGGCGAGCCCCAAAGGAAGTTCTTTTTCAGTAAAGCTGAAAACAGATAAGAAGCCGTTACCAGTCCAGCATTGGCAAGCCTTTGCAGGGTGATGGTTTGGATGAGCTGTGTCAGCGGAATTTCTTTCACGAGCTTTGTCAGGTCTTGGTGCCGGGTTCAACCCAAACAGAGCCTCTTTTTTTGCCAATCAGATACCAGGTCGGGTTGAGTACGAAGTTGAAAAGGCCGAACTTGTCGTTCACCATTTGGATGACCAGTTTTGCCAATTTTAATCGCTTCAGTCCGTTTACAATCTTCAAGTGGATGTCGCTGTTGACCACGGCGGTAGGACGGCTAAAAAGCGCCCTGGCAATTCTGCGGTTGAGGAATTGCAACTCAAACTCGGTGCGGTGGAACATTCGGCGGACTCTAAACAGCGAGAGCAAGGCCGCGAAATCTGGACGGGCCAAATTTTCGCGACGCACCAGTTTGGTTACAACAAAGCTCACCGCTTTCCTGGGAAGCGCGGCCAGCAGGGGCAGGTTCCAGTGCGGGTCTGACAGGAAATTCAGTGGCGACCAGCGGTTGGGCGTGGAAAGGTAAACGTAACCATTGGGTTTCAACACTCTCGCAAGCTCTGCAACCGCCTGCTCAGGGTGGGGCAGATGCTCCAGAACGTCTTGCAAAATGACGGCGTCAAAAGTGGCAGTCCTGAATGGCAAACCGTGAGCATCCCCGGTTAAAATGGTCAAATCGTGATCGTTTGCGGCGGTTTGCTGCTTCAGTTTTTGAATTCTCACCGGATTAAAATCCAGCGCCGTGAGCCGGGCGCCTTTGGCCGCAAGGGCAAACGCGGCGCCGCCGTCCCCACAGCCGAGGTCGAGAATTCTGGCCTGGTCTACCGCGACAAACGAGCTCAGAATGTCGCTGACCAGACTGCCACGAACAGGGGCGAAGCGGGAATAGTTGGCCCAGAGTCGGTAATTGGGGTGGTTTTTTGGCGGCAAGGTCCTGAAAGCAGCCTCCCATGTCGCGGTGGCCGGGCGCTGGTTTACTTCCATTTGACTTTTCCAACAAAGGCTAATGGAGCAACAAAAAGTTGCGTCAAAATAAAAAACGCTTCCCAGGCGGGAAAGTAGACCAGGAGACGTTGCAAGTTTAACTTCTGCGCCGTCAAATAGAGGGCCAGAAAGTCCAGAAACAACTTAGCACCAAAGAGTAAGCTTGCCAGGAAGATGAAGTGGCTGCGCAAAAACGAGGCAAACAAAAAAGCCCACAAGGTGCCGTTGGCCAGATGATAGAGCAAATAGACGAGCTGCAGCGGCCTGGAGTAGTATTTACCGGCAGAGACGTGGCGGCGTTTCTGCGCAAAAAATGCGACCAACGATTCCGGTGCCGGGCTGGGCACCACTGTCCTGACGTTGAGTGAAACAACTGCGTTCCAGCTCGTGCGTTTCTTCAGCAATTGCAGAAACAAATCGTCGTCACCTGAGAGACTGTGGTTGATCGATTGAAAACCTCCTACTTCTTCAAAAGCTTCTTTGCGGTAGGCCAGGTTTCTTCCCGCACAGGTGGTCGCGCAATTCCAGCCGATGGCCCCTGCCGAAACAAAAGCAGTGGCCAGGCTGTCAAGGCTCAGGAGTCGGCTCAAGAGAGAGTGCCCGGGTAACAGCGGTGCCAGGCCCACGACCATGCCGACATTTTGGTCGAACAGCGGCAGGGTTTCGGAAATCCACTGCGGCGGCGGTGTGCAGTCGGCGTCGGTGGTGAAAATCAGCTCACCGGTGGCGTTGGCAATGCCGGTTTGCAGGGCGTGCTTCTTGGGGCTGATGCCGTTGGGCGTGTTCGTGATGTCCACGGTTTTGAGGTGAGCGAGGCGAGTAGAATGCCCCTTGAGAATTGCAGCGGTTGCGTCTGTCGAACGGTCGTTCACTACTACAACTTGCGTTAACTCGACAGGGTAGCTTTGCCTCGCCAAGGCTCGCAGACAGGCTGGCAAATGGTTTTCTTCGTTTTTGGCGGCCACCACGATGGAAATCGTGGGTCTGTGTTTTTGGGGCTTGTTTCTTATTCGCAAAAGACCCCAAAGCAAAAACACCAGAATGGTGGCGTAGATGAGTGCTGCGAGTGTGGCTAAGATTTCAGGCATGTTCCAAAGCATTGAGTTCTGAGTTCGACCAAGGTATTGAATTAATCGTAAAGCGTCAAGAGATTTTTGCTTCGAGTCAGCCAGGCACCGTCAGCACCCAACAGGTCATTTACGGCGCGTGCGGATTTTTGGCAGGGGCATCTTGCACGAGTTTGAAAAGTACAACCTCACGCTCCTTGAGAGAAACTTCGTCGGGGCTGTCAACAAAGTAGAAAAAAGCCTCAGATTTGTCATTCCTGCGAAAGCAGGAATCCATAAAAATCAACGAGTTATAGATTTCCGCTTTCTCGTTTTGGCGTCAACTTAAGGGCCTCTAACCACCATATTGTCACCCCGAGCGGAGTCCGGCAGTTGCCGGACGT
>JBHHYI010000017.1:0-39466 GCA_046757525.1 bacterium | reverse complement strand
ACGCACCGATGGGCGGCGGTTCGCTGTGATCCAGGGGATCCCAGGTATCCGAGGCTTCTGCCTGAATGCCCAGGTAGTTGAAAGCATCTTCCGCTTCCTGCGCTTTGGCGATGATCTGCACAGCCCAGCCTGCATCGAAGGCACCTGAACGCGTCAGATTCTGGCTGGTAGATTCTGAAGCCAACGGAGGAATGGTGAGTTCGACCGACTTTAACGAATCCAGATTGTTGACAAAATAGCCTGCGTAGGGCAAGAGAATGTCCGGAATGGAGTAACTCCCCGAGTAAAAATGCGGCCCATCTACCGTGGTGGGACTGCCACTGGCCGCAAGGATGTCTGCCCAGGCGACCGGAAAGGCGAATGGCAAGGCAATCTGGTTCCACCCCGGTTTCAGAGTAACACTGAAACTCGTATCTGCACGCAGGGAGACGCCCGAACCGAAGTCAATGGTACGGTCTTTGGAAGAAATGAGCCAATAAGCCTGTCCAGGCGTAAATTGAAAGGTCGCTGCATTGAGGGAATTGCGTTCCACGTAACCGTTGCTGCGATACTCAAATAGCCGCCAACTGGTGGTGTCCTGAGTGCCAAAACCGGAATTGCTGAATATGGAATCCACCGAGACCATGTCGAGGAGATTGGGCGCTGAAACCATGCGGTAGGCCGTTTGCTCCGAACCACGCGACACCCGGCTCGTTTGCGCGCCCGCCGCAAAGCTCACCGCCACAAATTGGGTGTCGCTGCTGCTGTAATTGTTGAACTTATCCGTGCTGCTGATAAAGAAGTCAAAGCCACGCTCCTGAACGAACTCGCGCGGCACTGCCACACCGTAGGTGTCGGCAGCGACCACAGCCATAGCCAGCGAGTCAAAGCTAACAGCGCCGCCTTTTCGAACATGCAAGAAAATCGCGTTGATGCCGCTCACATCCGAGGCACTGGTTCTAATGAAGAGAGAATCCCCGAAACTGCTGTGACTGACAACATCGGGTTTCAGCGTTGGCCCTTGAGCATTGGAAATGGTAAAAAGCGTGTCGCTTTCATCTAAGATGAAATTTGCGTTGGCAGCGTTAATTCTGATTTTGCACTGGTCAGAAGCCGGCCCCGTGACGCGCTGCCAAATGGCCGAGTTCACGTTTTCTGTTGCAGCAAAAATGACTTCAGGAAAAGTCTGCCCCCCGTCCCGCGACAATTCGATGGAAACACTGTCTATTTCCCCCTGGAAATTCCAACGAATCTCCTGGGAGCTGCCGATTTCCCAGTTGACGCCTGAGGCATTGGGCGCCAGGACGTCGATCATGCGAAACTCGCCTAAGACCCCCTGGACGCTGACTTTCTGAGCGTAAATGTCGCGGTCGACGCCGTTACGCCTATCTTCCCAGAGGATGATCGCCCCGCCTAAACCATCGTCGACCAGCACGGGATGCTTCTGCACATCCGGTGCCGTGGAAACCGCGATTCCATTGGGGCCCCAGGGCAGGCTGGCGTTGGCATCGATCAACTGGGCATAAATGTCGGTCTGCAGCGATCGGTTGTCCTCCCAGGCGACGATGACCCCATTGCGTTTATTGGCAATTACCGCCGGGTTGATTTGCGCGCCCAACTCGCTGACAATGTCAAACTCCGCTTCGATTTCTTCACCCGATGAATTGATGCGCTGAACTCGAAGGTCCTTATCCTGCCCGGACCCCAGGTCTTCCCAGAGCACTAAAGAAGTGTCTTGGTTGACCCGAACGATTCTCACATTACCCTTGCTGCCGGGACTGGTTGAAACCACCCTGGACCACTGGGAGATGCCCTGCGCACTCAGCCGCTGGACGCTGATTTGATCGTTTGAGGAACCGTCTGTTTCCGGGGTAATCCAGGCAACGATGACGCCGCCGGAACCATCCGGAATGATAGCCGGCTCCGTACTTTCTCGAAGCGGAAGACTCAACGGCACCTCTTTTTGGGGCCAACCGGCTTCGCCCTTCTCATTCAGTCGTGCGGCGAAGACCTTTAGCTTGCCGTTCGGCAATTCTCTCTGGTCCGGCCACACGATGATGGCGCCCCGGTTGTCATCGGAAATAATGGCTGGCGGGCACAAGGGTTGGGGCGACTCCAATTGGCTGCTGGGCACGGTTTGTGGGTCCCATTGCATGTCGCCCGTGTCGTCCCCCAGCTTCTGCAGGAAAATAAAATAGTTGTTATTGAAAAAGGTATAGGATGCGACGATAGCGCCAAAGATGCTGTCGCGAATGATATTGGGGAAAACGTAGTTGTTGCCGGTTTGCACCAAAACTCCCTGCGGCGTCCATTGGCTATTGCCGAACAAAACGTCGATTTTCTGAGCGTAGATGTCGAAGATCGACAACGCGCTGTTGTTGCGGTCGTCCTGCCAGGCCACGAAGACCGCCCCCTGACCATTGCCCACAATGGCCGGTGATTTTTGATCGCTCTCCGGCAAATTGGCAATCGGGACGCCATCCAGCATCCAGGCAAGCCGGCCCGAGGCCTTGATCCGATTGGCGTAAATGTCGGGTCTGCCATTCCGCTCATCTTGCCACACGACTATGGCGCCGCCGGAACCGTCGGGGGCTATAACCGGTACCGATTGGTTGCCTCCCGCAACGACAATCGTATCGTTTACGGCAGAATTTTTCGACCACTGAGCATAAGAATCCCGAGTCAAAAGTAGACAACAAACAATAAAGATGCAGAAACAGAACAAGAGTAGCGATCTTGGTTTAAACTCCATTGCACCCACTCAAATTAGTTTAGACAGGACTTTGTTGTTTAAATGACATATAAAAAAACCCAAGCGGGAATCGTCCAGAACCCCCCTTGGGTAAAATCAAGCAGTCGATTTGTAACAGTAAGTTGGAATCCAGGCACTCGGCCAGAGTAAACGGGAGCAAAAAGTTTCCTTTCCCCAATATCTTATTAACTTTTCGCAATTAATATATTATATTTGCAATGAATTGTCAAGTGTTTTCTTTTATCCTTTTATATGTTAAGAATTTATAACAAGTTTGTGTTGCTCGCAAAGCCTGCTTCAGCGAGTTAGCAAGACGCGCAGGACGTTTCTCACCTTTTTGGGGCCAGCCTCGTCTTCATCATAGGTGATGACGAGGTCGCTTTTCCCGTCGCCATTCAATTCTTCGGCATAAACCATGTCACCACTTTGTGGCAGGATGACGTTGAACCGGTTTCCCGGGCTTGCATCCAGGATGTTTTTCTTGTTGCCTCGAAAAAGCACCAGCCTCTTTTCTTCCATGCTGGTCATAATATCCAGATTGCCATCGCCATTGAAATCTGCGATCTCGTAGACCGGTGAAGCGGCGCCCCCTTTGAAAGAGAATCTAACCACCATCTTGGTCTGCCGATCAGGCTTTTTAGGGTACAAATCATCTTCTCCCATCAAATAGATTTCAGCTTCAAGCTCTACGCGCTTGGTCAAAAGCATTTTAATGAGATTCTTCAGCCCGACTTTCACAACGGGAATGATAAAATCGGATTTGCCGTCCTTGTTCAAATCCACAATGTCGAGAACGATCTGGTTGCCGCCAGGTCTAATTACCTGGTCAGGCTCCGGATCAAAATAAACAGCGGTCGTGGCGTTGTGTCTACGCCTCTTGCCAAAATACACCAGAACCTCGTTTTTGGGACTGATGAAGCTTTCCTTAGTCGAGACTCTGGTACTGATGATGTCCACCACGCCGTCTCCGTTCAAATCCTGTATTTTCATCAGGAACTGTTGTTCGCTCTTGTCGCCTAAGTGAGTCCTCTGAATCTTACCACCGCGCCAGATATCGCCGTAGTCTAACGGGATGCGCTGCTGGCACTCTTGCGAAAAAAAACCGCTCTGTTTCTGACAAAAGACCAGAAGACTGTCGTGGTAGACGCCCAGGAGGTCTTTCCGTCCATCCGCGTCGAAATCCTGGTAAAGCAGGAACGGGGTGGCATAGCTGGCTTCTACTTTGCTGCCCACTGAAAAGCGCCGGTTGAAGTATCCCGATACTGTGGGTTGCATGCCCATAGCAACTTCGTTGACCAGCCAACCGGTTTTGTCCGGATCTCTAAAGTGAATATCGATTTTCGTTATTTTGGGCACCAGCACCTCGTCAACCCCATCTCCATTCAAGTCGGCGACAAAATTCCAGGAATGAATAGATCTTTTGTCTGACAACATGAAAATTGAATCGGTCTTAAACAATCTTGTGGGTTTGAGAACATAGCCGGAATCGCCCAGCGCATAATAGTAGAGGCCGTCCTCAGCAAAATAGACAAACTCGTTGTTCTGGTCGCCCACCACATCGCCGATGTCGAACAAGATGACCTGGTCTTCGAGTTCGAAAGATTGCTGCGGTTGTGGCGTAAAGCCTTGCCGGTTTTGCAGATAGATGGACAGCCATCGTCCGGCCGCCCCATTTTCTGCGCCTCGCGTGCTAACCAGGATCACATCCTTCAATCCGTCGTGGTTCAGATCTTCAAGATGATAAGCTTTGAACTGTCCGGTGTAGTGCAGCTCATAAATCTTAAACAGACCTGCCGACCAAAGGAAGTGAACCAAAGGCCCACATAGCACCAAAATTGAAATTGCAATTACATTTCTGAATGATTTCATGCTAATCAAAGCCGTTTGAAGAGAGTTGAAGAACTTTTGTTGTAGGTTGCTGACCAGAGGACCTAACCATGTTCATTTATTGAATCAATCCAAAAAGTCGTTCATTTTTTACGTATTTGGCCTGAAATCTACCACTAAACCATCAAGCCGAGGCACGAAAACCATTTCATCTTTACACAGTGAATACAACGATTCTTGCAAAATGTTTACAATTTTCTCATTGGCACAGTCCTTGCAAGAAGCCGTGATACCTTTGCTTAATTGAACACATTCCATGTTATGAACCAGAAAGTGTACCAACCCTGTTTGCTGTGAATCGCTGGTCAGGCAGGCTCCGGCTCCTTTTGATCACAGGCATGGTCTCAGGACTTTTCGGAACCGGCCAAAGTCAGGATATGAAACACAAAATAGAACTCCGAAGTTCCATTGGAGTTCTCATATTCGACAAATTGCTTGCATTTGAACAAAGTCTGTCTATTGGGTTAGGCGTTGGTTACAACATCAAGCACTTTCTTCAGCTTAACCTGTATCTTGATTACAGCCCTACCCAACAGCGCATCGCCGCCGCCACACTACTACCCACGGACCTCACTGTTCCGGTCGGCCAGCGGGAGAGCGTCAGCTTTAGCCTGCGATCGAACCGATCATCACAGCCAAGTCTGTCAGTAGCCACAGCGGCACCTCGATGCAATCGCGCACGGTAGAATTCTTAAAAGAGCTGTTCGAGAACACGTCCTTATCGGTGCGTTACTGCGTGGACCGGTCATCGTTCCGGCACTGATCTCCGAGGAAAACTTCCTGGGCAGCCAACCTGTGCGACGAGTTTTTGACGAACAAGATAGGCTAAGAAATCAAGAAACAAGGAAGAGACATCATGGTTTTCAAGATTGCAACGCGCATGCCAGCACTGTTTTTGATACTACTGACAATTTTGGGATTTAACTACTTTACGCATCACAAGCCCAAGCATTTGGGGTTACATCGTGCACAAATCTCAGATCGCGGCTTGCTTGAATTGGCGATCGACCAGATTCGGCAAGGCCTCAACAGCGGCGCTACGGCTTTGCTTGAAAGGACGCTGGCGAATGACTTTGTGGAAGGCACAGCCCCGGAACCGGGCAAGCTGTCCAGGCTCTTCACGAAAGACAATCTGACCGCCCTGAGCCAAAACGGGCATCCCGGGCTGGGGCTGGTGACCACGGAGTTTCATATTGTGGAAGACCGGGCAGTGGTGCGAGGTAGCTTGACCGCTGCCAGTGGAACGTCAGGCACACCCGTTGAGCTGACTTTCGCCAAGCGCAACCATCAGTGGAAGCTGGTGGCGTCTAAGAATTTGTTTGCAAGCATGGACCGCCTCGACTTTGGCGCTTCTGCCTCATTCGATCAGGACGGGACTACTAATTTTGATCTCTTTGCCGAAACAGAAAACTCGACGGACGAAACTTTCATCTGGCAGCCGGTGAGCAAAGAGCACCATGTCGAACGGCTGACCAAATCCGTCACACAGAACAAATTGGACCGGCAGCTTTTCCAAAAGCCTTACGCAGGTGTCCTGTATTCCTCGGTTACCCAGCTTGACCGGGCGCCTTTTTTCAAAGCACGCTATGTTGAACTGATTACGGATCCGGCATGGAATCGCGTGGTGTACGGCGATTACGACGGGTGGATCAAGGCGTACGGCCATGCGGGTGCGGGCTCGGAGGATTTGAATCGTCCTCATGGAATCGACCGCGACGCTGAGGGGAACGTCTACGTTGCGGATACCGGAAACAACCGCATCGCAGTCTTGAGGTTAGTAGGTAACGGGAAAAACACCGAACTCGAATTTCAGTTTGAATTGGGTTCCGGTGAACTCATGCACCCGTACGATGTCGCCTGGGACGATGCAGGGACGCCCTTCGATTCGTCCGACGACTTCCTCTGGGTAACCGATACAGGACACGACCGCATTGTGGGGTATGCCATTCGGGGTCAGGCTGCTTCCCTGCGCTACACTTTTGGCCAAAGGGGAAACGCTGCCGGTGATTTTTTCTCCCCCCAGGCCATTGCGGTCGGGAAATTCAACGGCCTCTCCAACGAGCAGCTCTACGTGGCTGATACGGGCAACAGACGCCTGGTGCACCTGGACGTCTCAGCAAACACCTTGCACTGGTTAACCACCTACCCTGGCAAAGCGGAAAGCCAGTTCACCTCCGTCGACGTGGACCACTGGGGCAACGTGTATGTTACCGATTGCAGCTACCGGGAAATCCTCAAACTCTCGGCCGACTTGCAGCCTCTGTCGCGCCTCAAGGGAGCAAATGTAGACCTGGTAGATCCGTTGAATTACAGCGTGACTTTCGGCCAGGTGACCGTCGACTCGGAAGACAAAAAATACTGGGCCGGTTATGATCAGGCGCTTGTGCTGGAACGGTGGTCGGACCACTCGGGCGGGGAACGCTACCAGTTAGGACTGGCCCTGCTGAATTTTCAGGTGAAACTGAGCCCGGACCTGGACCATCTGGTGGTCCATTCCAAACTCACCGACCCTGGCAAAGTCACCCTGACTGTCATCGATGCCAGTACGCAACTGACCGTGCGCCAGATTCCGATAGGCTGGATGATGCCCGGAGAAAAGCAAGTGCTCTGGGATCGCCGCGACGACCTGGGCTGGCCGGTGGAGCCGGGCGGGTACCGCCTGCAACTGACCGCAGAGTCCAGCTATGGCAAACTCACAGTTGTGCGTGAGACACCAAAATTCTACCTGCCTCTCTACTATTGGGATGACAGCGGCGCCGAAAAAAGAGCCCGCGATCCTCATCTCATCCAGGGGATACGCAGCTCACAGTGGGGCAGCAAGCCGTACCAAACCATTGCAAAACACCCCTCGGAAGTTGTTTATCGATTCACCAACCTAAACCCAACGGTGGATTACGAATTGAAAGCCGAATTCTACAATAAGGTAGGACTGTACCTGAAGCAACGAATTGTAGTTGACGAGGCTATGCTATACGATGATTTTGAAGTGCCGTCCGGGTTGAAGGAACTGGATTGGCTGCAACTTCCGAGGGAACTTTATTCCGACGGCCAAATTGAAGTCCACATCGCCAAAACCGCCGGCGACACCGACGCCATGATTTCTCAACTCTGGCTGCGCGAGAGTCACTTCGACCCCTCCAATCCACCGGACATCGTCGAGAACAGCGGGCAAGCCCCCGAACAGTTTGTGCTGTCGCAGAATTACCCCAACCCGTTCAACCCTGCAACGACCATAGAATTTGGTGTTCCCGGAGGAGCCACACAAAATGTGACGCTACGTATATTTGACGTGCTTGGACAAACGGTGAAAGTATTGGTGGATAAACAGCTTCCTCCGGGACGCCACTCTGTAACCTGGAATGGCAAAGATTCGTTCGGCCGGCCAGTCTCCAGCGGCCTTTATTTCTACCAGTTAAAAGCCGGGGACTTTGACGCGGTGAAGAAACTCATGTTGATGAAGTAACCCACACCCAACCTCCCTCCATTTTGAGCCAGAGGCCCGGATCGCCAGACCCGGGCCTTTTTTAATACTCATTAATCTTATTCTCCACATATTTGACAATCTTACGCGCATTAGATGCAATTCCCTGGGCCTGCTCCCTACTCACAACGGCATCATAATCGTAATCCGCCCTTTGTTGTATGGCATAAGCGTCAAGAAATATTCTGTGGAAATCGGTTGGCACACGACCAGTCTTGCTGTAATGCTTACCAAAGTAAGAAATCAGGGCCTTATGACTTGAGAATTGCTTGCCGTCCACTAACAACAATGCCGAAACAGCATGAAATATGGCGTAATAGGCACGGTTGACTGCACCGAAAAAATACGAACTCTCCAACAAAATACGCATTTCATCGATGTTTTCGTTAGCCCGTGCTATGAGCTTGTGAGATTCTTCCCTCAGGCTACCTTGCGCCAAAGTACCACCCCATCTTTCTCAATACTTTGTGCCAACAACCGACCAACACACTTCATTTTTTCATAGCGGTCTTTGGAAATCAACAAGGTGGAAATCAAAGAATCGTTTTCAATTGAATGTTGTGAAGCAACTTCGACAATAGTATCCCACAAATCCTTATTCTCGTCAGAAGCAATAATAGCCACATCCAAATCAGAATCCAATGAGCCCTCTCCGCGGGCCGTAGAACCAAACCATATAATTAAAAAAATTCTATTCCCAACCCTTGCCACCAAATCATTTGAGAAACCATCGAGAACAGTTCTCACTTGTCGCAAGGGCAGGTCTACATTGTCAAGCTTCATTTCACTCCCAGCAATTTGTCGTTAGAAACTTTGACCTGAAGAATCAACACAAATATACACAACATAATTGTTTGGGTCAAATAGTAATAACGAGCTCCTTGTCTGGATTTCGGCGTTCGCGGGAAGGACCGCCCGAGCGCTTTTGGGCCTGCCTCACCGAGGCAGCAAGCTTCACTGTACGAAAATCGTCTCGTCGCGGTCGGAACCCACCGAAGCGATGGCGATCCTGGTTTGGGTCAAATCTTCGATGGCCTGAAGATAGTTTTTAGCATTCTGAGGTAAGGCTGCGAATGTGCGTGCGCCGCTGGTCGGCTGCTGCCAACCGGGCAACGTCTCGTAGACGGGTTCGCAATGTTCCAGGATGCGCATTTCGCCGGGGAAGGTTTTTATGGTTTTCTCTTCATACCGGTAAGCGACGCAGACCTTGATTTCAGATAGAGAATCTAAAACATCCAGCTTGGTCAAGGCAAACGAGTCGAGGCCGTTGACCTGGGCCGCAAAGTTGGCAATGACTGCATCGAACCAACCGCAGCGTCTTGGTCTCCCGGTGGTGGCGCCGTATTCGTCGCCCAGCTCGCGCAAGTTGATTGCTTCGTCCTCGTGGATTTCGGTGGGAAACGGCCCCATGCCGACCCGGGTGGTGTAGGCCTTGAGCACTCCGGTGACATTGTCCACGCGCGTGGGCCCAATCCCCACGCCGGCACAAGCACCGCCGCTGGTGGGACTGGAGGAGGTGACGTAAGGATAGGTTCCGAAGTCGATGTCCAGCAGAGTCCCTTGCGCCCCTTCCAGTAATATTCTCTTGCCTTGTTGAATGGCCTCGTTTAAATAGGTCGAAACGTCTTTGACGTACGGATCGATTTTTTCGTCAAATTCAACATATTCGCTAATAATTTTGTCAACGTTCAACTGTTCCTTTTCATAAATCTTTTTCAGGATTTCATTCTTTTCTTCGATGTTTCTGCGCAATTTTGCTTTGAGCGTGTCTCTATTCAACAAGTCCACAATGCGGATGCCCATGCGATTGACCTTGTCCACATAAGCCGGGCCAATGCCGCGACCTGTCGTCCCGATCTTCTGGTCAGCATCTCTGGTTTCTTTGGCTTGATCGAGCAGCTTGTGATAGGGCATGATCAGGTGAGCCCGGTGACTGATGAACAGCCGCCCCTGAACTTTGACCCCTTTAGATTCAAGCAGGGAGATTTCCTTCATCAACGCCATGGGATCTACCACCACGCCGTTGCCGATGACACAGATACAGTTTTCTTGCAGAATACCGGAGGGAATTAAATGCAGAATGTAGGTGTGGCCGTCCATGACCACCGTGTGTCCGGCGTTGGCGCCCCCCTGGTAGCGGGCCACGATGTCCGCATCGCGACTCAGCAGGTCGACGATTTTACCTTTACCTTCATCGCCCCATTGGGCCCCGACCACTATCCTTACAGACATGGAAAACCTCTAAGACAGGCATAAAAAACTCCGACTTCGCTGTCGGAGTGCAAATTTACTCGAAACACTTAAACCCTTGAAGACAGGGTGTTAGACAAAGCTTGCCACCGCCGCATCCACAGAGTCGAAGATCTCGAAGACGGGAACCAGTTTAGTAATTATCAGCAAGCTCTTAATCTTTTCCGTGATGTTGGCCAGCTTCATATCGCCGCCATGGTTGCGCATGGTGGTTAATCCACCGATGAGAATGCCCAATCCCGAACTGTTCATCCAACTGACTTTTGCCAGATCGGCGACCACGTTGGTTTTGCCGTTCTCGATGAATTCATGCAGCTTATCGTTCAACAGGGTGGCGTCGGGTCCTCCAATCATTTCTCCAGACAGCTCCAGGATCACCACGCCATCCGAAAATCTTTCAGAAATGGTCATTGCCTACTCCTCCAGGAAGCTTTAACCAGGTTTGTGACATTCAACAGCTACCTTCGCCTGGCTGTGAGGCTTTTGCGTTTTAGTTCCTGTCTGCGTTCCCATTCCACTACAATGGGGCTTGCGATAAAGATTGAACTGTACGTACCGACCACGATGCCTACCAGCAGCGCAAAAGCAAAGTTTCTAATCACTTCACCCCCAAATAGGTAGAGCACCAATACCACGATCAGGGTGGTCACACTGGTCAAGAGGGTTCTGTTCAACGTTTGATTGATGCTGGTATTGATTATTTTCTCATACGTTTCTCGACGCAGAACTTTGAGATTTTCGCGAATTCTGTCAAACACAACGATCGTGTCGTTAAGGGAGTAACCGACGATGGTCAAAAACGCAGCAATGATAGCCAGGGTTACCTCCAACCGCAACAAAGAAAAAACGCCCAACGTGATCATAACGTCGTGAAAGAGTGCAACAATGGCACCCACGGCAAAGACGAATTCAAAACGCCAACTCACGTAAAGCAAGATAAAAAACAGCGCAATCAAAACCGCCCAGACAGCGGCCCTGCGCAGCTCCGAACCTATTTTCGGGCCTACCTTCTCGACCAATTGCACCACATACGGATTGTCCGGGAACGCCTTGGTCAATTGGGTCTTGATGGCATCGGAGATTTCTGTGCCGCTCTCTTGCTCCTCCACACGAATGAGGATTTCATTGGGTGCCCCAAAAGATTTTATCTCCGCATTGCCAAAGCCGACCTTGCTCACCGCTGCCCTCACATCAGCAATGGAAATATCTTTGTCAAAATGCAACTCTAACGACGTACCCCCGATGAAGTCGATGCCGTAATTGGGGCCTTTATGTATGATTAAAGAAACGATGCCTATGAGGATTAAAGTAGCAGAGACCAAAATAGCGATCCTTCTCTTGCCCAGAAAATCCACGTGAGTATTGGTCAAAAATTGCATGAAAATTAGCTCCTCAACATTAAATGCTTAGTTTTGTCAGTGAATATCTATCGGTCACGTAGTCGAAGATGACCCGCGTCACCACGATGGCGGTAAACATACTGGCCAGGATGCCAATGGACAGCGTCAAGGCAAAGCCGCGAATTGGGCCCGTGCCAAACTGATATAAAACCAGAGCCGTCAAAAGCGTCGTCACGTTCGCGTCCAGGATTGTTTTGAAGGCCCGTGCATAGCCACTGTCGATGGCTGCCCGAATGGTCTTACCCGTTCTGAGTTCCTCCCTGATGCGTTCAAAAATGAGAACGTTGGCGTCCACGGCCATACCGATGGTCAAGATAATGCCGGCAACCCCGGGGAGCGTCAACGTTGCGTGAAACCCTGCCAACACCGCCATTATGATCAACAAATTCAGGAGCAATGCGACGTCGGCGACCACACCCGACATACGATAATAGATGATCATAAACAGGACCACCAGCACCATGCCGACCAATGCAGAAAACGTGCCCTTGTTAATGGAATCCTGCCCCAACGAGGGTCCCACCGTACGTTCCTCGATCACTTCGATGGGCGCGGGCAGGGCGCCTGCACGCAAGATGATGGCCAGATCTTTGGCTTCGTCAAAATTGGCCATGCCGGTAATCTGAGCATTGCCAGACGGAATTCTTTCGTGTATATTTGGAATAGACACCACTTTGTGATCGAGCACGATGGCCATTCTCTTGCCAACATTGGCGCCGGTCACCTTGGAAAAAATCTTGGCTCCTTCCGAATTCAGTGTCATGCCCACCACCTGTCGTCCGGCTTGCAGTTGGCTGCCCATCTGAACCTGGGCGTTGGTAATCATGGCGCCTCTGATTTCCGGTTCCTTCTTCACTAAATAAAGGCGGTAGTATTCCTGGTCGCTAATGGGGGTGGGGTCGGCATCCCAGAGAAACTCCGAATCTTTCGGGATCACCGCTGCGACTTCCGGGGTGTTCAATATGCTTTCCACGGTGCTCACGTTCTTGGCCGGTACACCGATGTCATCCCCCACCCGCGCCAGCAGAGCGTCGAACGGCCGGCTCTCTAAAATATCCTTATCCACCAAAACCGTGCTGTCGGCAGCCGCGGAGTCGGCTTCTGCCGCAACATTGGGATTCTCACCTATGATGTCTCTCAGGCTCACTTCCGTGTCCTTGCGGACTTTTGCTTTAGCGAGCGTTGTGTCTGCAACAGCGGTTTCATTCAGCTCCGTCTCACCATTGCCCTTTTCTTGCGCCAGGTGGTCCTTCCAAACCCGGTTGATGTCCCGCAAAACAGCGCTGATCACTTCGGGATCCTTCTCCATTTGAAAAGTAAGCAGTGCCGTGGTGCCAATGATGCCTTTGGCTCGTGCCACATCCTGCACGCCAGCCAGCTCGATCACGATTCTTCGGCTGCCTTGTTTGGTTATGGACGGCTCTGAAACGCCAAATTGGTCGATGCGATTTCTTAGCACCTCGAGGGTTCGATCGATGGCATCTTCGGACTCTTTCTTGAGCTCGGCGATTATCTTCGCGTCTTTATCGCGGGCATGGCCAAAGTACCTCGACAAGCGCAGACCTGTCTGCTGAAAAACTTCCTGCAATATGTCCAAAAAATCCCTGTCTGAGGTCTGAGCTTGTTGGGTTGTTTCTTTCAGTGCATTCTCAAACTTGCTGTCTTTGACCTTGGCAAGGGAACGCAGCAATTGTGGCAAGTCCACCTCATACACCAAAAAGGAACCGCCTTGTAAATCGAGACCCAGCTTAATGGCTTTCGATTCATTGTCCGCAATTTTTTCGTATAAAGCGGACAGCTTCTTTACTTCGCTTACCAATTCATCGACAGACTTTCCGTCGGTCCCTTTGAAATTCTGTCGGACTAACAGTTCCAAATTGCCCGAAGACAAACCTGCTTTGATTTCGTTGATGCTTAGAGAAGTATTTTGTTCTATGAGGGAATAGTACTTTTCTGCTGCTTTGTTTTGGTTCTCAAGTTGGTAAGTCGGCAGTAGAACTATGGCAGACCAAACAATCGCCATCAAGATTATTAGAGTTTTTAATAGATTTTTCCGCCGCATCTACAATGTTCCTCCATCACAAATGGTTTTTCAAAAAATTACAAATTTTAATATACAATTTTACCCCAAGAAAGTCAAGCTAAGAGTTCAGCGTAAGACCTTGTGAATTTTTGCAATAAGCCAGCTTATGCTCTCCGTGCTTCGTCAGCTTTGGCATTCTCCGCAAGCAGGCGGCGCACCACTTCCTTCACGACTTTCTTCAGCATCTCCGGCTGCGTGTTCTCGCCCAACTGATATTGCGCCTCGCGGGTTATTTCGCGAATTTTTTCTTCGGTAATCTCCATAAGTTTAGCGCTTTAATTAGCGGGGGAAATATAATGGATTTAATGAATATTTGCAAGCGATTTTATTCAGGTGTTGACAGCTACTGCAAAAATTGTTATATTTGAAATCACTAAATTTAGCCCTCAATAACGACTGAAAGTTGGGGCGGATGACAAATTTTGCAGCATGGATGAAAAAGTGACTACCGCCTTGTGCTGGTCCCGTGTGAGTGTAGAAGGGTTCCTGTTGTGACCGTTTAGATGAAAATGTCTGGTCTGAATCTGGTTTTGTTCACCGTGCTGGAGAAATCTCCTATTCATGGTTTGCTGACTGCAAGTCGTGCCGTTTGCCTTTCTCGCATCGAAATGCTCTCTTACTTCTTAGCTTTAGCCAAGAAAAACCTGCTGAAGACGAGCGCATGTATTGGCATGACTGTCTTGAGCGTCTGCCCCCCACTCTATTCCTTCGCGGCCAACACCCAACACTACCGCCAGGCTTTGCAACTCGCGGGCCGCCATCAATATGAAGCATCCCTTGAATTGCTCAAGCAGCAAATTGCTGAGGACTCTTCGTTCACCCTTGCCTACGTGCGGCTCACCGAGTTTTATGGTTATGCCAGGAAAACGAAGGCTGGCCAAAAATACTTGCAGGAAGCTACGGAACGATTTCCGGGCAATCCCAACTTTCATTTCGCGCTGGCTTTGATGGCCAGAGGGTCCAGGGATTGGCCAGCAGCGTTTGACCATTGCGTGACCGCGTTGGCCAGGGGCCTCACTGAGCCTGAGGTGCTGGACCTGCTGGTCGAAGCCGCGTTCAACAGCAAACAGGAGGGACGACTTGGCGCGATTTTTCGTACTCTCAAAAAAAACAAGGCGCAAAGTCATCTGTATCTCCTGGGCTCTGCCATCCGGCAATTTCGGACGAAGCATTTCAAAAGAGCCAGGGCCAGTCTTCTAAAATATGTGAAGAATAGAAAACAGAATTGGTACAGCGCTTACTGGTTGGGTCTGGTTGCTAAAAAGCTGCACGACTCCCAAAAAAGGCATGCCTACCTGGACACGTCTCTGAAACTCGCACCCTCCTTCAATCCCAACGCCCGGGTGCGCGTTGAACTTGAGCTGGCCCGGTATTACCAGTCTGTCAACCTGGATTCTGCCAAAGCTTATTTCGATCAGGCACGTGCAACTGGCCAGGAAATCGGGGACCAATTGCAACTGATTACCATCTATCGCCTGCTGGCTGACTTCTATTTGCGCAACGAATACCATGCCAAGACCATCGAATTTTGTGGCGATGGCATTCAAATCGCGCGCGAACTGGAAGACCAGAACGCCTTGATTCATTTCTACCAGGACCTCGCATTTGCCTGGGGACGGTTGGGAGATCGAAGTCGAGCCATTCAATACTACGAGCAGTCCGCCAAAATAGCCACTGGTGCTAAAGATGGTTCCGCGGTCGCGAGAGCTAACTTGGGAATAGGCCGCCAATACATGAAATTACAACTGTGGGACAAAGCATTAGCTTATCTCAAGCAAAGTCTTAAAATTTCACAAGGGCAAAAGCTAACGCCTTTGGAATACGAGGCGGTATTTAACCTGGGGGAAGTCGAAGCAGCGGCGGGGGAACTGGAAAAGGCCAGACAAAACTACGAAAAAGTCGTCCGCTTTGGCCAAAAAAGCCGCGACTACGATCTCGTGGAGCACTGCTTTCTCAAGTTGGCCCATTTGTATTTGAAACCGGTTCCTGATTTGGAGAAGGCGCAGTATTATCTTCACCTGGCCGACTTTTTGGCTATGGAGACCGTAAAGATTCAATATTCGGCCAACCACCGTTGGATGCAGGGCAACATTGCCTTGCTTGAAAACAATTTCGAGGACGCAGAAACGTTGTTTTTGAATGCCGTGAATCTGGGAAAAGAAACGGCGACCTACCTTGCCCTTTTAGCCGGCAAGGCCGGACTCACGAGAACCTACTTAAAAGCGAACCGGCCGGATTTGGCCGAGGCCCAGGCGGATTCAACCTTGAATTACTTGACGAAAATTGGAAATCTGTATTTGCAAGACCCGGCTTCGGTCTTCTTTGACCTCAAAGAAGACTTCTTTTTTCCAGCTATCCAGGCCTATGCGAAAAGCGGCAATCTCGCCCGTGTCTACGAAATCTGTGAAAATATCAAGTTCAAGAAAGAAATCCACAGTCTGTCCGCCATTCAATTCAATCCCCAATCGGCCATGCCCGACTCCTTAAAATGGCGCCTGCACAACTTGACCAGACAGATTCTGGACAAGCGCCTGGAACTGTCCGAAGCCTGGCACAGCAAGACGGCCGATGATCCCCAATCCATTCAAAGAATCAAAGACGAACTGAATGAGTCGCTCTACCGGCTGGAGGCGCTTGAATTGACCAATGCAAAAGCTTACCCAAAAGAATTCGGGCTCATCGACCCACACGCGGCCCCGCTGAAGGAAGTCAACAGCAAACTAAAAGCATTACATGGCTCGCTGGTTTATTACCTGGTCGGTGAAAATTCCACCAGCGCTTTGGTGATTAGACCGGACTCAGTGTTCTATTCAAATCTCGATATCAACAAAGCTGACTTGCAGCAACTGTGTGAACCATTGCACCCCATGTATTCTCCAAGGGCACTTAACCATGCCAACTCTGGCGACTCTGCTTACACCGAAATTCCGTTAGAGGTGCTGGGCAAACTCTACCAAATCCTGTTCAAGCCGATTGAAAAGTGGTTGCCCGAGCAAAGCCTGATACTGATATCCACCAACGACGTTTTGAATTTCTTGCCCTTCGAATGTCTGGTGAAAAACTACCAGGCCCAATCGGCCAATTTTGATTACCTCCAGGCAAGATTCTTAGTACAAGATTTTCAATTCGCCTACCTGCCCAATGCCACCTGGCTGGTTCAGGATTTTCAAGACAGGCAGCGCCCCGACCGCACCTTTTTGGCTTTAGCTAATTCGAAATGGGATGCCAAAGAAGCCGTGAAATTTGTGCGTCCGTTCTCCAGCAACAAGCAGTCAGATGGCTACACCGAAGCGCAGGCGCAAAACAACGATCCGAGGTTTATGGCCGAAGAATTAGGCGAAGTGGCAGAGTCGTGTAATAGCCTGGACATCGCCACCGACACCGAGAGCTATGCAGCCAGGAAGCCGCTGTTTCAGGCCCTTTCTCACTTTCAAATCGTGCACCTGGCACTGCCCGTTTTATTAGATGACCGTCAGCCGCTTTTCTCCAAACTATTTTTTCCTTTCTCCAAAGGAGCGGAAAGCTATTTAAACACCTATGAAATCTTTGGCCTTCAGCTCAACGCCGATGTGGTCGGTCTGAGCAATTGCAATGTGGAACCGGGGCTAACAACGGATCGAGAGGCTCTGCACGCGCTTGTTCACGGATTTTTGTACGCCGGCGCAAAAAGCGTGCTAACCGACCTCTGGAATATCCACGATTCCAAAACCGCCCAACTGTTGAGCGGGTTTTACCAATACTTGAAATCAGGCTTAAGCAAAAGTGCAGCGTTGCAGCAGGCAAAGTTGGATTTTATGAGCACCCATTCCCGCAATCCTTATTACTGGGGCCGATACGTCTTGATAGGCAATCCTGAGCCAATAAGAATTCAAGCGAAAAAACTCAATTATTGGGCAAGCCTGGCCGTGGTTGCCATGCTCGCTTTTGTGGTTGTGGTAATTTATCGCATTAAGCGCCTGTACCGGGGGTAGCTCCTGTGAGCAACTATAAACATGCAAGCCCTCAGGGGGGTTGCGTTCTCTTTTGTCAACATTTTCTTTGCAGAGGAGCGGGAAAACCGCGTAGCGGTGACATGTTTATAGCAATTCATCCATTCGTCATCGAGAAAACCCCGTTAGGGGTGACATGGACAGTATGATCAGGGGGGCAGTTTTACTTCTCAGTCAATACCCACTCATATTTTTCTTTGAAAGTCTTGATGCTCTGGTAGATGGCTTCAGCGATTTTTTTTTGGTAGGAACGGGATTTGAGGAGTCTTTCTTCCTTCCTGTTGGAGATAAAAGCGGTTTCGACGAGGATATTGGGCATAGAAGCGCCCACCAGCACATAAAATCCAGCTTGTTTGACGCCCCGATTCTTGAATTTCGTGCGCTGGTCTATTTCACTCTGGACAATGGCGGCCAGGTCCTGGCTCTCTTTGTTGTAGTCGTTCTGTACCATGGAAGCTAAAATGAAACTTTCGTCCGTCAAGTGGGCATACCCACCCCGGTCGTTTTCGTACTTGATTACTGCGTTTTCCCGTTGTGCGATTTCCAAGGCTTCTTCCGATCTTGCCAGTCCAAGAAAATAGGTGGTAGTCCCCCCAACTCTGGAACTGCGATTGGAATTGGCGTGAATGCTGATGAACAACTTGCCCTGTTCTTTGTTGGCTAACTTTGTCCGTTCTTTTAACGGGATGAACTTGTCGGAGTCCCTGGTCATAACGACTTTGATTCTTAGCTTCTTCTCGATCAGCTTCTTGAGCTGCCGGGCAATGGCTAAGACCACATCTTTTTCATAGACTCCGCTGGGACCAATAGCGCCCGGATCCTGCCCACCATGTCCCGGATCGATGATGATTTTGTCGATACGCCACTTTTCCCGGTCCGCCCGAAGCTTCTCCAAAAACTCAGGCGAAAGTCGATCGTTGGTGGGGATAGAAATCCAGATTTCGTTGGGATGCTGGGTAAGCTCTAAATTCAGGCCGGAAACATCTTTCCTGAAGTGAAAAGCCAACTGCGCCAGTTGATCCAATTGCAGCGGAACGAATTCTTTGACCAGTTTCTTATCGTACCGGGCCGGAAAATTCTTGACGTCGATTTTCCCGTTGAGAATGTCCAAATAGAGCCAATTGCGACTGTATCTTGTGCTGATGCTCGACTTGTCGAACACCTTGTTGGTAGAAACCCGAATCAAGATGCCGTTGCTTTTTCCTTCCACGTAGACGCCAAGTAGATTCACGGCGGCGATAGGCACATCCAGGCTTCCCTGGTCGACCAGCCCGTCGCTGGTGAGGAGAATCTGTTTCAAAACCGGTAAGAAATATTTAACTGGAACCAGGAAATCGCCGTCATCATATTTTACACCCAGCGGCATCTGCACGACTTTGTGGCCGATGAGCACAAAGGGGCTGAACGCGGTAACGGTTACCTTCTCCTCCCCTAAATAAAGGATGGCTTTTCTCGCTTTGCTACTAAAGAAAGTGCGGGCATGGAGGACGTCTGCGACGTCATTGAGGGTCACATAATAAAAATCCCCTACGGTTTTGTGCGCTCTCGCTGTGATTTTTCTTTCCCAGCCTGATTTTTGCGCACGGGCTTCCAGGGGAATCGCAACCAACAACCAGAGAATAAAGAAAGAACAGATTAAACAAATGTGATTAGAATGCCACCTCCGTGATTGGTCCCTCATCTTAGATTCCCAATATTAGTTCTCCTTCTCTTTCTCTTGACTCAGTAAGTGGCTTGCTTCCTTTAAAATGCTCTTCTCTTCTTCTGTTAGATTGTCGTAGCCGACTTCATTGATTTTATCTAAAATCTGGTCAACCCGTTCCCGAATGCGTTGAATAGCCTGGCGTTTTTTTACGTGTTGAATCATGTGTCGCGTTTCTCTCTGTTTGCGAACCCATTGGCCGAGATAATCCCATCGCCAATCCATCTTCAGGTAGACAAACCCGACGACCAGACCGCCGAGATGGGCGAAATGAGCAACGCCATCGCTCGAATAAAATCCCAAGAACAAAGAAATGCCGGCAAAAATAGCGACCAGGTATTTGGCGCGGATTTGAATGGGCAAGATGAGGAATAACAGCAACGTAATCACACGATTGGGGAACAGGATCGCGAAAGCGATCATCACGCCATAAATCGCACCGGAGGCGCCAACCACCGGGGTTTCAGAATTGAGGTTCAGAAGAAGATAAAACAGACCGGCGCCAATCCCACATATTATGTAGTATTTCCAAAATTCTTTGGTTCCCAGAGCACGCTCAACCTCACAGCCAAACATCCAGAGCACCAGCATGTTAAACAGCAGATGCCAAATGTTGCCCTGACCGTGCAAAAACATGTAGGTAAAGGGCTGCCAGATTTGTAACTTGGAGTACACCCACTTGGGATGCATGCCAAACAATTTGATCAGCAACGGTTGGGCCAGGGGATCGCCAGGAACAAACATTTGTACCAGGTGTTGCAGCAGGAAGACCGAGGTGTTTATGATGAGCAAGTATTTGATGGCCTTGGTAAGTCCCCCCCCAAAACCGAATCTATAGTTTCCTGGATAATATCCCATATTTGCTTCAAGATTTAGAAATAAGACCGCTGCCGTTGGTTTTACAGGTTCTTATCTAAAAACCAACAGATTTATTTGTACATTCCTCATTTCTCGATTTATTTTTTAGTAAAACTATTACCCAATTGGCAGACAATTTGCGGAACAATAAGACACAATTTTAAGAGGTCTCTTTCTGTGGTATCGACAGGCAGGATTACATTCTAAAATACCAGTTCAAATTACACGATACTACTCCAAAATCCTAAATTGTCGTAATTTATTTTATGGATAAATCGTCTAAAAGTCAAGCAAAAATTGTGTATTTCAAAATCTTATTTTCGGCCAACCCACCAGCAAGCAGCTCTCTGTGGGAAACTCGACGGGACTTTTTCGCCGCCAGCAAGATTGCCCTTGACTTTCAACGAATTGGAAACTATATTTCGTTTGCGAAAAGGGATAGGGTTAGGCTGGCACCATTTTGTTGGATTTTGTAGAGCTTATGGAAACCATACCAACAGTAGAAGTAGAAAAGAAGAGCAAGAAAAGAAAAAAGCCGTTACGAATTCCCCAATTTCATGTCATCCTCCTGGACGACGACGACCACACCTACGATTACGTCATCGAAATGCTCATCCAGATTTTCCGCCACAGTCGCGAGAAGGCCTTTCTCATGGCTTGCGAGGTTGATTCGGCCGGACGCGTCATCGTCGATACGACCACAAAAGAACGGGCCGAATTGAAGCGCGACCAGATTCATGCCTACGGACCGGACTGGAGAATTCCCCATTGTCGAGGCTCCATGTCAGCGATCATCGAGCCTGCCAAATAAGCTTGCCGCAAATAACTGAGCTCTGCTTTGGAAGGGTCGCCATCCCCGTCCTCCCGCTGGAGCGCTTGCACCTCAGGGTTTAGCGTAGCTTTTCAGAAAGAATTCTGGGGCGATCTTGACATTGAAATTCGCTTCAATCACCTTGGATTCGATGAACTTCTTGCCGTTGGCTTTTACCAACGTATGAAACGGAACTTTAATCCCGTCCACGTCGCGATAGTCAGAATAGCTTTCCTCCAGCGTAGCCAATCCAACTTCCACAGAACCCTGATAAGTTTTTTTAGCCGGCAGAAAGGTCTGGGAATCGATATAAAGGTTCAAATAATCGCCCCGGTCCGTTGAAATGTGCAGCACCAAAAGCCTCTTGCCGCCCAGGACCTCTTCGCCATAATATTCGAGCTTGAGCTGGCCTGCTTCACCCATCTGGTACAAGTGGATGGTATCCCGAAACAGGCCACGCTGCATTTCTCTCTGTTCGGTAGCAGAAAGGTCGCTCACGCTGCCGCCAATCTGGCGCCAACCCCGGTTACCGTTCAACACCTGGGTGCGTACCCCGGCGGGCAATTCCATGACCTGTTTGGTCCTGTCCGGCAGGAGAACGGTTTCCGTGACGATGAGCAGAAGGTCTTTTTGGGTCAACGACAATGTGTTCTGCGTTTTGATTCTGAAGCTTCTGATCTTGCCGACCTTCTCCAGCCCTCCCATCGCCGCAATGGCGCTTTGCAAGATCTTTTTTGCTTGAGCAGAATCGGACGATTTCTCCTGGGCTTGATGATACGCACCAGGGGTGGTGCCAAATCCACTCCCGGGTACGTAGCTTGCAAACACAAAAAAAAGATTGACAGCGATATAAACGAGATATTTCATTTTACACGACTCCAAGATTTGTTAATTCAGGAAAAGCTTTTGCTGCTGAATTAAGGGCATAATGGGCGGAGCTTTTAATTATTTTGCCGAAAAATTATTCTGCCTTTGAAAATGAGAACGTTTCTTAGAACCAGTGTGCACGCTTTGGGTGCTATTACATGAAAAAAATGCCCTCGCAATCCGGCAACTGCCGGATTGCTTTAAATGCTGGAAACGCCTTCGCAATCTCGACGATTGCGTTACGTATAACGGAGCGTTTCCTGAAAGCACTGCGCGAGTCATCCCGAGTAGGTCACCGCTGTTCAGGTGACCGTATCGAGGGGTGACGGGCGTCGCCCTTCGATACGTCCCGACCAAAAAGCGGTCGGGACTACTCAGGACGACTCCCTTTGGGCTTAAGAAAAAGAGCTATGATTCCGCTTCAAAGGAGCGTTTCCTAAAAGACGCCGTCAACTCTCCAGGTTCCATTTTATCAGAGCGTCGTCATAGGCCGTTATCAGGTCCCGGTAACTCAACGTTCCCAGAACCTTGTTTGGATCCTGTTCGTCTACCACAGGCAGAACAGCGTATTTGGTTTTTAGAAATTTAAACAACGCTTCATTTAGATTCTCATTTGGGGTAACGGTCACAAATTGCGACTTAATATCTTCCGCAACGATCAGGTTGTCGACGCCCTGGTCACCAATGACAGCCCGCAGGGTGTCCATGGTCAGCAAGCCGGTGATCTTTCCGTCCTGGTCGACTACGGGAAAGGAGTCTTCGGGGTAGTCGGAAAAGAGCGGCAGGATCTTCTGAACCGGCCAATTGTTGGGGATTTTGGGCATGTTGGAATTGGCTTTGTAGGCAACGTGAATGGGAATCTCCTTCAAAATATCGACGATCAAATCGCCTCGATGGGCAGGCGATTCGGCCCGGTTCTTGACTTGCTGGCTGTAGATGCTCCATTTCTTGGCAATGAAATAAGCAATGGTCGAAGTGAATATCAGCGGGACCAAAAGCCCGTAACTGCCTGTCATCTCAGTAATCAAGATGGTTACTGAAACGGGAACGTTGGCCGCACCAGCGAAAAAAGCAGCCATGCCCACCAGAACAAAGGCCGAAGGCTGAGAAATAATTTGCGGGAACAAGTTATGCGCCAGGCTTCCGAAGGCTCCGCCAAGCATAGCTCCCATAAATAAGGAAGGCGCAAAAATACCGCCGCTGCCACCGGAGCTGATAGTAAAGGAGGTCACAAAGACTTTTAAGATGGCGGCGGACAACATCAGGGTGATCGTCAGTTTGCCGTCGATGGCCATTTGCACCCAACCGTACCCCGAAGCCAGGATTTGCGGCATGAAGAAGCCGACCATGCCCACCAGCAACCCGCCCAAAGCTGGTTTGAGATGCCTGGGGATTCGAAGCGGCTGAAAGAATTTTTCCTGAAGGCCGTAGAAGAACTTCACGTAAAAGATTCCGATCAACGCGCAGGCTAAACCAAATATTGCGTAAAACACCAATTCCAACGGATTCTGAAATACATATTTGCCCGTCAAAAAAATAGTCTTCCAGCCAATAACCGAGGCTAAAACCGAATAAGCAATGATCGAAGAAGTGATGGCTGGCACCAGACCCTCGGTTTCCATGTCATCCCGGTAGAGCGCCTCAACGGCAAACATGGCGCCGCCGATAGGCGAACGGAATATGCTGCCGATGCCTCCTGCCATACCCGACACCACCATAATACGGCGGTCTGCATCGGAGAGTTTTAGCTTGGTGGCCAGAAGAGAGCCGAACCCTGCCCCAATCTGGGCGATAGGACCTTCGCGTCCCGCGCTGCCTCCGGTGCCAATGGTTACCGCCGAAGCCAAAGTCTTGATTATCGGCACGCGGGCTCGAATAACCCCACGCCCGTGGTGAAAAGCCTTAATCACGCCATCGGTGCCGTGCCCCTCTGCTTCTGGCGCCCAGGTGTAAACCAGAATGCCAGAAATCAGGCCCCCAACCACCGGAATCACCAGAATCCACCAACGGTGCAGGGGCAGCGAGAACTCGGTGTTCGACAGTCCTTCACCGCCAGGCAGCGGCGGCAAATAGCCTGCAAGATTCTGCAGCGAAATCGTTTGAATCCAACCCTGCAGGTAAATAAACAGAATACCACCTAAGCCGGACACAATTCCAATTAAGAAACTGTAAAACATCCACCGGCCAGTGAACTTAAACTCAAAGTATTTGGAGAACTTGCGCCACAATTTTCGGCTACCAACCAAACGGCGCTTGAATGACTTTTGGTATCGGTTATTCAGCATGCTTTTTGACCAGCAACACCTGCCGTTGCAATAGGGACTCCCTGAATTCAACTATCTCAAAACCAGCGTGACAAGCAGCGATGTTGAAATCTTCTTGCGAGGTCAAATAGAGACGGTGACCCAGGAAGTTTCTCAGTAGATTTAACCAACCCTTTGGCGAGAAGGTCAGTAAGACCAACCCGTCGAACGTTAGCAAACGCTGCACCTCGCGCAGGAAATCGCGGTATCTTTCTTGATATTCCAACAGTCCGATGGCTGTTATTAGATTAAACGAACGCGGTTTGAAAGGAAGACGGGTGGAATCTGCAACAACTGAAACGATAGGCAACTTCTTTCTTGCTTTGCAGATCATGCGAAAAGAGCGATCGACTGCGTACAGGCAGGCGCTTTTTTGTAACAAATGCAAATTGGTTCCCGGTCCCGTTCCCACATCCAAGACGGCCATCCCGTTCAAAGTTATATATGACAGCAGCCGCTTTAGGTTTTCTACTTCTTTGAATAATATCTGGTTGAAAGGGAAAATCTTTCTACTGGAGTCGTAAAACTCAGCCTTCCAATCCCAAAGATTCATAATCGAAAAAGGCTATGTTTAAAGAAGGGCGCAAACGCACACACGAGAGCTATTTCGAACGAAGCCTGCCGGGTCAGCAGACCTTGCGAAAATACGCCGAACGCGCCATATTTGTTCCTGATGCCACGTTCGCCACCAAAACCGTCGATGACCTCGCCAAGCTCTTGTTTCTTCGTCACCACTTCGGCAACGATTTTTTCAGGCACGGGCATGGCCTCCGACGCACCAAAATAGCCCCGTTCCCCATTGCTGACATAGACCCAGCCCTGAAGAAAGTATTGCAATTGTTCCAAAGGATCGCTCTGCCGGAAAAATCCACCTTCCAGTCCCACATAGAAATCCGGCTGGCTGGCTGACCGGCTAAATTCGTCGATTAACGCTTGTGCGCGATTGTAGGCCCCCTGCATCAGTTCTGAAATGGACAAAGGCATCCTGGAAATTCTGCTGGCAACATCTCTGGTGAGGTACTGAACCGCACCTGGCTCGGTACCGAGATGTTCAACTACCCTGGCAACGGCTGTTTTCACGGCGGCAACTTTTGGAGGCCGTTGCGACCCGATGACGATTCTCAAGCGTTCCTCTCATTAAAGTTCTATTTTGGCAATAATTTCCTTGACCAACCGCGAGAACCTGCCTTTGACCTTATCAGCCACTTCGGTGACTTCCGCGTGGCTTAGTGGATGCGGCGACAGGCCCGTGGCTAAATTGGTAATGCAGGAGATGCCCAACACTTTCAGGCCACGGTAGACGGCGGTGATGACTTCTGGCACCGTGGACATGGTGGCTGCGTCTCCGCCCAGGCGTTGGGACATCCTGATCTCCGCAGCCGATTCGTAGCTGGGACCCTTCGCGGCTACCAACACGCCTCTTTGCACTTTGATTCCCAATTCCAGCGCCGTGTTTTCCGCCAGCCGCATGAGGGCGGCGTTGTAAGGCTCCGACATATCCGGAAATCTGGGGCCTAACTTTCGGTCGTTGGGGCCAAAGAGTGGATTGTCAAACATCCAGTTGATGTGATCTACGATCAACATCAAATCCCCGGGTGCAAAGTTTGGGTTGAGTCCGCCGGCAGCATTGGTGACAATCAAGTATTCCACCCCAAGTTCGGCCAGCAAATGGATGGGAAAGGTCACCTTCTTGAGAGAATACCCTTCATACGCGTGGATTCTTCCCTGAATGGCTAAGATCTGTTTGCCGCAAATCTCCCCAAAAACCCACTTACCAGCGTGCCCTGCAACCGTGGAAACCGGATAGTGAGGAATCGTCGCCGTGGCAACGGTGGTCTTCTCGTTTATTTCTTCGGCAAATGGCCCCAGTCCCGATCCCAGGATGATGCCGATCTTGGGACGCTGCGTAGAATGTTCTCGAATAAAGGCTAAGGCTTCCTGGAGATCAGATTTTTTCATTGGTGACCAATTCTTGCTCTTCATAAGGTCGTTTACAGTGGGGACACTTGCGTGTGGTCAAACCCCAGTTGTAGGTTCCGCAGTGGTTGCACACTTTGTTGGTTCTTAGGTTGATGAAGATGCCAACGGGGGCCATCACAGACAACACGATCTTCATGAAAAGAAGATGGGCTGGAAAAGTCAGCCAGACCATGAGCAACAGCATCGTTGGCCAACCGAAGCTGAACAGCCTGGCATAAGTTTTCTTAGTTCTAACATCCATAAAATATCCTCCCGCAATCAACCGATCTTTATTTCCGAAATATAAGCGATAAATAACCAAAAGTCAATGGATAGAAAATAGCTAAAAATTATTTTGACATTCAACATTTAATTCGTATTTTTTAGAAATTTTCTGAAAGGTAAACCTTATGGCCTGGATAAGAGTCATCCAAGAGAATGAAGCGCAGGGGTCGCTCAAGGAATTCTATGACAAGCACATGACTCCGGCAGGCACGGTGGACAATGTGCTAAAAATACACAGTTTAAATCCGCCTTCCCTGGAAGGACACTACCAGTTTTACCGGATGTTAATGTTTGGAAAATCCGATTTGAGCCGGGCGCAGCGGGAAATGATTGCGGTGGTGGTTTCGGTGACCAACAAATGTCACTACTGAATTACCCATCACGGAGCGGGTCTCCGCAGGCTCACCAAAAATGAAGCGCTAATCGAGCACCTCAAACGCGACTACCGGCAGGCCCCGATTTCCAGTGCGGATAGGATCATGCTCGACTATGTTGTCAAGCTGACGCGTGCACCCTGGGAAATGTCCCAAAGAGACGTGGAAAAACTGCGGGACGAGGGGTTTAGCGATGCGGCTATTTTGGACATCAACCAAATCACCGGCTACTACAATTTCGTGAATCGGCTGGCCGATGGCCTGGGTGTGGAATTAGAACCGTACTGGCACGAGAATCCATAGGGCCACCCGACCCATGATTTCAAACACCGCAAAATCACTCTGACGGTGAAGAATTGAAAATCATCAACAAAGAAGACCCCCCAACTGGCCAGAAGTCAAACTTCGGCCACCACGAACCTGAAACTCAGGAGATCAAGTGAAACGCCATCCCCAAATATTAAATCGAAAACAGACTGCACTGTTGATTGTCGACGTTCAAGAGAGGATTAACGCGGTGATGCACCACCGTCAAACCGTGGTTGAAAGCATTTTGAAGTTGATCAAAACTTGCCAGATACTCGACGTCCCCATATTCATTACTGAGCAATATCCCAAGGGACTCGGGGCTACCGAAGCCGAAATTTTAGCGGCCCTGGGCGACACAACCCCTATTCAGAAAATGACGTTTAGCTGCTGTGGCGACGCCGGGCTGTTAACCCAATTGGAACAGAAAAATATTCGACAGGTGATTGTAACCGGCATCGAATGCCATGTCTGCGTTCAACAAACCGCCCTGGATTTGTTGGCCCACCATCTCCAGGTCCACATCCCCAGGGATGCAGTCTCCTCACGCAAACTGTTGGACTACGAAACCGCTTTGGACCGCATGGCTAAGACAGGGGCCGTCTTGACCACCGTGGAGTCGGCAGTGTTTGAACTGTTGGAAAAGGCCGGCACCACTGAATTCAAACAGGTAGCCAGGCTGATAAAATAGGGTACGTACTTCATTTCCGAAATACGATGACGTATTAAATCATTTTCATTACAGGCCACACGAGGTTCTTCCACCGCTGCGTTCCTTTGATCGCTCAGCCACTCAGAATCAGCTAGCCAACAATCCCTTCCGGCCGCATTCGATGTATTTGCAGCGGCACTGCGCCGAAATCAGTCTGTTTCTAAGCTTTTCCGGCCGGATTTTGTCGCTGCCGCTCGATTACCTCCCAAGCCATTTCTTGAAGTTTAAACTTGATTTATGCCATTTTTTTTACTATATTTTAATAATTTTGATGACAGTTGAATTTTTCTAAGGGAAGGAAGCTAAAATTCAGATCTCTAAGTACAACCTAACCTTATATCTAACCCGCCTTTTGCAAGAGTTGTTCAACAAAACCAGCCAAAGAGGAGACCATGGGTAGAAAAACGCATACTGTTACAGAGCGCAAGTTAGTCGTTTCTGTTATTCTAAGGGCGGTCAAGGATTATTTGGACGGTTACAATTTTAGCAAGATATCCAGATTAAAAGCAAAAGGTCTCGAGCACGAACTGAACCAGCTTGAAAAAAATTGCAGGAGTGCAAAATTTTGGCTGTACGAAGAAAAGAATTCTGATTACATTTTTTCCTTTGAAAAGTGTTGTGAAATCATTTCCGTTAGCCCGGAAAGGATTCGCAGAGGATTGGCCCAGTTGATTCAAGGGGAATTGAATTTGCCCAAACGGGGGCTCAGGAAGATGGTTAACACTCAGTCGTAGCCGCGGTCGGCAACCCATCCACAACCGATTCTTCTGTTAAACTCTTTCAATCAACCCTCCCGGTAAAAAGTGCCCTGCCTTGCATGGTGGTTTCAAAAAACAAGCCCGTGCCGACGAAACGCGCTGCACGTAATGAAATCTATTGAATTTTTGTCATTTTATGCTTAAGTTCAATACGTTAGAGACTGACATGAGGTAATCAGGATGCCTTCTGCTAAAACATTGAAAGACGTGCTTAAAACCCACACCATGGAAGGCACGCTATATGAAACCCATGCGGATGGAAGCCTGACCTGTTTTGCCTGCGGCCATCGCTGTCTCATCAAGGATGGCAGGGACGGTATTTGCCGTGTGCGGTTCAATCAAGGCGGCAGGCTTTTTGTGCCGGCCTATTACGCAGCCGGGATTCAATGCGATCCCACCGAGAAGAAGCCATTCTATCATGCTTACCCGGGTTCGCTGGCGGTTACGTTTGGCATGTTGGGCTGCGATTTCCACTGCGGTTATTGTCAAAACTGGATTACTTCTCAGGCGTTGCGGGATCCTAATGCGGTCACAGCTCCGCAAAAGGTGCGCCCCAGGGATTTAATCGTACTCGGTAAGAAATACAACGCCAGGCTCATTGTGAGCAGCTACAACGAACCGCTGATCACCAGCGAGTGGGCCGTGGAAATCTTCAAAGAAGCCAAGCAAGAAGGTTTCGTCACCGGGTATGTTTCGAATGGCAATGCCACCCCGGAAGTACTCGATTACATCAGACCTTACACCGACTTGTACAAAATCGATTTAAAATCCTTTACTGACAAGAATTACAGGAAATTGGGTGGCGTTCTGCAAAACGTTCTGAATACCATCGGCATGGTGTATGAACGCGGGTTCTGGCTCGAAATTGTCACGCTGATCATTCCCGGGTTTAACGATTCCAACAGTGAGCTGAAGGCCATGGCCGATTTCCTGGTCGGCATTTCTGCCGACATCCCCTGGCACGTAACCGCTTTTCATCAAGATTACAAAATGACCGATCCGGACAACACTCCGGCCGAAACCCTGTTACGGGCCGCAGAAATCGGCTACGCCGCCGGGCTAAGATTCGTCTATGCCGGCAATCTGCCTGGCACGGTCGCCAAATATGAGCACACCTATTGCCCGGGCTGCGGCCAGGTGCTGATCAAGCGGTTTGGTTTCCGCATTTTGGACAACAAGATCGAAAACGGGCGCTGCTACAAATGTCAGACGACCATTCCCGGTCGGTGGGAAGCAAGAGATTAATCCCAAGCACGCGTTCATTAAATGAAAGGAAGTGGCTGGATATCCCACAAAGCGTAATTTGTGGGAGATTCTCTTTGTTACTTTTTTCAATAAAAACGCCCTTTGTGGGGAATCATGGGATTCCTAAAAAAATCGTTTGTCGCCTTCGTCATATTTCTATCGATTGCAGGTTGCTGTGAACCTGTCCTCTTTTCCCAAATAACCCCCCCGGCCGAATTCGTCGGATTTCGAATCGGCCAAGATCGAGCCCTGTTCGGATGGGATAAGGTCGTAGATTACTTCAAGATGCTCGACTCGAGGTCGGACCGCGTCTCCGTACAGGTTTTGGGAACGACCACCCTGGGCAAACCATTCCTAATGGCCACCATCTCCTCGGCGATGAATCTTCGGAACCTGGCCAAATACAAAAATCTGCAAAAACAGGCGGCCAACCCACGCCAACTTTCGCCAGCGGACGCGCAACTGCTGGCCAAACGAGACAAGGCTGTGGTGCTGATCGTGCTAAATATTCAGGCCTCCGAAGTCGCTTCCAGCCAGGAATCCATTGAATTGGCCTACCGCCTGGCCAACGAAGAATCCGAGACCGTTCAGAGCATTCTGGAGAACGTCATTGTTCTCCTGGTGCCGTCCATGAATCCTGACGGCCTGCAGCGTGAGATCAATTGGTACAACGAGTATTTGGACACGCCCTATGAGGGCAGCCCCATGCCTTATTTGAATCATCCCTTTGCCGGCGAGGACAACGACAAAGACTGGATTGCGATGAACCTCAGAGAGACCCGACTGCTGGCCAGGCAGTTGTACCACGAGTGGTTTCCGCACCTGGTGTTGGCGCAACACGCAAAAAGCTCAAACGGCGCGCGGGCATTTTTGCCGCCTTACGGGGAGCCGGTCAACCCAAACCTGCATCCGCTGTTGGTCTCCGAGATGAACAACTTCGGCCAAGACCTGGCCAGGGAGTTGCAGGCAAAACAGATGACCGGCATGGCCTCCGGTGTGTTTGACGCCTCCTGGTGGGAAGGCACCACCGGTCAGACGCCCTGGTGGCATAATATGATGGGCCTGCGCGCAGAGATCGCCCGCGTGCGCACGGCGACGTCCTATTATTTTCCCCGCGGCAGCGTGCCAAATCCACGAGAGGAGGTCGACCAACTTAGAGCGGATGTCTGGCTCTCAAAGCAGTGGTCAGGCGGTTGGTGGCGTTTGCGGGATGTCATCGATTACGAGCTGGCCATCGCCTTTTCCCTGTTAGACTTGATTGCACAAAAGAAGACCAGCGTGGTTTACAATTTCTGCCAAATGAATCAAGACGCCATTGCCCGGGGACAGCAGGAGGCACCCTTTGCCTTTGTGGTGCCCAAAAAACAACACGATGCCATCACAGCCGACCGGATGATCGAAATCTTACTGCAAGCCGGCGTCGAAGTCCATCGGGCGCAGGAAGATTTTGTGGCAGGAACCAGGCAGATCGAGAAGGGCGCCTACGTCGTGCTGCTGGCGCAGCCGCTTCGACCTTACGTGAAAGACATCCTGGAACGACAACACTATCCCGACTTCGACCGGTTCTCCGACGGTTCCGTAACGCCCCCCCGGTGTTTGACCGGCTGGACGTTGCCTCTCATGATGGGCGTGGAGACGCTGCAATTAGACCAGCCAATCAAAACAAAGTTAGTGAAAATAGACAGAATCAAACCCACAGCCGATCACCCGGTACGAAACATCAAGGCCAATTATGTTATTAGACATACGACCAACAACAGTTTCATCCTGGTGAATCGTTTGCTGCGGCAACGAAAGAAGGTGTATTGGCTCAGGGATGCCGAGGACCTGGACGGAGAACATTTTGAGCCGGGAACGATCTTTATTCCGCGCAAGAAAATTGCTAAACACCAATTGAATGTTCTCAAAAGGAGTCTGTCGCTTGAAATCGTGCAAACGAAGGCTGATCTTAGTGGCCGGTTGGCTTACAGAATAAGACCTTACAAATTGGGACTTTATCAGCCGTGGACCGCCAACGCGGACGAGGGCTGGACCCGATTGCTGTTGGAAAAATTTGAATTTCAAAACAAAATCCTCCTGAATCCAAAAATCAGAAAGGGCAAATTGAAGGGCGCTTTTGACGTCATCATTCTACCGGATATGACGGCTGGCGAAATAGTTCACGGCAGGGGGCAAGGTCGGCCACCGGATATTTATTCGCCGGTGGTGCCAGAACAATTCCGCGGCGGCATCACCGAGAAGGGGGTCGCGAATTTGAAAACTTTCGTGCAAGAAGGGGGCACGCTCATTACCCTGAACAATGCCTGCGAATTTGCCATCGATGCGTTCGGACTGCCCGTGGAAAATGTCGTGAGAGGGCTTAAAGCAGAGGATTTCTATTGTCCAGGCGCTTTGCTGGAAATCCTCATCGACAACCACGAACCCATTGCTTTTGGCATGCCGAACAAGGCCGCGGCCATGTTCGTGGACAGCCCCGCTTTTCGACCCAAATTCTGGACGCATCGCACCGGCGTCATGGCCTACTACCCTGAGCACAATCCGCTGCTGAGCGGCTTGCTTGTGGGAGGGGACAAACTGCAAGGACGGGCGGCGGTGTTAGAGGTGCCGCTGGGCAAAGGCCGCGTGGTGCTCATCGGCTTCAAGGCGCAGCACCGTGCGCAGACGTACGGCACTTTTAAGCTCTTGTTCAACGCCATCCTGTACGCCAATGCGAAAGTAGTGGTGATAAGAAAATAACGTTCTGTAGCGATTCCTGTGGCCGTTTTCAAAGCACAAAGTGAGATAAGATAATCTCTGTGGCCATCTCTCTGCCCGGTTCCCTGGGAGCTCTCGCAATCCGGTGCACCGGATTGCTTTAAATATCGGAAACGCCAAAAGCAGCCCTGTCATGCAGGAGGCATCTCGTTACTGGTGAGCACTGTGCGAGTCACCCCGAGTAGGTCACTGTTGTTCAAGTGACCGTATCGAGGGGTGACGGCCGTCGGCCTCCGATACGTCCCGACCAAAAAGCGGTCGGGACTACTCAGGACGACTACCTTTGTGCTTAAAGAAAAACAACTGTCATTCCGCTCCAGAGGAGCGTTTCCTATAAGGGGCCGTCTGCAGACGGCTTATTAGGCGCTCCGCCTCAACAGATTCCCAGATAACAACAAAGCCCCGCTCAAAATAGTGAGCGGGGCCTTTAACGTTCTCCTAAGAAGCCTCCTTCAGTTGGCTTCACTGGAGGCTCCTAGATAATTACTACTAATAGGATCACCTCCTCTCTTCAGGGCACCCAGATTCGCGCCAAAAACTCCCCTGGTTGAATTTCCAGCGCAGCCTGAATTATGCTTTAATGTAGTTCATGAAAAGCAAAAAGTCAAATATTATTATCAAATTTTCGCATTTATGCGGGCTGAAGCGCTCATTCTCTGGCCCCCAACTGCCGGTCCAGCATGAGCAGCGCCGTGCCTTGATCCCCGATCAATTTCAGTTGCTCGATGATGTCGTGGGCACTCTTTTCCTCTTCCACCTGCTCAGAGACAAACCACTGCAGCATGACCTGTGCAGGATAGTCATTTTCTTTCAGCGCCTGTTCATAGAGCTTGTGTATCATGGCTGTTACCTGACGTTCGTGCTCCAGAACTTGCTTGAACATCTCCAGCGGCGATCCGAAATCGGACGGTGGCTGATCCAATGCCTGGAGCCGGACTCTACCACCACGATGCTGAACGTGCTCGAAGAACTTCATGCCATGGGACCACTCCTCCTGACTTTGTGCCCGCAGCCAATGGGCAAAACCGCCCAGGTTGATCGATTCGCAATACGAGGCCATGGCCAGGTAAAGATAGGACGAATAGAACTCCTGTTGTATGTGTTCGTTTAGTGCTTTTTCTAACGTGTTGCTCAGCATGGATTCCTCCTTTTAATAGGGATGACCAACAGTGCTCGGTCCAGCGAGATTCTGTTTAGCACGGCGCACTTTTGCTTTCTGACCAAAAAATCTCCTGCTGTTGCCGGACTACGTCCGCGGATTCTTCTACCCGCCAGGCGGAACCGAGAAATGTTTGTTAAAATATCGAGAACGATTTTCACTGAAATATTTCAACTCACAAAGTAGAGAATTAAGATTTTAAAAAAAAGGTTTTTTTGTTTATTCAAGAGAATTTTTAACCCCCAACGGCAGCGATTACAAATTCGGAATAATAAGCATTTTCAAAAGGGTTAACTCAGATATGCAGGAGTATAACCTCAGTCTCCATGAGGGAAACCTCGTTGGGGCTGTCCCAAGAGCCAGCGAAATTGTCATTTCGACCCGGCAACCGCCGGGGAGAAATCTTTGCGAGACACTCTTGAGCGCCGTAAGAGATTGTTCTTGCGGAGCGACTTTCCATCCCGGCAAGATTTCTCGTCAGGCAGCCGCCTGACTCGAAATGACATACGAGTGTACCTTTTTAGACGGCCCCAACGAGTGCCGTTGGTTCCGTCAGCGTAACTGAGGTCTTACATGCAGCAAAAGATTTTGCTTGCATTTTTTACCAAAACAGACTATTAAGCATTGATCTACCTCATGCTTTAAACAGGAGACTCCCCTATTGAGAAAAGCAACCATGGTAAGAAACGGTTCGCGCAAATTGTTTCTTGCGCTCATCTGTTTGTCATTCCTTGGTTTTACCGAACACAAAGACTTGTCCGATCTAAGGCCGGTCATTCAGGCATTTAAAAAGGACCCGCGCGGTCCTTACCAGGGAATCCGCTGGTTCTGTCCGGATGGGAGCGTCATTCCTGCCAAGGAACGTTGTGCCCAACCAGGAGGCATTCAGCACGCCCTGCCTAAAAAGGCCGTGCAAAATCTCCAAAAAGAATACGGCATCTACCTGGGACAAATCCTGGCCGGCACGCCCTTTGAAGATTTTCTGGATGCCGAACACCAGAACTCCAGGTTGAAACAATATCAATTAGAAAAATACTTGCGAGCCATTGACGACGGCTGGATCTTGCGGCGGGCGCGCTTTTATCGGGGTGCGTTTCAGGCTGAAGACGAACAGGCCTGGGGCAAGCGATTCCTGCTTTGGCTGGTGGCCAATGACGACCTTGTCAAATCCCAATTCTATTTGTCTCGCCAGATCTGCAAAGAGACGCCACACACGGCTAACGAAAATCTGGAGACCGAGATTAGAGCCCTGGCCAAAGTCATCGCAGACTCGCTTCCCCGGTTTATGGATTTGCGGGTAAAAATCCACGGCAACCCAGATGCTTCAGACTTCCAAAGAGTCCAAGATTTTCGACGTCAATACCAGGCCACCCTTTCTGAGAACATGGCCAAGAAGCTGCTCCTCCTTGAAAAGAAGCTGACGGCCTTCTACCAACAAAGAAATCTGCAATCTCTAAGTCGCTACCTGGCCACGATTCCGGCCAATGAGCCTGTTGGTTACCAACTCCGGAAAGTGCTGAACCCGCCTGGTGCAAGCCGTCCGGTAAAGTTGCCGCAAGAATACTATTATCATCCAGGGAACGATCACCACGGTGCAAGTCAACCGGACCCGGCGACGGTCAGGCAATGCAAGGACCTCGCCCATCTTTTGTGGGTGATCCGAAAGAATGTCCCATTAAAGAATACACCCGAAATGCGTTTGGCGCTGCTGGACCTTTCTAACGAGGCAGAATTGCTTTTATTCAGAATGATTGGCACCTGGCGGCCCGGAACGGTGGGGGAACTGCTGGAGAAAAACTACGTGCTCGCCAAAGCCGCAGCAGCGTGTGGGTTCCTGGAAGTCTGGGAATGGGAAGAAATCAACCCCGGGCTATTTCCAGTCAAGGACAAACACGATATGGACGTGAACGAGTTTTCTGCCATGGTCGATTATGCCCAACGCGCGGTAGAATGGAGCACCGGCATGGTGCGCGCCGTCTACAGTCCCGTGGTGAATCTCTTCGCCAGCTTCGAACCGCTGGCACCCGGGCTCATCGACGACAAAATTCGTTCGTCGGTGCTGCTGCCCTGGGGAAAAGTCGTGAGTCAACTGTCGGATTTCAAAGCCCGCTACTCCAATCTGTCCGACACTGTGTTCGGATTGAGAGGACAGAACCAGATTCGAGGATTGAATCCCGGCATTGCTGTGGGGGAGTTGGCAGTTGTCAATGGGCCGCCGGATGGAATCGAATTGTCTGCCGACAAAATCTACGTCTTGTCGCGGGCGCCCGCGGACTTGAAACCGGTGGCTGGCATCGCCACGGTTTCTGAAGGAAACGCTGTCTCCCATGTGCAGCTACTGGCTCGCAATCTCGGCATTCCCAACGCGGTCATATCGCTACAAATGCTGAACAAACTGTCGGCCTATTCGGGAGCTAAAGTATTCTACGCAGTGTCACCCAAAGGAACGGTAGTCATGAAACTGGCTTCGGAGATGACACCGGAAGAAAAGGCCCTGGTCGCAGACCTGAAAAGAAACGAAGAGCGAATCACGGTGCCCACCGATCGGCTCGATTTGTCGCAGACCGGGTTGCTGACATTGAGCACGTTACGGGCTGCCGATTCAGGAAGGATTTGCGGGCCCAAAGCCGCCAACCTGGGACAATTGAGCGCCTTGTTTCCCGACAAGGTCCCCCCCGGTCTCGTCATTCCCTTTGGCGTCTTCAACCAACACCTCCAACAGCTCATGCCCGGGAAAAAAGTGACCTTCTGGCACTATTTGCAGCACACCTTCGACCAGGTGAACCAGAAAAGACAACTTGGCGAAAACGACAGGGAGATCGAAAAGTACGTTTTGTCCCGCCTGCAAGAGCTACGAGGCGCCATCCGCAACATCGCTTTTTTACCTGGTTTCGCAAAAGCGCTCAAGAGTCGCTTTGTGGAGACCTTTGGGGTGCCCATGGGACAGTTGCCCATTTTCATCCGCAGCGACACCAATATGGAAGATCTAAAAAACTTCACGGGGGCAGGCCTGAATCTGACCGTTGCAAATGTTTTGCAAGAAGACAAGATTTTGCAGGCCATTCGGGATGTGTGGGCTTCGCCTTTCTCGGATCGCAGCTACCGCTGGCGGCAGAAATACCTCAACAATCCCCAGAGCGTCTACCCGTCTTTGCTGCTGCTGCCCAGCGTGAACGTAGACAAATCCGGCGTTGTGATTACCACGGGGATCGCCTCGGCCAATCCGGAAGATATCACCGTAGCCTTTAACCGCGGCAGCGGTGGTGCGGTGGCCGGCCAGGCGGCAGAAACTTATTTGCTGCGCCACGACGGCAGAGACCTCCTCCTGGCTCCCGCCAGAGAACCCCAATTCAATGATTTACCGGCAAAGGGCGGCGGCGTCCACAAACGCTTTGCCACTTTTGAAAACCCAATCTTGAGCAAATCAGAAAGATTCTTGCTGCGCCAGCTCACCAGAGAGGTCCGGCGCAGACTGCCGGGGACGCCAGGCATCGAATCCGACGGCCCTTTTGACGTCGAGTTGGGCTTCTGGAACGATGCCATTTGGCTGTTTCAGGTGCGTCCGTTTGTGGAAAACAAACTGGCACGCTCTTCGACTTATCTCAATGCCCTCGACAGTGGAACGCCAGAGAATCGAGTCATCTCATTAGATGAAATAATCGAAGCTGAGCCATGATCGTTTTCTTGTGCTTCGCCGTGACCAAGTAGTTTTGCTTCGCTGCCAAACTTCGGTTTGGAGGCGCAATGGTTCCAACCCAAAACTTGTTTTTTCTTGACAAGTGCGTTTCATAATTGAAATTTCGGAATTAGAAGAAAACTATGAAGACCTTACCGAGAACTGCTTTAATAGCTATAACCGGCGCTCTGTTGCTCGCCACCGCGCCGCTTGAATATCCTGTCGACGGGTACAAATACACGGGCATTCGCCGCCTGGAGCGATTGAGGCTGCGGCTGGCCGGAAAACTAAAAGGCCGCGTGGTACCGGTTGAAGGCGGTCGAAAATCGATTAAAGACATCAAGCTGCATTTGACACAGGCATCGGACAGCCTATCTGCCCTGATTGGCCGGCCCGACTCAACGCTACAAAAACAAATCGAGAAGCTGTTTTCCAAACGGGATCGCAGCTATTCCATCGCCTTGCTGGACATCACGCCGGGAAGACCCAGGCGCTTTGCCGCCCTGCGGCCTAACTATCAGTATCAGCCGGGCAGCGTTGGTAAATTGGCCATCGCGGTAGGCCTGTTTGCCGAGCTGCAGACGCTCTTCCCGGATTCGGTGGAAGCGCGGCGGCAATTGTTGCGCAAACGCATGGTCGTAGCCGATGATTGGATTTACCACGATCACCACGGTGTCCCTCTCTTCAATCTGGAAAATCACAGCGTGGCCTTTCGTCCGATCAGGCAAGGGGATGTTTTCTCGCTTTACGAATGGCTCGATCACATGCTGTCGGCCAGCTCCAATGCAGCGGCCAGCACCGTGTGGAAGGAATGTCTGCTCATACGGGCCTTTGGCAAGGCCTATCCGCCCACGCGACAGCAGGAGGAGGCGTTTTTCAAAGAGACCCCTCGTAAAGAATTGCAACGGATCGCCATGTCCATCGTCGATGACCCATTAAGAAAAATAGGCATTGAAGAAAAAGATTGGAAACTTGGAAGCTTCTTTACCAGGTTCGGGAACCGAATGGTGCCCAGCACCGGCAGTCACGGAACCCCCATGGGGTTGTTGACCTTCTTAATCCGTCTCGAGCAAGGCAAGGTGGTGGACCCGTGGTCCAGTCTCGAAATCAAACGGTTGATCTACATGACGGAGAGGCGCATCCGCTATGCCTCAGCCCCGCGACTGAGAAAATCGGCCGTCTATTTCAAATCGGGTAGCCTGTACAAGTGTAAAAAAGAAGCCGGTTTTAAATGTAGAAAGTACCACGGCAATGTGTTCAACTACATGAATTCAGTCGCCATTGTGGAAAAACCGGAGGGGCAAATCTACCTGGTTGCTTTAATGTCCAATGTGTTGCGCATCAACTCGGCGGTGGAACACCAGACGCTGGCCACCTACATCGACCGGATTCTGACTCAATGACCGTCTCGCCAAAGGGGGCGTTGCAAATCCGGTAAACGACTTTTGGTGTCAACTTGAGGGGCGTCTAACCACCACATTGTCACCCCGAGCGGAGTCCGGCAGTTGCCGGACGTAGTCGAGGGGTCTGATTTAGGCACAGACCAGATTTCTCTCTTCACTTCGTTTCGCTCGAAATGACAGCTTGGGCGGTGGTAAGTTGACGCCCATGGGCAAACGCCGGATTCACGATGACTGCGATTAATTCAACGACAGCACCTCTTCAACCGCCGGCACCAGGTCGCGCAGAATCTGTTCACCGCGCCAGTCTTCCACCAACCCTACCAAAATGTAGTGGCGACTCTCATCCCACACCAACACCGAATCTGCGTGCCAGATTCTCCAGGTCCCGGATTTGCGATAGACGCGCGCGTGCGGGGCTATCTTATCTAAAGCGTGGACAAACTTGTGGTGCAGCTCAGGATCGGACAAAATGT
>JBHHYI010000016.1:0-39535 GCA_046757525.1 bacterium | reverse complement strand
TCCTTTCATTTGACCATGGTCATTGCCGGCAACACATTGTTGAGGGAATGGACGACGATGCAAGCCACTAAATTATTCCGTGTGCGGGCATATATAAAACCAAAGATTAGCCCCGCCGGGATCCCCTGGCCCAGCGCCGCAGAAAATGCTGCTTCCCAATCGTGCTGGGAAGGCCAGTTCGGGTTCAAATAGGCATACGGCAAATGATAAACACCAAACAAGACAGAAGTTACTACGACAGCCCAGAAGGTTGAGTGCAATAGTTTTGCAAGCCTTGTTTGCAAGATGCCGCGAAAGAAAAACTCCTCCGTAAACCCAGCGGTCAAAAGCATTAAGACCAGGACAAGAGGAAAGAGCACCATGGCTTTGCCTGACACTATCAACTGCCAGATTTTGTCGCTACTTCTCGACAAGAACAATTGCAAAACACTGAGTGCCAGGCCCAACAGAATCGCCCAAACAATCCCGGTCTTCAGATTGTCGCGTTGCAAACCCACGGTGGCTAAACTGGCCTGGACGGACGATAGCGTTAGCTTCTTCCTTTGGCGTACCGAAACCAATATCAAAGGGACAATGACCAACGTTAGCCAATGCATCGATTCGCTTTCCTGGTTGACAAATAAGTAGCCCAAATAGCCGAGAAAATAGGCAAGTCCGAAGACGGCTTCTTTTTTCAGCTCTGTGCCGTCTTTATCAGCATTACGGTTCATTTTAGAACCAAAACTATTGCAAAAAAACCTTTGAAAGGTTCATTCATGAACAAGCAGCCTTTCGGAGTGGTCCAAAATGTGTTTTTTGAGTCTCACGTCATATTGTTTTGAAAACCTTTCAAAGGTTGAATCGTCGCACCCAAGTTCTTACAATAGCCTTGTTAGAACGACAGATTCAACACAATGAACTGACAAGCCACTTAGCAGAACGCTCTCATGCGCGGCCACCCGTATGAATAAACACGCTCTTCCATTCGCTGTAATGCTCCAGCACCGCCAGGCCCAACTCGCGACCCAAGCCGCTTTGTTTCACGCCACCAAAAGGCGCTTCCAGGTGCACGCTGTGTCCGGTGTTGACCGAAAGCACGCCGGTCTCCACGGCTCGCGCGACTCGCAGAGCGCGTTCGATGTCTTGCGTCCAGATGGAACCGGAGAGGCCGTAGGGGCTGTCGTTAGCGATTCTGACGGCATCTTCTTCGGAATCAAAGGGCATGGCGCAGAGCACGGGTCCGAAGATTTCTTCCCTAACAATGCGCATATCCGGGTGTACGTCCGTAAACAGGGCAGGGGAGAGGTAAGCCCCTCGTTGTAGCGGTTTGTCGCCAGGGATTTGACCACCACAGGCCACGGTTGCCCCCTCCCGGATACCTATTTCCAGATATTCTTGCACGTTTTTTCGATGTTCTTTGGAGATCAAAGACCCCATTTCGGTCTGTTCGTCCAGGGGAGGGCCCAGACGGACTTGCTGGAAAAGTCCGGTCAGTTGTTCGATGAAATGGTCGTAAATGGAACTCTGGATGAGCAGGCGGCTGCGGGCACAGCAGTCCTGGCCGGCATTGCCGAGCACGCTCCACACGGTCGCTGGCAGGGCGCGCTCCAAATCGGCATCGGCAAAGACGAGATTGGCCGACTTGCCGCCCAGCTCTAAGGTTACCCTCTTGATGTCCTCGGCGGCCAGTTTCATGACCCTTGTGCCGACTTCGGTGGATCCGGTAAAAGAGATTTTTCGCACTTGTTGGTGGCGCACGAGGGCTTCACCAGCGCTGCTACCCGGGCCAGGAACCACGTTTAGTACGCCGGCTGGAATGCCCGCTGCTAAGGCCAGGTCGCCCAGGCGCAAGGCCGTGAGCGGCGTCTGCGTGGCCGGTTTGACTACCACCGTATTGCCCATGGCCAAAGCCGGGGCCACTTTCCAGGAGGTGATGGCGATGGGGAAATTCCATGGCACAATCAATCCGCACACGCCCAGCGGTTCCCGGAAAGTCAGACTGACACCCGCAGCGGCTACCGGAATGGTCTGCCCGCCCACTTTGTTGATGGCGCCAGCGTAGTACTCAAAGCAGTCGGCGGCCAGAGCCACTTCATCGCGGGATTCGCGGATGGGTTTGCCCACATTCTGACTTTCTAAGCGCGCCAATTCTTCGGCCTGGTCCCGAAGGCCCTGGGCCAGACGCAAAAGCAGGCGGGTGCGTTCGCGGCTGCTCAGGCGCCGCCACGGGCCTTCTTGAAATGCCCGCTGCGCACTCACCACCGCCGCGTCGATATCTTCGGGACCGCCCTCGGCCACTTCAGCCAGCGGTTCTCCAGTGGCCGGGTTGCTCAGGATCCTGGTTTTGCCCGAACGCGCTGCCACGCGCTTGCCGTCGATGAGGAGATTTTCATTCAGCATGGCCTTGTCCCTGGCTAAGTTGTGGTAGTTTAAGGAAGTCGTTGACTGCGTTGAAATAATATAAGACTTAAAACGGCGGCTGTCAATATTTTTCGTACACGCGTGCTTTCAAACGGGCGCCAAATTCTACAATTGCGTTCTGGCAAAGCGCATTCAAGAATGAGGGTTTGAATAGCCATTAAAAAGAGTCACGCTTTGTCATTTCGACGGCGCGCAGCGCCGGAGAAATCTGGTTGCGCACGGATCAGCTATTTTTTTACTTAAATAGATTCCTGCCCTGCGGTTGCCTGGTCGAAGTGACACGGCTTAGGTGAAGAAAAGTGCAGGTTTCGGTCAAGTTCTAAATAGAAGAACACTTGCAAATCCTATGAAGAAAAGAGCGTACACGATGATGAAGACGCGAGGCAACCAGCGTTCGCGATCCGAGATGTTGAGGCTTTCGCCGGGAATGGGCTGGCCCTCACTGTCGCGGGCGTAAAGGGCATCCTCGGCGTGAAACATCTTGTGGCAGTTGGCCATCTCCTCATGCTCCTCGATCTTGCGAAGCTGATTGATGCGAAAGCCCACCAGCAATTTGTATTTGTAGATTAGACGATCCCATTGCAGGCAAATAACGATGCCTGCGGCCAGCACCAGCACAATCACAAAGGCGCGCCACAATGGAACGAGTCCAGCATCTTTGGCCAGAAAAGCGATGGCGCTGAGGATAATGGCGTTGACCGCAACATAGATGTTGCTCACGGTCTGCCGCCGCTCAGAAAAGCGTGCTGTGTCTTCAACGAACAGCTTGTATTCTTCAAACTTGTCCATGTTTGCCTGCCTTTTGCGCTTGAATGTGTCGGACCCCTTCATTAATAATGTCGACGTGTACCACGGCCCGTCCCTTGCTTACGGCATAGTGCACCACGTCCGCGGTCCCACCTTTGCCCGCGGACGGCCGTCCATCCCAGACAGCCACCAGGAGATCGCAGTGGTCGACAATCCATTTTCCCGCAGCGAAATAGGCTTCGTTGGAACGATTCAGATAGGCCATTTTGTGAATTTTAGACGCTTTGTTCAGGAGATGGCGGAAGCGAGGCAGAGACGCTTTTGGCTCGAAGTCTTGCTCATATTTTTCGAACGGTAGAACGGCTTCAAGTCTGAAACCCAACCGCAGGGCGACTTCAGCAAACAGTCTGTCCGCGCCTTCGGCCAGAGCTGAAAGGGCTACGGTGTTTTCGTGTTCTTGTTTAATTCCCTGGAGCAGGCTGTTGATCTGTTCTGCCACGAATTTTCTGGTTGCGTCTTTCCCAAGATTCCGGTGCCCGGTGATGCCTATGTAGTAATCTCTTGAGCGCATGGCTTCAGCGGATGGTTTGTCCACGATCAATTCGATTCATAGTTTGCGGCAGGAAGTGTCCCAGCAATACCTGTTATTTTTCTAAAAGAAACTTCCAGACTGGTTGCAAACGAATGTGCAAACCCTCCAGGTGCTGCACGTCCTCCACATCGTCCGTGAGCAGCAACCCCCGGTTTTGCTTCAGATGCTTCAGTGCAGCCAGCAACCCTCGAAATTCCCGGGCCTTCAACTTCTCGTCAGAGAGGTCGCTATATGAGACCTGAATTGGCAGAAACTTTGCTTGCTGCCTCGAGACAAAGTCACACTCACTGCCATTGCCAAAATAGTACAGCTCCTGGCTTTGGTTGAACAGTTTTTGGGCAACCACATTCTCAATCAGTCTTCCCAAATCCTGGGAGAATCTGAAGCTGATTGCGTTTCGTAGACCCGTATCCACGACATAAACTTTGCGACTTACCTTTTGCCGTTCACTGAGCTTGTAGGAAAACTTATTGAGAGAAAAGATGAGCTGCGCGTCCTCCAAGAACGCCGTGTAGCGACGAACGTTGTCAAGGGAGGTGCCAAACACGCCCTTAAGTCGATTAAAGGAGTGGAGGGCAGCCATATTGCTCATGTAATATTCGGCAATGCCTTGCAGCAACCTCACGTCGCGGATTTGGTAGCGCAAGACGACGTCCCGAAACAAAATGTCATCAAAATACTGGTGCAGGATTTTGTCGCGTTTGTCGTCGTCGGTCAACACCACTTCGGGAAAGCCACCCCATTGCAGATAGTTTGAAAGCGATTTGCGAATGACCGCTTTGTTCTCAGCCTGTTCAACTTCGGTTTCATAGGGTATTCCTTGCCAGCTCAGAAACTCTTCAAAGGAAAGCGGGGCCACCTTGAATGTGTAGTGACGGCCGGTCAATAGCGTTGCTATCTCACTGCTCAGCAATTTTGCTGAGGAGCCTGTGAGAAAGATTTTGTGTTCCTTCAGGTCTGCTTCCCTTCTTACCCATTTTTCCCACTCTGGAAGATTCTGAATTTCGTCGAGAAAAAAATAGATTTTCTGTTCCGGATTAACCCTTTCCCGATAAAGGGCGATGAGAGCTTCAAAAAAATCAATAGAAAGATGAACGCCGAAAAGGGGTTCTTCAAAATTTACCAGAAAGAGCTGCCTCGGGGCGACTCCGTTGTCCAAAAGATGCTGCATGAGAAGTGTGAGCAGCGAGGATTTACCACTCCTTCGAATCCCTATGAGTACCAGCGGATAAGGCTCTTCCACAAAGGGCAGCATGTCGTCCATGAGTTGCCGCACTTGCAAGCGCTGTAAAGACCTTTTGCCCCAATAATTCCAACGAACTAAGGTTTCGAAGAGAGTGTTCTTGTCCATGGGCTAAATATAACCATCATACTGGTAACAATCAACCTAATTTTAACCAGTATACTGGTAACGCTCGACAAAGCAGGCGATCAGATCAATCGTTGTTATGGTGAGAAATCGACAGGCGAACTGCTTTGGCGGTGGAAAAGCGATGGTTGTGACGGCGCCAGGAATCAACGCTCCCCTCGATGTACAAGACACCGTCGAGATCGCTGAGGAAGCCTTTACTATTCCTCATGCTGAAGAAGGCTTAAGAAGCCTCCTGCTGAATCAGTTTTTCCAGGTTCAGCAAGGCTTCTTCGAAGTTTTTAGCCATGGTTCTCTGCATCATTTTTTTCATGCCGTCGCTCGAGGCGCCAGCGGGTTCCCAGGAACCGATCATGCGGAAGGTCATTTTACCGTCCTCATAGGTCATGGAGAGGGTGGTTTTGATTTCTTTGGCCTGAGCGATTTCCTTGCCGTCTACGATGTCTTTTAGATGCTGCCAGGTGATTCGATGCGGCGGTTCCCAGGCGACGACTTCCTGGAGGATTTCCCCCTGTCCCAACTTCATGGCGGTTTTCAGAAGCTGTCGGCGCCCCAGGCCCGATTTCCTGCCTCTGGGCCTCGACACTACCCGCGCTTCCACTACCCCCGGCATCCACTCAGGATAACGTTCGACTTCATTGATGAGCTGCCAGACCTTTCGCGGATCTCCAGAAACTACCCGACTCTTTTTGACGTAAACCATGATTTTAGTGGCCTCATAGAACTTTAATCACATTTAAATAATTTTTAACAAAATGTCAAGGAAATTCCTCGGTTCACCCTCTGAAGTCAGCAATTTGTTTGGGACATTTTAGTTTGATTTATTGGATTAATATTTGTACTTTTTCGGAGACTAATATTGTAGGTAAACGTAAATCGAGAATAATTTGAGGGAGTTTATGTTTGAGAAAAACATTCGGAAAGCGTCGCCAGAGGATGATGGCTTATGCGAAAAAGCCTAAATAAATATTTCTGGGACGGCGAACTGAATATGTCGGGAGAATATAAACTGAGACGGATTCTCGAATATGCTTCTTTTCCCGACCTGATCGCGTACCCTATTGAAGACGTGAAAAGATATCTTCCTGCTATCGAAATTGCGGCATTGAGAACCAATCAAAAACGAAAGACGTTTCTCAAATTGATTAAGCCATTGCTTCCGGAATCGCAAAGCTGGGATGATCTTATTCCCAGGCTGATAAAGCCCTGAAGAACAAAATAATCGATGATTGAAATTGCAAAGAGAAGCTGTTTGTGTCGTCTTGTGTTGGGCTTTCCTGACAGCCGTTTTGCCCGCAGGGGGTAGCGCGCAGCTTCTGTCCAGCAGGTGGACGACTGAAGTCATGGCTGGCTTCGAAAGAGTTGGGGGGGCAGCGTTGTCGCCAGACGGGCGCTTGATTGCTTATACGGTTTCAGTGCCCATTCGATATGGTGAAAAGTCACGGTACCTGACTCACGTCTGGCTGACCTCTTACGATGGCCGTATGAACTACCAGTTCACCCGCGGTGAAGAATCGTGCACAAGCTCTTCATTCTCTGCGAACGACGAATACTCAGCCTTCTTAGCGGCAGGGGGTGGATGCCAAGAAACAGATTTGCCTGATTATTGAAACGAGAAAGATTGGGAGGTCATGCCGGACATTACCTATTCCGTTAATAACGTGCCCATCAGGTTAACAGACGAACGATGGAGACACATTGTTGAAAACCATGATGATATGGCCGGTTACTACTTTGACGTCTTGGAAACTGTTGCCACGCCCGAACGAATATTACAAGGTAATGAAGATGAGTTATGGGCCGTAAAACTCATTTCTGCGAAAAAAGCAATGCTAGTCATTTATAAGGAATCGCAACAGAAAAAGGATGGTTTTATTATCACCGCTTTTTTTACTACAAAAATCAATAAGCTTTCAAAGAGGAGAATATTATGGCAACAGCACCAGTGATAAATGAAATCTTTGAAGCGTTACCACACATCAAGAAAGTGGGCGCTAAACATATTTGGTTTGATTTTGATGAGGAAGCAGATGCTCTATACATCAGTTTGGAACGGCCGCAAAGAGCGACGGATACGGATATTTTAGATGACGGCACTTTTTTGCGTCTCAGGGGAAAGAAAATTGTGGGGCTAACGATTACCAATGTAAGCAAAAGGTTTAAGTAGTGTTATAGGTTAAACACAAAGGATTCGTTCGCTGCATGGTATTTGGTCGGCTAAAAAAGTACAATTAGTCAGGTGAAAGATTTTCTGTTTGAGAAAAATACTCACGAGGCGGGGATGAAATTATTCCCAGGCTGATAAAGCCCTGAAGAACAAAATAATCGATGATTGAAATTGCAAAGAGAAGCTGTTTGTGTCGTCTTGTGTTGGGCTTTCCTGACAGCCGTTTTGCCCGCAGGGGGTAGCGCGCAGCTTCTGTCCAGCAGGTGGACGACTGAAGTCATGGCTGGCTTCGAAAGAGTTGGGGGGGCAGCGTTGTCGCCAGACGGGCGCTTGATTGCTTATACGGTTTCAGTGCCCATTCGATATGGTGAAAAGTCACGGTACCTGACTCACGTCTGGCTGACCTCTTACGATGGCCGTATGAACTACCAGTTCACCCGCGGTGAAGAATCGTGCACCCGACCTGCTTTTTCTCCAGACGGCAAATATTTAGCCTTCCTGACAGACAGGGGAGCCGCGGCAAAAACACAAATTTGGATTTCCCGTTTAACCGGCGGCGAAGCCGAAAAGTTGACCCAGGCCCAGTTCGGTGTGCTCGATTATGCCTGGTCGCCGGACGCCACACGCATCGCCTATCTGGCGTCTGAATCTGGTGCTCAAGAGAGAGGCGGCGGGAAAATCGCTGCGACGCGTGGGGAGGTGTTCCACGCGCAACTGTACACAATTCAGGTTGAAGAAGACCCGGAAGGCGGGCGCAAAATTAGACGGCTAACCGCAGGTGATTTTTACGCAGGCGCTTTTGCCTGGTCGCCGGACAGCCAGACCATTGCTTTCGAGCATGACCAGGACGGCTCTCTGCCAGACATTTTCACCGTATCCCCTTCTGGGGGCGACGCGCAACCCCTGGTCGTCCGGGAGGGTTCGGATCTAAGCCCGATTTATTCGCCCGACGGCAAATGGCTGGCCTTTACTTCGAGTGCGGACGATTCGTCAAACAGTGGCGCCAGAAGCGTTTACGTGGTGCCGGCAAAGGGCGGCGTGGCGAGGAGCTTGGCACCAACTTTCGACGGGCGACCGCAACTGCTCGGTTGGTCGGGCAACAGCAAAGCCATCTACTTTGCCGAAGTTGACCGGACTTCTCGCCGGTTGTTTGCTGCGCCTTTGAACGGCAAACCGGTGCAAGTGGTTACCTCTGGCCCGGGAGATTTCCGGAATTTTTCTCTTAACAAGGATGGCAGAATCCTGGCCTTTGTTCACGAAAGTCCGGAAGAAGCCCCAAATGTTTTTATTTCAAGCACGAGAAAATTTCTGCCGTTGAAGGTTACCCGGGAAAACCAAAGATTCGCCGAATTTAGAATGGGACAAACACGTGTCATCAGATGGAAATCAAAAGATGGGACGGAAATCGAGGGGTTGCTTACCTACCCGGTGGATCATGAAATCGACAAAGTCTACCCGCTGATTCTGATGATTCACGGTGGGCCGGCCGGTGTGTTCACGCAAACGTTCACCGGGCAAGGTTCGATTTTTCCCATTCAAGCTTTTGCCCAGGCCGGGTACGCTGTGCTGCGACCCAACCAGCGGGGCAGTGTGGGTTACGGAGAGGATTTCCGGGCTGCCAGCGAGGCAGGCTGGGGCAGCGTGGACTTCGACGATCTGATGACCGGTGTGAACCGGTGCATTGGACTCGACGTGGCGCACGCCGACAGCCTCTGTGTGCTGGGCTGGAGCAACAATGGTTATTTGACCGCGTTCATTGCGGCCAAATCAAAACGAATTAAGGCCGCCAGCGTTTTTGTCGTGGAGGAGTCTGCGGGATTACGAGGGGGGGCCGGTGTGGTTCCGGAATATTTTGTAAGTGAAACAGAGCACGGCGTTGCCTTCAGTGTGGCTGAGTTTTCGGCCAAAGGTGTAAAGACTCCAACGCAAATTATTTATGCCGCAGGACAGGCTTCTTCCAGGGAAATGGAGTTCGTCAAGGCTCTAAAAAATCAAGGTACGAAAACGGAAAAAGTCCTTTATTCGGTTCTAAACGGTGAGCGCCTGAGTCCGGAAGCCATCGTCTACATTGTCAATCGAATCTTAGCCTGGTTCGACCAACAGTTGGGCCGAGTATCTTCCAAAAAGCCCGTTGTGGTAAAGTGATTTCCGTAGCTTGCATAATTCAAGCCCCATTGGGTAAAAAGAATCAAAAGTAAGTCTCATGGTGCACATTTTTACAACAACCTTAATAAAACCCAGTTTTGAAAACGAACTGCAAAAGAGGAGGAAAAACATCTAAAATGATCAAGGTGAAAGATTTAAAGAAAGTGTTCAAGGTGTCTCGCCGTCAGAAGAAGGAGTTGGGCAACGCGTCACACAACGGGATGGTTGAGGCTGTTGCCGGCATCAGCTTTACCTGTCAGCCGGGCAGGATCTTTTCGTTGTTGGGCCCGAATGGCGCCGGCAAGACCACCACGCTGCGGCTCATCGCTACCATGCTGAAACCAACCGCGGGCTCGATTAAAGTCGCAGGCTACGATACCGTGAAGCAGCCTCAGAAGGTGCGCAGCCGATTGGGATTCCTGACCGGCACCACCGGATTGTACGATCGATTGACGCCCAATGAACTGGTAAAGTATTACGCAGAGTTGGAGGGGATGGACGGTGGGCTGTTCCAGAAGCGGCGTGAAGAGATCTTCTCCCGCCTTGGAATGCACGAGTTTGCCAGTCGCCGCATCGGTAAGCTGTCGTCAGGCATGCGGCAGAAAGTCTCCATCGCGCGCACCATCATTCACGATCCGGAAGTCCTGGTATTTGACGAACCCACGGCTGGCCTGGACGTTATTACCTCCCGGAACATTATTCAGCTCATTCGCGACTTGCGCGATGCCGGCAAGACCGTCATCTTTTCCACCCACATCATGGGTGAAGTCAGTTTGCTGAGCGACGACCTGGCCATTATTCACAAAGGCGCGCTCTGTTACCAGGGCACCTACGAGGCTTTCGTTTCTCAAATGAAAACCCGGTCTTTGGAAGATGAATTCATTCGGCTAACGGAGGAGGCTTAAGATGAAATCAGTATTGACCATATTCAAAAAGGAGATCATCGATACGCTTCGCGATCGACGCACGCTTATCGCCATGGTCCTGGTGCCGCTCTTGTTAATTCCAGTGATCATGACCGTAATGACCAAAGTTCAGATGTCGCAAGTCAAGAAGGCCAGGGAGGAAGTGCTGAAGGTTGGATTAGTCACCTTTGGCAATGCGGCCAAATTTGAAGACATGCTCTCGGATCACGACGACTTAAAAGTTGTGAAGAATATCCCGGTAGACAGCGTGCGGGCCTTGATCCGGAAAGACAGTTTAGACGGGGCGTTTGTATTTTCTAAAAAATTTGACGAACACGTTACCGACCTGCGTGCCGGCAGATTGAAGTTCTATTACAAATCCACTGAAGATGAAAACGAGGACATCACCAAGCGGCGCTTGAAGGACCTGGTCGACGACTATGAGAAGGCTCTTATTGCTGACCGCTTCAAGGCTCTAAACCTGAACGAAAAAATTGTAAAACCTTTGAATCTGGTTGAAGTCAATGTGGCCACGCAGAAGGAACGCCTGGGAAGAATGATCGGCGGCTTTTTGCCTTATCTGTTCATCATTTTTTGTTTTACGGGCAGCATGTACCCCGCCATCGATCTGGGTGCTGGCGAGAAGGAACGGGGCACCATTGAAACGTTGCTGACGGCGCCCGTGAGCCGGTTTCAGATTTTGCTGGGCAAATTCGGCGTGGTGGTCGTCACCGGAGTAGCTTCGGCAGCGGTGTCCATGGTAGGCCTCTATCTGGCTATCCGGCAAATCAAAGAGATTCCCAAGGAGTTGGTGAGCGTGCTTCTGGGAATTCTGGAGGTTAAATCGATCCTCCTGGTCTTGTCTCTGCTGCTGCCCTTAACCATCTTTTTTGCGGGCATATTGCTGACTTTGTCTATCTTCGCTAAATCCTACAAAGAAGCACAGAGCCTCATCAGTCCTTTGCTGATCGTGGTCATTCTTCCTGCAGTAGTTGGCTTGTTGCCGGGCATAACCTTGAATTCAACCACAGCCTGGATTCCCATTCTAAACATTTCTCTGGCAACCAAGGACATCGTTTCGGGAACCATTGAACCAGGCGTGTTGAGCCTGGTCTACCTTTCTCAAGTCGTGCTGGCAGGGTTGAGTTTGTTCTTTTGTTCGAAATGGTTTGGCCGCGAAGGCACGATTTTCAGATATTAAAATTCAAGGAGAAATCGTTATGTTAGTCTTAACAACCCCCAACATCGAAGGCAAAAAAATCGCAAAGTACCTGGGTTTGGTCAGCGGTGAAGCGATTCTGGGCGCCAACATTTTCAAGGATTTTTTTGCCGGCATCCGCGACATCGTCGGTGGGCGCTCCGCGGCCTACGAGAAGGAGCTGCGCAGCGCTAAAGAAATCGCCGTGCAGGAGATGGTGGAGCAGGCCCGCGGCCTCGGCGGTAATGCGGTCATTGCGGTGGACCTCGACTACGAAACCATTGGCATCGGTTCCGGCGGCAACATGCTCATGGTCAGTGCCAGCGGCACGGCCGTGGTGTACCAGGAATAGCTTTGCGATTTGTTGGGGAATTTTTTATATTTGAAAAAGTGGGGTGACACTGTTCTTGTTCCAGGTGAGAGTCACTTTGGCGTGCGCAAGCCTTGCTTGCGCCTTGTGGAAACGTGGAAAGGTTGAAGCAGGGCTTCAGCACTCCAAGGAAGGCGATTCGTTGGTCAAAACGACGAAGGGAAGGAAGAAGGCAAGAGACTCCTGTCGTTGGCATCGCTGCCCGGAATGCATCTTCAGGTGTACATCGTTAACTCCATATTCGAGCTGAAACTTTTGACACTACCGTTCAAATCATTGGGAGCTATCTATGAAAAACTCCACAAAAACCCTGGTAGAATTAGTTGCGGAGCTTCCACCTGAATACCACGACGAAGTCAAAGATTTCATGGAATTTCTCATCGATAAGCGAGGTCGAAAAAAGGGCACAAAACTGCGTCAAGATTGGGCTGGAGCGTTAAAAGAGTACAAGCATAAATACACGTCTTTGGAGCTGCAGAAGAAAGCCCTAAAATGGTGGGGTGACTGACTTATGCTTCTCTTTGACACCAATGTCTGGCTTGAGAGAATTCTCGATCAAGAGAAAGCGAGTGAGGTTAAACCATTCCAATATGTCCGACCTTGAGCCTACTTTTTTTGGCGAGCGTCTGAGTCCTTCCCTGGAGGCATTTTTGCGGGAGACCAATCCCTGGTGGGAGAGCCAGCCCATGCGGCCCTTGCCCCCCCTTCGGCGCTGGCTTTTCGAACCGACACTGCAAAAGCTTAAGGCCGGGCTGGCGCCTGTCACTGTCCTGCGTGGTCCCCTTCAGGTGGGAAAGACCACGCTGCAAGAACAGATCATCGACCACCTTCTGCACAGTGAAAAGATCGACCCTCACCGTGATACGCTGGGTCTGCGAGCTTTCGTGGAAAAGGCCGTTTACAATGCCCCTTTCGGGTTGCTGATTACGCTCACAGACGATGTAGAGGTTGCAGATCCACGCATCGAGGCCCTGCCATTGTCCTCGGTCTTACTCATGAGGTGAAAACAGAAACATGACCCAGAAACTTCGCGTCGGCATTCTCTTTGGTGGTAAATCCGCAGAGCATGAAGTCTCCCTGCAATCGGCCAAGAACGTGGTGGAAGCCATCGACAGAAACAAATACGACGTCGTTTTGATCGGCATCGACAAGCAAGGTCGGTGGTATCTGAATGAGGCTTCCAGATTTCTCTTGAATGCCGACAATCCCAAACTCATTGCCTTAAACCAGGCCAATGAGAACGTAGCCCTGGTTACCGCGCCGAGCGGCCAGCAGCAACTGGTCAGCCTTTCCGACAACAAATCGTTTGGCCAACTCGATGTGATCTTTCCGGTTTTGCACGGTCCTTTTGGAGAGGACGGTACCATTCAGGGGTTGCTCAAGCTGGCCAACGTGCCGTTTGTCGGTGCCAGCGTGTTGGGATCAGCCGTTGGCATGGACAAAGACGTGATGAAGCGGTTGCTGCGCGACGCGGGCATTCCCACCGCCAGGTTCCTGGTTTATCCGCAGTCATTGCAACGAGAAATAGATTTTGAAGAGGTAACCAGGCAACTGGGGTCGCCGGTATTTGTCAAGCCGGCTAACCTGGGCTCCTCCGTGGGCATTCACAAAGTCAGCGACCGGGAGGCATTCGGCCTGGCGGTCCGGGACGCCTTGCAGTACGACAGCAAGATCATCATCGAGGAATTCATGCAAGGACGGGAAATCGAATGTTCTGTTTTGGGCAACGAAGATCCAGTGGCTTCGCTTCCTGGCGAAATTCTCCCACAAGATGAATTCTATTCTTACCGGGCCAAGTACATCGACGAACACGGGGCTGTTTTGGAAATCCCGGCTAAGCTACCGCAGGCAATCGTCGAGAGAGTCCAGGAGCTGGCGATTGCGACGTTCAAGACCCTCTGCTGTGAAGGCATGGCGCGGGTGGATTTTTTCTTGCGCAAGGAACGGGAAGTTTACGTAAATGAACTCAACAGCATTCCCGGCTTCACCCGAATCAGCATGTACCCAAAACTCTGGGAGGTCAGCGGAATTCCTTACTCGGAGCTCATCGACCGGTTGATTCAGCTCGCCATTGCGCGGTTTGAGAAGGAAAAGAAATTGAAGACGTCAGTTGAGCTTGACCAGCCGTAAGTTCCCTGACTTCTGAGGTGTTATCTTATGCGCTGGATATTCTAAACCTGGACAATTCCTCAGTTTGAAAACTGAGTTTTCGCAAATAGGTACCACATAGAAGGCGTAACCTGTCTCGAAAAATCAAAACACCCAGTCAAAGGTAAACAAGTGTTAGACTTCATGGGGAAAAAGATTTTGCATTATGAAATACGGGATTCTCTTGGGCACGGAGGCATGGGCATTGTTTATAAAGCCTATGACCCCAGGCTTCTGCGGTGGGTTGCTATCAAACTGCTTTCTCCGCATCTCGTTGCTGAGGAAAAAAATCTCCAGCGATTTCTGCACGAGGCGCAGGCGGCTTCGGCTTTGAATCATCCCAATATCTGCACCGTGTACGACATCGGTCACTTTGGTGCCACACACTATATCGTTATGGAATACATCGATGGTCAGACGCTAGGAGAAATGCTGCGACAGAAGGGCCCGTTGCCGGAGAAGGTGGCGGCCAAACTCTGTGTACAAATCTGTGACGCGTTGGCTGCGACTCACGCAAAAGGAATTATTCACCGTGACATTAAACCTGACAATATCATGGTGACCAGGGACGGTTACGTTAAAATCATGGATTTTGGGTTGGCGAAGATCACTCATAAGGAAAAGCAAACCAACCCCAACAAAGACACCCCGTTGCCATCAGCGGCGGTCACTGAGCAGGTGAAAACCTCGAGTACCGGGGTTGAAGGTACCGTGCTTTACATGAGCCCCGAGCAAGTCGAACACGGGACCATCGATGAGCGCACGGATATGTTTTCACTTGGGGTGATTCTATATGAACTTCTTACGGGAATTCCGCCTTTCCGCGGCAAAGATAGTTTATCACTAATGTCTTCCATTCTGGATGACGTGCCCAGGGCCCCATCTTCCGTGCGACCCCATATTTCAAAGGCCATGGATTCCATCGTGTTGCAGGCTCTGGCGAAATCTCCTGGTGCCAGGTTTCAAAGCGTTGCGGTAATGGGTCGTGAGCTAAGTCGGATTTTAGATCCGGCGAAACGGATGTCGAAAAAAGTCATTTATTCAGCGATTACAATAGGGATGCTGGGGATGTCTTTGTTGGTCGCTCGGTTGTTCTTGGCAACAAAAGACCAAACCCACACGCTGCCGAAAATCAAGGTCCAGGGTTTGAGTTTGACTACGGACTCTGATGTGTGGCCCGTTTTTTCGCCCAGCGGCCAGCAAATCGCCTACGTATCCACAAAGATAGACTCCGACACCTTTACCCAAAACTTGAAGATTAAAGACCTTAACAGTGGACGTACACAGACGATTTATGAAAAATCATCCCTTGATACAAAACCCTTGCTTTACGGTCTTGATTGGTCTGGAAAAGCTCGCTGGATAGCGGTGCACCAGGATGCGGGTGGTATTTGCCTGGTCGACACATCCGAAACCAGTGGGGTAGTAAAACTCACTGAATTTGGTTATACGCCCAGATGGTCCCCGGATGGGCGACGGATTGTTTTTTCAAAACGGACCCCCTTCTTGGTCTGGGAAGACAATGAAGTTTGGTTGTTTGATTTTGCTGACAGCACTCTTAGGCGATTATCTCCAAATAATCGGTTGAGTTATGATTCGCCGGCTTGGTCTCCAAATGGCCACTGGATTATTTGCATTGGAGGTGTAGGCAGCGGCAGGGCCTTGTGGTTGCTCAACGCCGCCACGGGCAAGGCCAACGAACTCAAGAAGTTAGGCGACGATATCGCTTCACCTATTTGGTCGCCGTCCGGACAATATATCTATTTTAAGACCAGCATCAACGGGATGGCAGGACTTTATCGCGTCAAGGTGGATTTGCCTTCTGCCAGGCTCACCGCCCAGCCCGAGCTGGTCATTGCGGACGCGAAGTTCGGACGATTCAACATTTCACCAGATGGCAAAAGAATTATTTATCAAAGTGGCAATGAGCTTGAGGAACTCTGGCGTATTCCTTTTGGGCAGAATCTTGAGGACGCCTGGCGAGAAGCGGAGTTAATCACCACACACACTCAGTTGACTACCAACCTGGCAATTTCACCGGACGGCAGGATGCTGGCCTTAGAGACCTTCTACGGCAGCCAGCGTGCTTTGGCGCTGTTTGATCCTGTTCACGGCAACCAGAGGCTGCTATATGATGCACAAAGCGCTTATGCCCCGTCCTGGTCACCAGACGGTCGCTGGATCCTTTTTGATGCCGGCGGCGGCAACAACTCGGACATTTGGCGAATCCCAGCTTCGGGAGGCCGCGCTGAAAAGATAATCGAGCATGCGGGTGCGGACTGGATGCCTACTTACGCACCCGACGGCAAAGCCATCTGTTTTCTTTCAAATCGAAGTGGCCAGTTTGAGTTATGGATCACATCGACCGACAGCGGGACTGTTAGTCAAATCACTGAATCGCCGGGCAGTGAATCGGGTGGCTACTGGTCACACGATAGCCAGTGGATAGCCTATTTTCGAAATTCTGTCGCCGAGAACAGCGCAGAGGTCTTGCTGTATGATGTTGTCAATCAAACCGAACACGCTGTGTTTCGCTTCCCTGCCAGAAAGATGGATATTTTGGCAAAAATCGTCTGGGATGAGGACGATGCCAACCTTTATTTTTATGATGAGAAAGGATTTGCACAGTTGCACTTACAGAGTGGTCAATTGAGCTACCCACTTGATCTTGGTAAGTACCCGCACAATTATATTCGCTACACAGTGCACGGCGATCAACTTTATTTGATCAAGAGGCAGATCGAGTCGGAAAGCATCTGGATGGCTGAGGGACTAGAGTAGTGATGAGTTTTAGGAAAAAAAAGGTCTCCTCGACTGAGACCCCTTTGTTGGAACAGTTATTGGAAATTGGTCGCAGCGTATTAATTGAGCAGGATTTGAATCGCGTATTGGCCGTCGCCATGGATGGCCTGATCGAAAGCACGGGCGCGGAGCGCGGGCTTATCATTTTGTTTGATCGCCACGGTAAAGTTCGTTTTCAAACTGCCCGCAATTTGAAAAGGGAAGAATTGGAACAGCCGAAGTATGAGATTAGCCGCAGCATCATTGGCAAAGTTAAAGATGAGCAAGCTGCCGTATATTCGAGAAATGCTTGCGAAGAGCCCACCTTTCAGGCCAGTCAAAGCGTCATCAAGCTAAACATTCTGTCTGTGATTTGTTTGCCATTGCTACGAGACGGTGAGGTGTTTGGCGAGATCTATTTAGATAATCGCACGGTGCGAGGGGCCTTTAAGCCGGAGAATTTCCAATTTGCTCAAAAGTTTGCGGAGTTCATATCCATCGCAGCTTATCACGCCCTGGAGCGGCAACAACTGCAGAGCAATGTTCATGCTCTACAAAGGGAGCTGAGACAGCGGTTTGATTTTGGGGCCATCGTAGGGAATCATCCAGCTACCGTGGAAATCCTTGAACTGATCGCCCAGGTGGCCGATACCGATGCTACCATCCTTTTGAGCGGCGAAAGCGGAACGGGCAAAGAGCTGCTTGCCAGAGCGTTGCACAGCAATAGCCGTCGCAGCGACAAACCCTTTGTTCCAATCAATTGTGGCGCCTTGCCAGAAAACCTGCTCGAATCGGAGCTGTTCGGTCATGTGAGGGGAGCCTTTACTGGCGCTACTGAAAACAAAGTTGGGTGGTTTGAACGTGCCTACGGGGGTACCATTTTTCTGGACGAGATCGGGGAAATGTCACCCGCGATGCAAGTGAAGGTGCTGCGCATTTTGCAGACCGGGGAGTTCTCGCCGGTAGGAAGCACGGTGGTGCGTGCTTGTGACGTACGCGTGGTTGCCGCAACCAATAAGAACTTGCTGCAACTCATCAAGGAAGGAAGGTTTCGCGAGGACTTGTACTATCGGTTAAACGTCATTGGAATTGATATGCCACCTTTACGTGAGCGTAAGAGCGATATTGCGGTCTTAGCGCAACACTTCATCCATTCTTTTGGGCAGAAATACAACAAAAAGAATTTATGCCTTTCGGAAAAGGCGAAGACCCAGTTGTTCTTGTATGATTTTCCCGGCAACGTGCGCGAGCTTGAAAATATCATTCAGCGTGCAGTTATCTTAGCAAAAGGCGAGCAGATAGAAACGGATCATCTGCCTGCGGATTTATCCGTTTCGGAGGAAGGGGAAGAACTGAGTTTTAAATCAGCCAAACAGCGTGTCGTGCAGAGGTTCGAGCGCGAATATATCATTGATCGTCTGATGAAGTCAAGAGGCAACATCAGCCAGGCGGCACGGGCATCGGAAATGGCCGTGAAGAATTTTTTTGATAAGATGAAGAAGTATGGAATTGACCCTAAGGATTTGAGTCAAGAGAGCTCTTAGATGAGAATTATTTTCGAGATGACTCTCTATCAGCTAATGCTCTCCTAAAGTATTTTCAGCCCATTCAAGAACTCTTTTTGCTACTTCCAGAGCTTGCTTGTATTCCTCTTCGCTTACTTCTTCAGACAAACCAGGGTAACGAGCTTCAACAGCGTATTGACTTAACTCTGCTGCTTCGTCCAACTCCTCTGTCCACAAAATCTTTTTTTCCTTTGCCAAAGTAATTAGCCGGGCAATGTCATGAACATAGGGGAATTCAATACCTTTAAATAGTAGCACCGCTTTAATCGATTTTTCAGCGCATTGTTGTAATTCAAAGCAGAGGTCCTCCCAGTATATTTCCTCAGTTTTTTCACTTTGAGCTAACTTTAAATTACTACGCGCTCGTGCCAACCATTCTTGAGGAGATCCCAAATTATCTTTCTTCTCCGACATAAATTTCTTTTCCTTCTCGTAACGCCGGGTAATAAACCAAGCCGAAACGGTCCCCATAATTATGCAAGTCACTTTCTGTGGCCACAATAACATCGACAGCACATTGAAAGCCAATCAAGTGGCGATAGATCTTTTGTGCTGTTCGTCGTCGTTGCGTACCATCAGGGACGATTACCAGAATATCAATGTCGCTGTTAGCATCCATCTCTCCCCGCGCTGCAGAGCCAAAAAGAATTATCTTTATGGGATGTACAACAGCAACGACTCTTTGCACTAAAGATTCCAGTAATTTAAAGTCAAAATTTTTTTTATTGGTTTTATCTTGCATTCACCTGAACCGGTTTAAGTACTAAAACCTTTTACCACTTTTAAATATAAGTCATAATGTTTTCAAAATAAAGTGAAATATGCTTATCAAACACGGTGAGTAAATTCTTGTCCATTCGTGGTTAATCTTGCCTGAACTTTGGCATTTTTGCCAACAGCATTGGCAAATACGCCCTACTTCCTAACTGTTGTTGCCTCTAATCCTGCTTTAAATTGTCTTACCTTATTTCTTAGAAAACAAAATATTAATGCAATGCCTTCGTCAAAGTTCCTGTGGATGGCACACAAGTTGATTACAAAGCCTTGAATCCCTCAGGAAGACACAATGCCAAAATCTTGCGTGCTCATATCCGGCCCGACAATTTCTTTAGATGAACACTTATTTCGTGAATTGCAAAAGCATGTGATCACCTTAAAATGTGGGCAGAACAATGAAATCGTCGCTGTTCTTGAAACAGCAGAAATTGCAATATTGGTGCTTGAAATGACCTCGGCAACTTCAGCTGACTTAGATATCATAAAAACCATAAAAAGTCATTGCCAAAAAATTGAGATCATTTTGATCGGTGGAAATGACGACCGCAATATCATCGCTAAGGCATTTGCTTTGGGAGCCAAAGACGCTTTTCCCAAAGCTTTTGATCGAAGCTTACTGGTAGAAAGAATTCAAGCGCTGTTACGGCAGATTTAATTTAGAGAAGGAGGATCAGAAATGAAGGTTTTGTAGGCTTTACTGGTATTGGTTTTTCTGGCGTCTCAATCACCGGCTTCCGCTGTGGGCGGCGATGACGAACATGGCGTTATCAAGCCCATGCCGCGGTCGCATTCGGTTGCCGCCCAAAGCCGGGTTAAGAATTTTGCTTTGTATCAATTTCGGGTACAAAAAGGCAAACGAACAGAAAAAGTGGAGAAAAAGGCAAATATTGGCATTTCAGGTATTTAATTAAAGACGCGCGCTGCAAAACGCTAACATTTTGAAAAGCATTCATATTAACCAAACCAAGGAGAGCCTCATGAAGAATCTGTTACTGGCTATTCGTTGGAAACTTGGACTGTGCCTGTTATTGGTTCTGCCCAACTTCCTCTACTCTCAAATTACCCTCACTTCGGAAGGCCTGCTCAGTAAAATCGGCTCACGGCAAGTGGTGCTCATAGACGGGCGGGGTAGCATTCCGGTCGACCTCGGTTCGCCAGGGGCTAACCAAATTTGGGATTTCAGGGGCGCTGTGATTGCTGATACCCTGGTCTCTGTGCTTGAATTCATTCGTCCTGAAGACACGCCGACGCCGGACCTGTTTCCGGGCGCAAACATGGTCAGAAAAATCACGTTTCCGGAAACCCCGGGCTCATTTTTATTCAGCTACTTCGATGTGCAGGATGATTTTTTTCTTGGACTCGGGGACAGCTCGATTGTCTCTATTGCCGATACTCTTTTCATCCGTGTGCAAGCAGAACACGACACTATCGCACCGCTTCCAGTGGCGTTTAATAATTCGTGGAGAAGTGTGGATGTCGATAGCTCGATAACTGTCTCGATCAATCCGGTCACCGGAGATACCACGACGTTGATTTCAGTGAGTGTCGATAGCATCGACAACTTGATCGACGGTTGGGGCATGGTAAGACTCCCGCTTGGCGATTTCGAGTGCTTGCGCTTGCGCCAGGACACAAAGGTGATGATGAAGACACTTGTCGATGGGATAGTAGTGTCATCCGGTACCGAGACTTTTATTCAATACAACTGGATATCGCCGGAAGATTACTTGTTGCTTGATATTCAGAGTCAGTTTGGCAACTCCGATCCCGACTTCATTGATGCGCAAGGGTTTGCACTCCTTGACACGCTTTCTTCCGTAACCAGCGTGCAAGAAAATGACAATCCGGGTCGGATTCCATCTGATTTTGAGCTGTCCCAGAATTATCCAAACCCCTTCAACCCGGAGACCGTGATTACCTATCGGATGGCTCAAAGGGGCCGGGTCGAATTGGCGGTCTATAATCTGTTAGGCCAAAAAGTACGGGTGTTAGCGAGCGAAACAAAGCCGGCCGGGACTTATACCGTAAGCTGGAACGGAACGGACGATCGCGGCAGTCGGGTCAGTAGCGGCGTGTATGTTTACCGATTGCGCTTCGGCCAGAGGACTCAAACGAAGAAGATGATTTTGTTGCAATAGGCTGGAGTATCCGACATCCAGCATCTGGTGAGAGCGTAGGCCGGGTCAAAGGCCGAGAATATCCGACGTATTTTCCCAACCCATGACCTGGCCTTTTGCCCAAGGTTGCGTTTCAGCGCCGCCATAAATTAGGTAGCCGTGTTCAGGCGCGTTGCCGCTCAGTTTATTATGCAAATTAGAGTTACAAATTCTAATCTGCATGATTTCCCGCGCGTGAAACGCACCACATGGGTTGTTTTGAAAAAAGTACAAAAAAAAGAACGTGGATGACGCGGATTTTATGTATCTTAACGGAATGTATCGAAGTCAGTGGAATGTGTATTGTGTGGTTCATGATGTTTTGGTTTTCACCCAAAATAAGATCCGTGTAAATCCGTTCTATCTGTTAAATCCGTGTTCCATTCATTACGGCATCACCACGTTAGGAATTAATCAATCAAGTTAAGTTCATCAAACAAAAGGAGAAAACCATGAACAAACTCACAATCGGTCTCATCGTACTCTCGTTCTTGAGCTTCGTTCGTTGCGATAGCGCAAAATCGGGAAGCAGCGCGGGCTCAAAAAGTCGTTACGGCCTCAAACAAGCTTGTGTCGAATACCAGATCACCGGCGACATGTTTTCGGGAACCGAAACACTCTATTTCGACCGGTACGGCATGCGAGAAGCAAAATATAGTCAACAGACAGTAAACGTCATGGGGATGAAACAGGAAAACCACACCGCAACCTTCATCAATTTTGATGAAGACGGCATCATTTATACCTATGACTACAAAACGAAATCCGGCACAAAAATGGAAAATCCTTTGAAGGAGGCTTTCCAGAAGAAAGACATGAAAGAAGTCGGAAAAGAAATGATGGTGCAAATGGGCGGTCAGAAAATCGGCACGGGTAAAGTGCTTGGCAAAACTTGTGAAATCTGGGAAATTAAGAAGATGGGCACGAAAACCTGGGTTTGGAATTGGATCAATCTCAAAACCGAGACCAACATGATGGGGATGAAAATGACCATCGAAGCCAAAAAAATCTCAGAAACATTTGACAAAAAGAAGCTGCAAAGGCCGAATGTCAAATACCGGGATATGAGTGAGGCGATGAAAAGATTCCAGGGGCTGGATGCGTTGAAAAAGAAATACCAGAAAAACTAAATGCCAAATGGAGTTCATGGGATTTGGGATTCTATTAAATTGGAGGAATGATGAGAAGTCAGATTCTTAGATTTGTAGTACTGACTATTTGTTTTATCGTCGGGCCGTTAAAGGGCTTCGGGCAGGAAAACCCCGACGCCATCTACATCATCTTCGATGCCTCCGGCTCCATGTGGCAAAAATTGCCGGATGGCTCCTTCAAAATTGCAACGGCAAAACAGGTCTTGCAAGAATTTGTCGGGGGAGACTTCAGCGGCTACGAGCTCGCGTTTCGCTCATACGGCCACCGCCGTAAAGGCGATTGCCGCGACTCGGAGCTGGTAGCGCCTTTTGGCGCTCCGAAGAAAGTGGTCTCGCAAGTGCAAACGTTTATGGCCAGCGTCAACCCCACCGGAAAAACACCCATCAACTACAGCCTGCGGCAGGCGCTGCAAGATTTTGGCGACCGCAGCGGGGAGATCATTCTCATCAGCGATGGCGAAGAGACCTGCGATGACGACCCGTGTGCACTGGTGAAAGCCTGGCGGGAGAAGAACGTCAATATCCGCGTGCACGTGGTGGGCCTGGGTTTGGATGAAAAATCGAAGGCCGCGATGAAGTGTATCTCGGACGCGGCCGGCACGGAGTACTATGACGCCAATTCTGCCTCGGAGCTGGGCGATGGCCTGAAGAAGATTCAAGAAAAGGCCACCATGGCGGCTTTGCTCATAGATGCAGTGGATCCGATCGGAAACAGAATGTGGGTAGAAGGCGTCCTTTCTCGAAACGGCAAAGAAATGGTTGAAGTCTCAAGTAACCGCAGAAACCTGGTCGAAGCCGGGGAATACAAATTGCTGGTCGGTGTCCGCACTAAAAACGGTAACTTGTACAAACCCGTTACCAAAATCTTAACGGTGGCGGAAACCGGTGCAACCCGGGTGAAAGTGGAAGTAGTTGTGCCGCCGACGGTCAAAGCAAGATTTGAGGCCGCCGGCAAAGCGCAGCGCGGTTCGTTGATTCATGCCTTTCAAGATGGCAAAGAGATCTTTAAGTTGCGTTGGATAGACGAGGTGTATCTGGATGAAGGAACCTATGAGTTTCGCGCCAAACCCAATGCCGAAAACGAGTTGTCTGTCACCGAGTCTTTTGCCGACGGAGACCACAAGGAAATCGTTTTCAAAATGGTGCACACAGTTAAAGTCAAATTTAAGATGGTCGCCTCCGGGTCTGGCATTTGGTTCCGGGAGAATTACGAGCTCTGGCAGAACGGTGAACGGAAATACAAAGTACACGTGCACAACGGCGCGCGCGTGCTGCCCGGGACCTACAATCTGCATCTTCCCAACCGATTGACTCCATACGTCAAAGAAGGCATCGTGGTGACAGACAAAGATGAACAGCAGTTTGAGGTGACCGTGCCGGTAGGGCACGTCACGGTTATCTACCAGAAAGCCGACGGCACACGCGATCAAGAGGACCGCTGTTTCATCGGTCGCGGGCCGAGTAGGAGAGGCCAGTACAAGATGTCTGGTAAAAAACACCCGTTAACGCCAGGTATGTATAACGTCATTGGTTGGCGGAAGAAAGGGCAGTATGAGCCGGTTGTGTTTGAAATCAAGGAAGGGGAAGATAAGGAAGTCATTCTGCGGGCAAAAGAATAGACGTCGCGGTGGGCCTGGACGGAATTTTTGGAAAGTCGGCGTAAAGGAGCGGCCCGCATGAATTCCGGCTCCCTTTCGAACAGCCCGTTCGGTTAGGGGGCAGCCACACGCTTTGTCTCTGCTAACGAGAGGCACATTGCCGGCATAGAAGAAGCTCAGGCAGTCAAAATTGTTTTGCTTTGAAAGTCTTCCGCAAGTGATATCCGGACGCGGCGGCCAAACCACTGACCAGTCCGCCGAGCAAAGCCGCAAGCCCCGGCAGCAGAAGGGGCGTCGGTAGCTTGAGCAGGGTGCTCACTCTTTCTGTTAGAATCCCACCGGTCTGAAAATGAATAAAGCCTGCGACGATCAGCCACAGGCCGCCGATGGCCAGGAATCCGGCACTGAAGGCCCGCCAACCCGACGTGCCTTTCCACCCGCCAATTGAGAATGCCACCACCACAACCGACCACCAGGGGAAAAACAACTCCGCGACAGCTCCCAAAGCGAGAATCAGGACGAAAGTCACCATCAATTTTCCTCCAAAATCAGTTTCGACACCAGGCGTTGGTTTTTCTCTTCTTTTGATTGTAAATAAAGCAGCTCGGCCAGTTGGCCATGCACCCACGCGTCGATGAAATCGTCGTAGTGCGGGCTGCCTGGATTGCCCGATTGGCCGCCGGGGTAGATGCCCCAGGCTTTGACTTGCGGCCCCAAAGCGACTACCATGCGCCAGGAAGGGCCGTGGTGCCGGCTGGTCGCATTTATGACGCGCGCATCCCCGTCGACGAACAGGTCGGTGCGACCCAGGCCCGGGATTTTTGCCAAATGCAAAATGGCAGTGCCTTTGTATTTGCCCCATTGCCAGCGGTCGCCCACCGGGCCGTATTTTTCTTGCAAAAAAGCACAGGCTGCCTTGAAGGAGTTATTGGCGAGCAGCGCAAGGGTTTCGATCTCCGGGGTTCTGGCGTCGTCGAACCATTTTGCGTCCGGTTGCCGCAGAATCATCTCCGCCGTGCGGTCGCGGCCGGGATAGCGCAAATTGCTTCCAGGCGCGCCGAACTCGTCGTCCCAGATCGCGCCGTAGAGCCGTCGCCACCATTGGTCGAAAATTGTTGGGGCGATCTTTTCAGCGTCGCTGCGGTAGTCCCACGATTTTAGCTCGTTGAAAGCCGTCAGTTCAGCGTCGCCTAATTCGCTTTGCTCGACCATTCCCAGCAACACGGGCAGCACCGATTCGGCGTGCAGGTTCTTGGTGTCGAGCTGCATCTTGCGAAAGTCGTCGGGGACGATGTCGGTCATCTGAGACAGAAGCTGGTTGATTCGTTTGCTACGGGCGTAAGGGGCGTAGTGCCAGCCCAGGTAGTAGGGGTAAGAGGCGTCTGTGGGTTTCTGGTTGGCAGAGCTGACAAATCCGCGCTGCGGATTCTTGACATGCGGATTCTGTTGGTGTGGAATCCACGCCTGCCAATCGTAAAGCGGATCGGAGCCGTCGCCAATGAATTTGCCCTGCGGTTTCCATTTGGCCGGAAATCTGCCGTTGTGCCAGATGGCAATGTCGCCTTCGGCATCGGCGAAGACGAAATTCTGTGCCGGACAGGCGTAGTGCGAAATGGCTTCCACATAGTCGTCGTAGCTCCTGGCCCGGTTCAATTTGTAGAAAGCCTGGGCCTCGTCGCTGTCGTCGTGACCCAGCCAGCGCATGGCCGTCAACGTGGGAACCTGGCGGCTGAACGCCCTTTCATTTGGTTTTAGTGGAATGGGGCCGTGGTGTGTGTAAACCACCGTGTCCATCACCGCCGCGCCGCCGCGTATCTTAATCTCTTCGATTACCCGTGTGGTCTTGCGCCAGCCGTGGTCGTACCAGTACTCCAAAAGGGAAGGGTCTTTGAACTTGATCTGGTACCAGTCCAGCACGTCAGACTCGGCGTTGGTGACGCCCCAGGCCACGTCTCTGTTAAATCCGATGATGACGTTGGGCGAGCCGGGCAAGGTGACGCCGTAGACATTGACCGTGGGACTGACAAGCTGCATCTCGTACCAGATCGAAGGCAGGTTGAGCTCCAGGTGCGGGTCGTTGGCCAGGATGGGATAGCCGCTGGCGGTTTTGCTGCCCGATACCGCCCAGTTGTTGCTGCCGTTGTCCGGATTCGGTGCAAAAGGCACGGCACCGTTGGTGAGGCCGGGTTGTAGGGGATTTGGCGGCGGTTTTACTTGCACGGACTTGAAGTGCCAGGAGGTACCCGGAGGGATGACAGGGTCAACGTTTGGCGGGAATTCCGGAAACAAGTCGGCGACCACCTCCGGACCAAATTTGGCCAGGGTGTTGCTCATTTGCAAATCCGTGCTGTAGCCAGTGAGCATCCAGGCCATATGTTTGAGCAACAGCGCGCATTTGAGTGGCGTCCAGGGCTCGGGTACATAATCGAGAAGTTTGTACTCCAGGGGATAAGCTTCCTCACGCAATCCCAGGATGTAGGCGTTGACACCTGCGGTGTAAGCCTGAATGGTCTCTCTTACCTGCGGAGAGGCTTGCATGGATTGCACCGCTTTTTGCGCCGCGAGGCGCATGCCGGTCCGGCGTTGGTAGCGGTCGTATTCCAGGGTCCGCTTGCCCAGCACCTCCGAAAGCCGGCCAGCGGCAGCCCGCGTCTGGAATTCCATCTGCCACAGGCGGTCCCGGGCCGTGACATAGCCCTGGGCGAAGTAGAGATCGTAATCGTCTGCGGCAAAAATGTGCGGAACCATTCTGTCGTCGTAGAGGATGGTGACTGGAGAATGCAGGCCTTCGACTCGCAACTTCTGCTCGGTCTGGGCTTTTCCCGGATCGGCATTTTGCCAGAAGCCATGAAAAGGATCTAAGAACTTGCCCAAAGGCGGGAGCAGACCGATTTTGCTGTTGAGGACGACAACCAACGCCACAGTGAAACCACCAGTCAGAATCAATTTTAGCCAACGCATAACCCCACCCTTTCTAAAAGGTTTCACAACAAAAAAAGATTGTTGCTTTGAATTTTGGAAACGTTATTCCAACCGTTTCCAGAGAGCAATGTGCGAGTCATCCCGAGTAGGTCACTGTTGTTCAAGTGACCATATCGAGGAGTGACGGGCTTCGATACGTCCCGACCAAGAAGCGGTCGGGACCTCAAACGGTGACCTTCTTTGAGAAGGTTACCGTTTGATAACCCATTGCAAAGAATCCCCCTTTTTGAAGCGTCCGGCGAGAAAATTAGCGGGATTTCAGGAGGCGTCCTGAAATCCCAAGTCAAAGATGCTGCCGACCAGACATCCCTCTGATTTTCGCTCTGGACGAGCGAAAATCTGTCTTCCTTCAAAGGAAGAACTGGCTGTGTAAAAAGATCAGGCGTCTGCCTGACGCAATCGGGACGATTGCGTTACGTACAACAGAGCGTTTCCTAAAAGCTTCCGCAATCCGGCAGCTGCCGGATTGCTTTAAACGTCGGAAACGCCACAGGCAGCCCTGTCATGCAGGAGGCATCTTGTGACAGGTCAGCACCTGTGCAGCGGGCCAACAGGATTCCTCCTGAATGACATTAAAGACTGCAATAAAGGACCGCGACAGCGGAGCGTTTCCTAAAAGCACTGTGCACGCTTTGCGTGCTTTTACATGAAAGCAATGTCCTCGCAATCGAGACGTTTGCGTTACGAGGAGCAGGCGTTTCCTAAAAGTGCTGGCGCAAAATACGCTTAGAACCTATTTTTGCTCAACCTGACCTGTTGTGCAAAACTCACAAGAAACAGTTTGATTGAATCTACGGACAAAACCTAAGAACTATAAACCAAATATGCAAGCGCTAACTATGCATAGGAAGAGGAAGGAGCACCATGAAAAGGGTTGCCATGGTACTATCCATATTATATGCCACGTTTGCGATAAACCCAACGGCATGGGCACAATTGTTGCTCGAAGACTTCGATTATCCGGCTGGTGAGTATTCCGTTGTTTGGGATGGGAAGGATAATACAGGTGCCACAGTAGTCAGCGGCCCTTATCTTAACGAGAGGGAAAATGCCGTGGTCTCCAGGCGCATGATACTGCTAAGATGGGGCCAGGGCTCAATCTGGGCGTTTCTTGCAGATTCGCCGCGCAGCTAATGTTTGCGTGTGGCAGTGATCTGCGGGGAATTGTTCCCGGTAATCCGAGCGAGATCGTTGGTCTCGAGAATGGTAACAACAACATCTTGGTGGCTACCCGCAACAATCGTCACGTGAGTCCTGGGATCTCTGACTTGCCCACCAGAAGCGAAGCCCCCGATGAGGGTTACGTTGGAGGGTAGGGTGAAGTCTTCTTCGTAAACCCCCTCAGCAATGCAGACGGTATCGCCGTCGGCCACAAGGTCGAGGGCTGCGGCGATGGAAGCCTTAGCCAGCGACCAGCTCGTGCCTGGATAGCGGTCGTCGCCAGAAGTCAAGTCCACATAGTACCTCGTCTGAGAACTGTGTCCACAGAGGTACAGCCACGTGGTTAAAGCCGTCAACATTGCCAACGAAAAGATTTTTAACATTTTTCCTCCAATCAGCCGTGGGTCTTAGCCTTTTCCAGGTTTCATGTTCACGTCGCCTGTGATTATCTGAGGCCGGAGCAAAATGACCAATTCGGTCTTTACTTTTGTGTGGCTTTTGCTCCGAAACGGAAACCCAATGAGGGGTATGCTGCCTAACAGCGGCACCCGTTTTTCGATCTTAATCTGTTGGTCTTTGATGAGTCCACCAATGATAATGGTGACGCCATTCTTGACCACGACGGTGGTTTCAGACTCCGACTTTTCGATTACCGGAACATTGTCGATAAAGCTGGTGACTTCGCTGACCTCGGGCCTGATCTTCATGGTGATGAAGCCTTCATCGTTGATATGAGGCGTAACTCTTAATTTCACACCGACCTCAACGGTCACAACTTTCTCGAAAGTACGCAAGGCGCCGCCCTGGTCTTCGCGCGTGTCGATGGTTTTGTACGGCACGGTGCTGCCAACCAGAATATAGGCCTCCTGGCCGTCGGTGCAGGTAATCCGCGGGTTGGACAGCAAATCGGTTTTACCTACGCTCTGCAGTGCTTCGATGATTCCGTTTAACGTTGCGGAGCCGGCAGAAACGTCAGTGGCACGCACGCGGCCGCCCGCATCGTTATCCGAGAGCACCCTGAAGTTTGAACTCACATTGACTGTCCCACCAAACTTGTCGAACAGGGCCTGCCAATCCACTCCCATTTTGAACTCATCATTGAGATTGATTTGAATGATCTTGGCTTCGATCAGTACTTCACGAGTCCTTCGATCAAGGGTTTGAATGAGCTGTTTCAAGTAAGGCAGATTCTCAGGCAAATCCTTTATGAACAACTTCTTGGTCGCTTTGTCCGGCACAACACTGCCAACCCCCGGGGTCAGCTCGTTTTGCACCCGGTTCGCGACGGCTTCCGGGTCAGCATATTGCAACGAGTAGATCTCCATGACAGCCGCACTCGGCACGTCTGCCTCCTGGACAAATTTCTTTATGCGCTCGATTTGCTCCTGAGCGTCGATCACCAGAAGTTGATTTGTACTGGGGTCGATCTTGACCTTTCCCCCCCCAGACGCCATGCTCTGGACGATCTCTTCAATGGTTTGCACCGGTATATGATCAAAGGCATAAGCGAAGGTCTGCATGGGGATGTCCACCTGCCTGACTACCGTCTCCATGTCTTGAATGACGGCCGGCAGGTCGACCACGATGAGACTGTTGCTGCGTTGGTCGGCGATGACTTTGCCGTCTTTCGACTTCATTTGGAAAATGGTCTTTACCACCTTCTCAACATTGGCGTAGTGCAGTTTGACCACGCGGGTCTGCATGCGATCTTTGAAATTCCGGCCGAAGCGACTCATATATTCTTCAGCCGTGACGATTCGCACGACGCCTCGATCCAAATAATAAGCGTATCCCTGCGTCTCAACGACAAAGCTGATGGCCTCCATGATGCTGAGGCTATCAGCAAAAATGGTAACCGCACCTTGAACGCCCTTGCTGGCAACGATATTAATGCCGCCCTCTTTGGCCAGGGTCTTGAGAACATCCTGAATGCCTACATTCCGAAATTGCAAACTGACTTTGTGCTGTCTTCTTTGCACGGGGGTGCCTTGCAGTGGAATGTTTATATTCAACAAAATGCATGTCGTCAAAAGAAGGGTTCGCCACGGTTGAAAAAGCTTTCTTGAAGCATTCATAATGTTGGTATCCAAGGTTAAGTGATTCTTAATTGCAGCTTAGTTGATTACCTGGCGAGAGGCCAGGCAAAGCGGACGGTTAGCCATGATTTTCTCCTCTTGTCTCAACGGTGTCCTCGTTGCCGCGCTCTGTGCCGCTACCACGCCCTCGTTCCCATGCTCTGCGTGGGAACGAACACAGGACGCTCCGGCGTCCGTTGTAGCCCAACGTGCCACATAGCACTCGACGACCCGAGTGGGTCGTTTTATTCGTAAGAAACGAACAAGGGGCGTTTCCCAAAAGAGCAAGTTGTGAGTCATCCCGAGTAGGTCGCTGCTTCTTAAGCGACCGAATCGAGGGGTGACGGCCGTCGCCCCTCGATTCGTCCCGACCAAAGAACCGGTCGGGACTACTCAGGACGACTACTTGTGTACTCAAAGAAAAACAACTGTCATTCCGTTCCAGAGGAGCATTTCCTAAGAGCTTCCACAATCCGGTGCAACCGGATTGCTTTAAATGTCGGAAACGCCTGACGCAACCGAGACGATTGCGTTACGTCCAACAGAGCGTTTCATGAAAGAATCATTATCGCAACGGTTACATCCTCAACTCAATTCGCTGGCCGTCCTGCAGAAGAATGATTTTTCCTTCTAATATTTGCTCCACCAAATAGCCGTTGATGCGTTGCCCCTTGGACAGGAAAAGCGAGGTATTGGTGTCGTTTTCGCGCACAATGGCCTGTGGTTCCTCGCCCATGAGCACACCTAACAAGGAATAGCGTTGTGCGAGACCGGGCATCTCGGCGGCGCTTACGGTCACCGGTTCCGAGGATGGAGCCACCTCCGTTCGGAAATAGCGGCGCCTGGCTGCCACGGTGAGATACGATTTGCTAACTCTCACAATCTTTCCCTCTCGCCGCAAGGTTGGAGAGTTTTGCGGGTCTGGCAGGCGGAATTGGTCAGCAATCCTGGAAGCATCGTACCAAAGGAACAACGGCGCCCCCACCGCTAACACGATGACCACAGTCGACAAAAGGCGGTTCATGGTGGTCAGAGGCGCCTTTTTCCACGCTTTACGTGTACACCAGGCTGGTTTGCGGAACCGCAAGCGTTTCGTTCCCTCCCACAATCGCTTTTTCAGAGAAGACTTTTCCTCCTCTTGCCGTGGCACCAGGAGTGCCTGGTGTCGTCCATTGCGACGTGAGGCCGGGGCTTTGAACTGGAACTTGCTTAAACGGTTTTTCATCAGCGTTCCCTTCTCACGAAGTCAACAACCGGACGACGATGAGCTGACACTGCAGCCGTCCGTTGTCACGTCCTTCAGAGGTTAAATAAAAGTGCTTGATCCTGGTAAGACTTTCCCCGGCCTCCATTTTCTCAAAGAAGGCCATCAAATCTACCAGTTTTCCCAAACATTCAATTTGAACCTGTAAACTCCTTACCATCTTCCGGCCTCGCCGTGTGTGGCTCGAACGGTTGTCGTTGTTGCCAACCCGAAGAGGCTGGAAGCGGCGAATCAACACGCGGTCGTTTGCGGCGGTTTCGATGTCGCGCAGCAGCGCCGTAATCTGGTCGTGATCCGTTGCTTTTCTTCCCACGGTCCGTTGTTTCTCGCCGACACCTTGAGCAAACCGTACGATCTTCAAAGCGTTTAAGTATTTTGCGCGCATGGTGGTGAGGGTAGACTGAGTCGCCTGCCATTCATCGATTAACGGTCTCACGAACAGTTGCATGAGCAAAAAGAGCCCGAGGGCGACCGCAGCCAATGTGGCTAATGTCTTTTCCCTAATGGTTAGTTGTCTTTTCATCATGAAGGCTCACCTAACTGTTGCCTCTCGATTTTTTTCTACATGTAATAGGATTCTCATTTCAAATTGGACCACTGCTTTTGCACCTTGCCTTTCTTGCCGATCCGCAGATGTGATGATTGCTTTGTCGAAAGAGGGCTGACCGGCTAATACGGTTGGCAGGTAGAAGACATCCGCAAAACTGCCGCCCACTCCGCGCACGACCAACTTTTCGCCGCGCTTAAAAGTCAACGAATTGAGTTCAATGCCTGGCGGCAATTGACCCAACAGTTGGCCCAACACAGCCGAGGTGTGTTCTGGTGTGCCCAGTTGCTTCTGCAGCGCCTGCCGAACTTTATCCCATTTGTTGATGTACTCGACTTTTGGCTTCAAGGCAACGAACTTTTCTTGCAGCCGGGTTACTGCCAGATTGCGTTCGTGCAAAGCAAATTTAACGGTAGCAAATAAGAGTAACAGCAGGCAAACAACATGAAGCCCGGTACTCAGGCCCTTGCGCATCAAATCCCCTCGGTACTGTTGCCGGCGTTCTTCGGCAGGCCGAAGATCCATGAGGTTTTGGTGACGCCCCTGAGCCATGCCCAGGAGGGTCGAAATAGAAAACCAGTGGTGCAGGGCCTTGCCATCGCTGGCGTCAGTTAAAGGTCCCGAAGGGACCACAGGGTCAAACCAGCAGACTGGAACATTGAGATTGTGCATGACGATTTCAGTCAATTTGTTGACCTGTGGCATCCAGCCCGTCAATGCGATATATTCGACCGGGCCTCCCAAGGCATTCTTTTGAAAAATGGCGATGGTATCTGCCACGCCACGGGAAAGCTCATCGATCCAGGTTTCGTGTTCAGCATTGCGAAACGGTCCCACCATGCGTTCCATCAGGTCTCCAACACCCTTGCCTACACTGCGACAATATAACAGGTCGCCTCGATCCATGATCAGAACATTGGTAGCGGAAAAATCGATGTCGACCAGCGCCATGCATTTGGCATCGAATTCAGGATGTCTGTGCAACGATTGCAGAAAACACTGGTAGGTTGCCTCGATGTTTAGACGAATTGCCTCTACTTTCAGTCCCACACTCGTGCACAGCTCCAAGTAGTGCTCTACCTCACGCCTCCTTGCGAAAACCACCATGACTCGTGCGTACCCTTCATCCTCCCGCGCAACGACACGGAAATCACACACCAGCTCTTGCAGGGGCAGCGGAATATCCTTTTGAATGTGCAGGGTCACCATCTTGCGCAGTTCCTCGCGATCATGGCTTGGGAGGCGCAGCACTTTCGCATGCACGCTGTGTCGCGGGATGGAAATGGTGGCATACATGCCGCGCTTGATTCCCATGGCGCTCAAGACCTCTTGTAGGACCATCCTGATTTCTTCTTCTCTTTCCGAAGAAAGAAATTTTACTTGCAGATCGCGCACGTGTTCTTTGGCGCCACGGCCGCCAACCAAAATGAGTTTAATGAGACTGCGATCGAACTCAATCCCAATGAATGGTCTGGAGTTGGGCAGCAACTCCTGCGCGAGAGCTCTGGCCCTGCTGGAGATAGAGATGAGTGAATCGCGCCTCGATCTTACTTCGAGGTTTTCCACAACGCTTTCCATGTTTTAGGTATGTTTAATAATCCTCAAGATCAAAATGCTTTTGGCACATGAATTTCGATTGGCATGACAATAGTTTGCTCAAGTTCCCATTTCCTTCCAGGACACCACATTGACTTCCTTTGGACTGAGGCGCTCGACCGTGGCCGACACTTTCCTTCTCACCTCGCCGTTCAGTGTCACTCCGACGGATTCGATCGTGAAATGCGTGGAGCGCACGTCAAGCAGGTGTTCGCCTACCAATCTATGCAACAACAATTGTTCTACCGGCTTGAGTTTGGTCCATTGTGTCAACGAGGTCACTATCTCATCCGGGCTTTTGATCACCAGATCATCTGCGGTAAAGGGAATGCCGTCCGGCCCCCATCTGGCCGTAACTATTCTGCGGGCCAGTTTTTTGTTGAGACCTAAGATTTCCAGCACCTCGGCCGGAGCCGTGTTGATGTTGACGCTGCCATCCCCGAACACAGTCACCAGGGGGGCAAGGACGCGCACCTGTTCCGAAGAAAAGCCTCGCACCAGCGCCAGCTCCTCGACGAAATCAAAGTCGGCATTTTTGCACCGATAGGGATGCAGCAGACTCTGGTAATAGCCGTCTTCAGCACCGCCGTTTCTTGGCTTGCTATCCTGATCCCGCCAGTCGAGCAGTGCGGCTGATTTCTCCTGGTTCATGCCGGGAAGGCGTCCAAGAATTTCCTTAGGAACTCTGTTGACATTAATCTTGCGGTTTTCGTCACAGATGCCAAAAAGATAACTCCGTCCCACTTGCTCCAGGTTGGTTTCGTAGGCCACATCAAAGAATCCATTACCACACGCCACTCTTTTGAACAAAGCAGGATTGTGTGCCCAGGGCTCGGGAAAAGCGTCATGAAATTGCAGCGAATCTGCGACCAAATCCTCCTTGAGCACGGCTATGGCCTGCTGAATCCCGGCCCGTGCCAACCAGGTCGCTTCCTCGGCCCGCAGCTCGTAGGTGTTCAAACGAAACTCCATGAGCACATTGCGAATCAGCCCCATGGCCAACAAGCTCAACAATGCCAACATCCACAAAGACATGATGGTCAGGCTGCCGTGCTCTTGCAATCTCTTGACGGACAATCTATTTTTTGCTGATTTTCTCATGGCTTCGTATGGGACAAACGATCTGTAACGGTGCCTTTCTTGCTGGCAGATCGAGACGCACCCGAACCGCCAAAGGTAAATCTGTGCTTCGCCCCCAATCATCGACCCAGCGGGTTCCTTTTGTTTGTTTGCGAAGATAGCTTAGCTGCATCGTCGCTACGTTGGGTAGCAACGTGGTCTGCACTTCATGACCGTGAAAGTCCGAAGTGGCGCGCACCAACTGCTTAAATTCATGATCCGGACTCTCTTGCAGAAAGTACATAGCGTGTCGCAGGACACTGGCGTCATCGGCCAAATCGCTCAGCATGGCAAAACCCACGGTATCGGGAAACCCTTTGAACAGACTCAGCGAAAAAGCGCGGGCGTTAGACAAATCAGTCACTAAAGTTGACAGCGCGTGACGCGTTTCAGCGAGTTCCTGGGCTTGTCTCATAGTCACCGCCCGTGCAAACACAGTTCTTTGCAAGAGGGTGAAAGCCGCTAGCCCGACGATTGAAAAGATGGTCAGGGCGACCAGGAGCTCCACCAGGGTGAAACCGTCTTCTCCTGCCAGAAGGGGAGAAGGTGCAGCACGGTGCGAATCATAGTTTGTGTGCAAAGAAGTTGTTTTCATTCGCTGCGACCCCTTGAATTACCTGAGTCTGCCGTCCTACAATGGCGTATCGTCCAGTTGCCTGGCGACACTCTTGACGACTTCCTCAGCGATTTGCATGTCTATTGGTTTCCCAAGGCGAAAGTAGGCCCCAATCCGTGCAATGGCGGCACCGGCATCATAGGAGGACTCATCTGTAATCACGACGATGGGAATCTTTGGCCGGATCTCTTTGATAAACTGTAAAGTACACAACCCACCCAACTCTTCGAGCGTGGGATCGAATATCAACAAGTCGATCTCGTGGTTCAACAAGTAGTGAAAAGCTGACGGGTAGCTTCGCTCCACGACCACCGCATACTTGTTTTCGTCGAGAATCTCAAGCAGACTTTCTTCGAACTCCTCATCGTCGGTAGCTAACAAAACGGTTAGCTTTTCTTTTTCTTTGCTCATTTCAAACTCTACTTTCAATAATCGTTAAACTTTCGTGAAACGTTCGCGCAGTCGCGGTCATCGGTGGCTTCTCAGAAACGCCTGCGCTTCGTGACGCAAACGTCTCGTTTGCGAGGGCATTTCTTTCATATAAAAGCACGCAAAGCGTGTACGGTTTTTCTCAGAAACACCTTTTGGAGTGGAGCTGTCCAAACACTTGAGAAAGGACCCTGATTTGTCATTCCTGCTTTCGCGGGAATGACAGAAAAAGTGGACTTCTTGGACAGTCTCACGGTGCTTTTGGGAAACGCTCTGTTGTACGTAACGCAATCGTCATGATTGCACAAGCGTTTCCGACAGTTAAAGCAACAATTCTTTTGTTGTGTTACAAAACGGTAACCTTCTCAAAGAAGGTCACCGTTTCTAAGGTTGAGCACAAAGGTAGTCGTCCTGAGTAGTCCTGACCGGTTTTTGGTCGGGACGTATCGAAGGGCGAGGCCCGTCACCCCTGGATACGGTCACTCGAGAAACAGTGACCTACTCGGGATGACTTGCGCGTTGTGCTAATGTCACAGCATTGAAGGCAACCCGCCTCTGTAAGCTGGCCAGGCGCTTCTCAAGGCCATTGGTTGCTGGCAACAGCGTAGTCAAAGAAAAAGAGCCTGGCTTCCCACGGTGAGACCAGGAAACGATGACTTGCACCTGTTTCAAACCGCCGGCACCCTGCCAATCCGAAGTGACGACCTGGTAGTGGAACGGGTTCTTGGCGTCGGGCGCTGCGAGTATTTGCTGCGGTGGTCTACCGTATTCACCCAATTCCAGCTCGACTAAGATTGATTCCGCCAGCTCCCGAGCGGGCGTCAGGTAATGTTTTCGAAGCTGAACCAGTTGGATGGATTTCTTCAACATGCCTACGCCTGCCACGAGTCCGACTGACAAAATAATGACGGAAACCAAAGCCTCGAACAACACGTACCCCTGGTCATGGTTGGGTCGGGGTGGCTGGAAGCAAGGCAATTTTGTTTTGTGAAATTTGAATCTCATACTTCTTCCCATTTGCGCCGGAGATGTCTAAAACGCTGTGTGGAACATCGCCAGCGGGTGTCCATTCCAAAACCGTGCCGTTGGGATTCAATTCGAACTCATCGGGCAGGGGATGGCGTACGCGCACCTGCCATCTGCCTGGCCACAACCAGGCCGGCTGATCCGGCGATCGCTGCACGCTCTGCTGCTGTAGCTCATACCCTTTGCCGTTTTCCCATACTCTGAAACGCCAGGGTCGACCCGACAGCACGGCACGTCTGTGAATCATCCTGAGGTCGTCCACAAGGCGCTCCGCTTCGGACTTGAGTTTCAAATCCTGGTAGGAACGGTTGAATTGCGGGGTCGCCGCAGCGACGATCAAACCAAGCACGAGCAGAGTCAGGCACAGCTCGATCAATGTCAGGCCGCACTCATTGCAAATCGCCAGTCTCATCGTTCTCCCAATTAAGGATGTCATCACCGCCCCCTTTTTGCCGGTCGGGCCCCGTTGAGTACAGATCGTAACTCTCGGGATTATGCTCTCCGGGAGAAACATACACGTACGGGAGTTTCCAGGGGTCTTTCAGGCTGGTGTTTTTCTTCAAGTATGGCCCCTGCCAGGAGACGGGAATCGGGGGCGCCTCAGGTGATCTGAGCAAAGCTTCCAATCCCTGCTCGGTCGTAGGATAAACACCGTTGTCCAGGAAGTACATTTCCAGGGCTGTGGCAATATTAGCGTTGATATCTGCCTGAGCGGCGGCCCGGCGTGCCTGCTCCGTACGACCGGAAAACTGCGGCACGACCAACGCCACCAATACGCCAAGGATAATGACCACCAGCATGACCTCGATTAAGGTCAAGCCTCTTTCGTCTCGTAAACTGTTCATGCGATACCTCCCTAAAAGTGGCAGCCCGGACATTTGTCCTTATTTCAGCAGCAGCATTTTGTGCGTTTGCACAAAGCTTTGCGCTTGCATCCGGTACAGGTAGACGCCGGATGCCACGGGCAAACCAGCATTGTTTAGCCCATCCCAATGCACGCTGTGAATTCCATCCGCTTGCACCTCATTAACCAATGAGCGTATCTTCTGTCCTGACAGGTTAAAAATCTCGATGCGCACGGCCGACTGTGTGGGTAGCTGGTAATGGATTGTGGTGCCCAGGTTGAATGGATTGGGATAGTTCTGTGCCAGTGCAAAGTCTTTGGTTAGAATCAAAGCAGACGACACGTGTGGAGCATCTCTCGCGCCGTAGACATCTTCATCAGTCTCGGCTTCCTCTGTTTCGTCTTCAAATTCATATTTTACTTCTTCAGACAGCAAACTTTCATTCAAAGCCAGGTCGTAGGCCTGCACCGCAAAATAGTAGCGATCATGAGGCTCCAAACTGAGTTCCATTTCTGTGACCGGGCCTACATCGATATGATTAGAATAGTTCTTGCTTGAGGTGCCATAATAGACTCGATATCCAGCCAAATCTGGCTCAACATTTGGGTTCCAGCTCACGCGGACTCGTTGGACGCGTTCAAGTTCCATGTCTCCATCCAGGAATGTGACCTTGCGCATTCTCAAATTTAGATCCTGATTCTTTTCGGGATTGTAATAATCGTTGGTAAAAGAAAAATAGATGACGGAGTCGTCTTCGCCAGGGGTAAATTGTCCGAGGGACAGGTTTTGCCACGCCACTGAAGTGAGTTGCTTCTCGATTTGCAGATTGCTGGAATCGTTGAAGGCTAACCCGAGCATCGGCCAGCGGTTGGCAGCGGTGTCCGCACTCACCTCGACTACGACGGTGAAGGTTGAAAAAGGCACAGAGCTTAAGGGATAAGCCACCCACGCATACTGGGCTCCAAGCCCCCACAGAACGACGTGGTCACCTTCGATGGTGACGTTGCGAGAGGATTTCATCTCAGAAGCAGGTATTTCCAGCTTCACTTCCTGGAATGTGACCTTGCGCATTCTCAAATTTAAATCCTGATTCTTTTTGGGATTGTAATAATCGTTGGTAAAAGAAAAATAGATGACGGAGTCGTCTTCGCCAGGGGTAAATTGTCCGAGGGACAGGTTTTGCCACGCCACTGAAGTGAGTTGCTTCTCGATTTGCAGATTGCTGGAATCGTTGAAGGCTAACCCGAGCATCGGCCAGCGGTTGGCAGCGGTGTCCGCACTCACCTCGACCTCGACGGTGAAGGTTGAAAAGGGCACAGAGCTTAAGGGATAAGCCACCCACGCATACCTGGCTCCAAGCCCCCACAGGACGACGTGGTCACCCTCGATGGTAACGTTGCGAGAAAATTTCATCTCAGAAGCAGAGATGGTAACAACGTTGTCACCGTGCAGAGCATACCCTAATTTGAGATTTGTCCCCAACACAACCATGAGGGTTAACAATCTGAATATTGGTTTAGAATGCATGTTTTGTTCGCCAAGATGTTTGTCCAGGATCGTCCATGCCATAAAGTATGGGGAAAGAGAACCGGGAGACTCTCGATTTTCTCTTTCCCCAACGACTCTGCGTTGCAGCAGGTGTCTCCGTTGCTTTGTTTAAAACGGTGTGTGTCCTTAATCTTAAATGGGTGGAACGTGACCCATTTCATATATACTTGCAACAAGGTAACAGGCAGATACCGGAATCTTACATGGGTAGAAAGTTACCCCAGATCAAGCTAACAACAGCGCCCAACGCCAAAAATG
>JBHHYI010000015.1:0-39936 GCA_046757525.1 bacterium | reverse complement strand
GATACGGTCACCTGAACAGCGGTGACCTACTCGGGATGACTCGCAAACTGCTCGCTTGAAACGCTGTTCTTCGTAGCGCAAACATCTCGTTCACCTCAGGGTTTTGTAGAATGAACTACCCCCGTAACTGTCAAACCTTTCATTGAGAAGACTCCTCCAACCCTCCCTCCGCTGGCTCAGTTGGAAGCGTGCGCAGTTGTCGTGCTCTTTGCCTGAGAATCCGTTGGTACTCCAACGGATGATGTCGCATCATCTCCTCTTCCGACAGTCGCCCGGTCAGCATCCGTTTGACGAATGGAAATCTCACCTCGTACAAGTGCCAGACGAAAATGACGCCGATCGCTAAGAGAGCCTCCTCGCTGTGCGCCAGTTTGGCCAGGAGGACGAAGTCACCAGGCAGCAATCTGGTAACCCACATGGGCTTCAACATCGCCAGACCCGAAAGCATCATCACGGGCATGCCCCAGAACACAGCCAGATAGCCAAACTTGTGATGGACGTTGAACCTGTCGAATTGGGGCTTCGATTGCACGACATTGCAGTAGTACAGAATCAATTCCCTCACATCTTCCAGGTCTTTGCCATGCGGCAGCAGGGGAATGGCATGCCAGAACCTCTTGCATTTTAGCAACAAAGAAATCTCTAATCCGCTTACTTTCGCGTAAATCCTGCGCAGCAAGGGAATCACGTCGAGCAGGAGGTGGAATAAGAACACAGCGCTCAAACCAGCCGCTGCTACGTAATGCATTCTGTGCACAACGACGATGCCGCCAAATACAGGAATCAGAAAAGCAAGCCCGTCAAATCTTAAAGGGAGTCCGGTCAAAGCCAACACGATGAAAGATAACGCAAATATCCAATGCATGATCCGGTGTTTCAACGGAAACCGCAAAAAGGTTCTGTGCGCGGGCCTGTGTTTACCGGGTTGCCTTTTGTCGTTGACCATTAGCGCTGCTTTCTCAATCTCTTGTAAGCGTCCATTGAAATGTAAACCGCCAGTAACGAAAAAACCGTCCAAATCAATAAGGAAAAGAGTTTCTTCGCGTAGAATAGCACAGCTCTCTTGTGGCGAGAAGGGATCGCATGTCCCGCAGCCTGAACGAAGTTTGCATTGGTCTGTGGGTGACAGCTCTTTTGGCCACAAGTTTGAATCCTATTAGCCATATTGATCGAAGATTGGGGTGCATCAGGCCCTAATATTTGGTGCGCCGTGTGACAGCTCACGCACTGGGCACTGTTGACCATGCCGTATTTGAGCGCTTTCCAGTGCCCGCTTTCGAAATACGCCTCCTCCGGGCTACTCTCATAAACAACCTGACCTGAGGCGGTGGAATCCCGCAGAACGAGTTCCTCGATGCCAGCGTGGCAGTCGCGGACACAAGTTTTGGGAATGTTCACGGGATAAACTCGCGACCGCAGGTCTTGTTTGCTAAATGGGTTGTGGCGGCGGTGGCAATCCGTGCATAGAGGGGCCTTAAAATTGGCCTGCTCAAAAAGTGCCCTGCCGTGACTGTCGGACAAAAAATCAGCATATTCTTTGTCATGACAGGTGATACAGGAATAGCTCGCACCGGTAAAATGCTTCCTTGCAGAACTCACCTGTCCGAAGCCATTTTTGTTCGCCCTCTGCCCAACTTCAACAGTTGCAAGGTGGGGAAATTCCGAAATATCGATGTGGCAATTGGTACAGGCCAATTCTTTGTGAATCTCAGTGCTCTGATATTTGAAGCCTTCCCCTAAGTGGTGACACTGCAGGCACTGCGCGTTTTGTTGTTTCACAAACTCCCCCGATGGCAATAGAATATCTTCGTAGCCCTTGGCCCCGAGCTGCTCCTGGTACGGCGACACCGGTGCATAAGAACACAAGATTATGCAATTCAAAATCGTTACATATTCACGAAGAGGTTTCAAATTAAATGGAACTCGCCGCACTACAACAATTCACACAGCAATAGTTGAAAGGCATTCTTAACCCATTTAAGACCTTTTAACTCCTAAATAACGTCTATTTATTACAATCATACCGCAATGATTTTACTTTGCGGAAACAAGAGGGTTTTTTTGTTGGTTTTGGGGAATAGCAGAAGGAAAGCTGTTGTTACAATAAGTTTGCGGTCAGATAAAATAAGAAGGCGCACTGTCGTTTTGTGTGGGTAACAATTAGAAAGCCACGGATTCACGCGGCGTGGCGGAGAGCCTCAGTCACTCTACCACAACCGCCTTATCCTTCTTGCGCAGCCAGCCTATTTTGTCGGGGAATCGACTCACTTCCACAACCAAATCTTTTAGCGTAGTTCGGCTGAGAACCTGGTACATTTTCTCTTCAGCCTCTCTGAAAACCGAAAGAATAGTACAGCGAGGAAACATCTCACAAGAGTCTTGCAGGGATTCGCAGTTGTAAATCGGCTGCGTCCCCTCGATGGCCCTGACCACCTCGGCCATGGTAATTTCCTGAGCCGGCCGGGCCAGACTAAATCCGCCTTTAGCCCCCCGTTTGGATTTCACCAGGTTGGACTTAGCTAACATCTGAAAAATCTTGGCCAAATAACTCTTGGGAATGTTCTGAGCTGTGGCCATGTCATCGATCAAAATGCTGGCGTGGTCTGACCGCGTGTGGACAGCAATGTAAAGCAGACTGTGCAAGGCATAATCACAGGCTGTCGAAATCCGCATGAATCTCCTTTCTTAAGTAATCGGTCAATCACTCAGGTGTCTAATCGACTGTCCAGTACAAGAATTTGAGTTCGTTGGCGACGCGGTGGACAACAGCCGTAATGGATTTGGTAGCCGTAGCGCAGCGTCCCCGGGATTTTATGGTAAAATACTCGCTATTTACAGTAATAGAACCATCGATCTCCTGATAAGTTTCGTCGCTGAGCCCGTCGATCTGCTTTAACTGGGAAATCTGTGTGAATGGCGTCCTGGTTCGATATTCGAGAATTTTGCGGATGGTCAGGTCGTCCAGCTCGTCGGAAAGCGAGGCCAGGACTCTGGCAGGAGCGGTATTGATGTTAATTCGGCTGCTGCCGTAGAGGGTCAGGTAACGGCACAGTCCGGTAGAATCGGCCAGGAAAGTGTGCGCATCGATTCCTTTGATCAGCAGCATCTCCGGCAGGGTGTCCAGAGGTCCGTTTTTTGCGGGATAGGCTGGACTCAGGCTCTGGTAGTAATCCGACTCTGCACCGAAATACAAAGCCTGCTCATCTGAGTCCAGCCAGTCGATAATAGGCTCGAGCAAATCGAGATTCAATTTAAGGTTGAGAAACAGTCTCTCGAACTGCGCCTTGACTTTCCCATTGAGGTTGCCAAAATCATCGATCAACTGGTTGACGCTGAGTTTGGCTCTTTCATCTTCAATTGTCACCGTGACCTCGCCCGCGCCAACCTTGAACGGCGGAACCTTCCTGGCCCAGATATCGGTCTCGGCGTCAAAGCCTGGGTCGTCTGCCTCGAGAGCGGCTTCGGCCAGGGTCAGGCCAGCTTTGGCTGCGGCCAGCGCCTGCGCATCGTCCGCAACCTGTCGAGCCAGGGTCAACTTTGCAACGCTGGCTTTGCTCAGTCCCAGGGCCACCAGGGAGGCTACCGCGATGATGGCCAAGACCAGAATCAGCACCGAGCCTTGTTCATTGTTGAGCGACTTCATGGGCCTCCTTTACTGTGCAGGGCAACCTTCACAACAGCTCTTAGCGGTACCACCTGACCTCGCTTGTCGACAAAATACAAGCTCACCTGAACCCCGGCCGGCAACTGGTTGGAGATGCGCGAGTCCCATGCGTTCATCCAGTGCTGGCCGTCGTAATATTGAAATCGAATCCTCTTGAGATGCGCCGCCACCCGATCGTCGTTGCCCTTTAACAGAAACAGGCCCGAAGGACTCCTGGGGTCGGGTTCGAGACCATAGGTTCTTTCTTTCAGATCGCCGGCTTGAGCCCGGGCCTCCGGCGTGGAGGTCGTGAAAAAATGCAAGCCGTTCTCGTCGCCCACAAAAACGATCTTTTTGTTACTCTCGGACAGAAAAGCGCAGCTTATTTCCTCAGTTATTTGCGATAAAGCCAGGACTCCATCTTCGTGAATCTGGTTCTCGTTCTGGTGATAGCCGAAAACGGTCATCAGATTTGAAAACAGGGTGTAGAGGACCGTAAGAATAACGGCCATGATAGCCGTGGCCAACAACACCTCGACCAACGTGAATCCGGATTCGTCTTTCATAGCCCACCCACACTCTGCGTCAAAAGCGTTTCCATTTGAAATTCGTTAGCTTCCCCTTCTTCCTGCCATACGATGGTGATTTCGACTTTGCGCAAGGTGTTTAACCGATGCATGTCTATTCCCGAAATCCTGGCGATCCATCGAAATTTGGGGAATTCGGGAAAGTTCCCATCGGTCGTTCCAGGGGTTAGATTCTCCTGCATTTCGATTTCGCTCAACTTGTTTTGAGCCAGAACGGTGGCCGTGGCTAAATTTTGCCACGATTCCGAAGACTGCAGGTAAAGAACCAGCGCTCTGGAAATCGCCAGGAAGGTGACGGCAATCAGCGCCAGCGCCACCAGCACCTCCAGCAAGGTGAAGCCTTCCTGTTTAGCAAGCCGAGTTGTAAAGTTGCATTTCATCGCGTTGTTGCCTTTACTATATGTAGGCTAAAATGGTGTGAATGCGGATATTGGAAGAAGCTTGAGAGCAAAAAGGGGTTCAGATCATGGGCCACACCGGTCTTTGCACCGCGAGACCTCAGTACTCATTGCGCCGGTTTCTTGCGCGTGTAAACGGCGCTAAAGTGTTTAAACAACACCTTGCAGCCACTGCATTCATCCCTCAACCCTTCCGGATCGATGGGCTCCAATCTCACCTCGTAGCCCAGATCGCCGTAGGTGTCGATAGCATCGCGCGCCATTCTCGCGTCAGCGATGAATCTTCTTTCCCAGCCTGCGGCGAGCAATTCTGGGTCTGCCGGTATGGTGCAGCCGAGAATATTAGTGCTCCTGTTTGAGCAGCCATTGCTCACCACTTTTAGCGGATCGTTTTGGACGGACGATCGATCGGTCTTTCCGTTCATTATTCTAAAGCTCAAAATTCATGAAGCAGGGTTTGTATCTGGTTCTCGTCGACGAAATCAACGCCGTACTGCTCGCAAAGCTTTCGCGCGACTTCGAGGTAGTGAGAATGCCGCTTGCCGCCGGCTTCTGCTTCGATGCGCTTGAAATCAAAAAACAGGGCCTGTTTGGCTTGATCCCGCAAAGTCTCAACCGCCATGGGAAAAAGGACTTGATCTTCTTTGTCGATGTGGTTTCTCAGGAGCACCATGAAGTCGCGGGCGTTTTCAGCGAAACTCTGAATCGCCTGTGGCTCTCCCTGCGTCGCTTTTTCCGCACTGTCAGCCATGCCTCTTACGTAGCGTCTGCCGTGGTCATGCTCCATCAGCATCACGCCAATGGGTCCGCCTTCACGGGGAATGCCCTGCTCCTCCAAAACCACAAACAGACGGTCCTCCTCTTTGGCATGGTGACAGCCGTCTGCAAAGTTGCGAAAAAAATCAAGGGCCGTATCGGCCGATTCCCCGTTCAGCCTGCCATTCCCCTCAGCTTCCTCCACAATTCTTTGCAGGCATTCCAATACTTTCATAATGATGCGATGTTCTTCGAACAAAATATCGGTTGCTCTCATCTTTCTTCCTCTCAACAATTAGACTATTGACAACGAACCCACGCAGTTACTTTTTGGTGCCTTTGCGGCTGGCGTGGGGTTTATTTACCCTTCATGGCCCAATGCCGGCGCTTCTCAGCGAAGCCACCTCTTACCTGAAAATAGAAGATGGCTTCGCAACCACGGCACTCTTTCATGCAACGCTCGTTATCCTACTTCCGCCAATCTCAGCGGCGACTCCTGCTCAACCGCGCTTCCCTCTCGCAGTTTGCGCAGCCGGATGTGTGCAAGGATGGCGCACCCCAACGCTGCTGCAAACTGCGGCATGTCGCCATCTGGTACATTGACCTGCGAATTCAGGCGCTCGCGCACCACATTCGCCATCCTCTCCCAGCGCAAGATTCCGCCAAGCAGCGTATATTCGGGTTCGGATCGAATCCGTTTCATCAGTTGCACAGAACGGTCTGTCAGCGACAGAATGGCGCCGAACATGATGTCTTCCGGCGGGACGCCTTCCGAAAGGTGGCTGATCACTTCCGATTCGGCAAACACAGCGCAAACGCCCGAGATGGGCACCTGCTCTTTCGACAACGAAAGCAGCTTGTCGATGTCCTCGGTGGTGTAGCCCATGTAGCGCACGGTTTTTTCCAGAAAGGCACCGGTGCCGGCGGCGCATTTGTCGTTCAGACGAAAGGTGACCACGCGTTTTTTCTCATCGATTCGGCTGGCTTTCATGGTCTGGCCGCCGATGTCGAGGACCGTGCGGGTGCCGGGAAATAGAAAGCTGGCGCCACGGGCCGTGGCAGTGAGATCCGTAACCTGAAAGTTTCGGAACGGTACCAGATGTCTGCCGTAGCCCGTGGTGATGATGTAGGCCAAATCTTCCCGACTCAAGCCGGCGGCGGCTACTACTTGCTCGGTGACTTTTTCGGCCACTTCTTTCAATTTCGAGCCGGTCCCTTCCATCTTGCGACTGATAATTTCGTTTTCTGAATCTAGAATAACGGCTTTGGTGTACGTTGATCCGACATCGAGGCCTAAGGTGTATTCCATAGTCAACTTACCTCCTTTGTAGCAGGTTTCCGGCTGGTGATGATATGATCCAGGGCAAACAGCGCAGCGCCTAACGCGCCCATGAAGTGCGACTCCTCGCTCACATTTAGCTTCCTTTGCAGTCCCTCTTCCAGAGCGCGAATCATGCCGGTGTTCTTGGCCACGCCTCCGGTAAAAGTGATCTCATCCTCCACGCCAACCCGGCGTAGCAGCCCAATGGAACGTGCCGCAATGGATTGGTGCACGCCCCAGAGAATGTCCTCGACTTTTTTGCCTTTGCCCAGCCAGGCGAGCACTTCAGATTCTGCGAAAACCGTACAGGTCGTGCTGATTCGAACCGGCTTCTCAGCTTGCAGGGCCGTGGGACCCAGGTCGTCGAGGGGAATGTCCAGGGCAACGGAAGCTGCTCCCAGAAATCTGCCTGTGCCGGCGGCGCACTTGTCGTTCATGCAGAAATCGACGATCTCGCCGTTGGCATTGACGCGAATGGCCTTGCTGTCCTGCCCCCCCATGTCGATGACCGTGCGGGTCGCGGGGAACATGTGCGCCGCTCCCCGGCCGTGGCAACTGATCTCGGTCACCTGTTTGTTGCCAAAGGTGACCTTGTAGCGGCCGTAGCCGGTCCCGATAACATATTGCACCTCTTCATCGCTCAAATGGGCGGCATCGACAGCTCTTTGGAAAGCCTTTTCGGCAGCCACGCTTACGTTCGCCCCCGTATCGATGAGAGAGCGACTCACGATTTCTTTGGCCTCATTGATGATTATGGCTTTGGTCTGCGTGGAACCGACGTCCACACCGGCAGCGTAGGACATGATTGGACTCCTTATTTGGCTAACTTTCTACAATTAGAAAAAACTCTTTACTCAAACTGATCCCTGGGCTTGGTCACTGGATCCAGAAAACGAAAATCTGGCGTCTGCAGTCTTGCGCCTCCCAAGCATACCAGCGCTCGAATACTCACACACCTCATGCCACTCCTGCTAACTGCTGACGGGAGATCAACCCTTCAAAAAAGGCGTCGATTCGGTTTTTCATTTGTGCTTCGGAAACCACCCGTTTGTCCATCAAATCCGACTCGATGAAAAGCGTGGCAATGTCCTTGTTCTTCATCACATAGCGTCGACCATCGGCCAAACCGGTCGAAACCGTGCGACAACTCTTGATGGGGTGATAAACCACGCCATCGACCTGGAAGGGGTCGGCCAGCGAGAGAATCGCCTGCTGCTGATGAAACATGCTGTCCATGGCGTCGCGAACGCTGACCAGCAATCCTTCCGCCAAACTCTCAATAGGGTTGCTTAAATCGTACTCAAAGCCGAGATTGGTGCCGCCGGAAGCAAACCACAAGTAGGTGGAATGAACGAACACGCCGCCCCATTCGGTGAAAAACTCGTTGAACCGACGAAATATGGGGTAGCAGGGGACACCAATAAAGAAGAGCCGGAACTTTTCTTCGGTCAAGGTACCGATGTCGTGGCTCGACTTGTATTTCATTTCTTCCACAAGATCTTTAAAGTACTGGCCTCCCACCGCCGTACCCCGTAAACCGTTGGCCACTCCGAGATAAATGGTGCCATCGGTGAGCGCGTTAAACACGGCCGGCTTTTTTTGGTTGAGGCTGAGAATCTCCTGCCAGCAGCGACTCATGTCGTTGGCATGGCTCAGCACTTCTCGAAATTTGTCGATGTCAAAGCTTTTGCCTGTGACGGTCTCGCAAAGTGCGATCAACTCCTTGATTTGCTCGGCCACGTATTTCCGGTCGTTGGCAAATTCAGCATCGCCCGGCCACGATTGGGTCCCTGCCGCGCGGGTACCCGGAATGTCGATGGTAAAAATGGGAATGTGGTACATGCGTTCCCATATTTCCGCCCACTTGATGTAAGTGTTGCAGGCGTTGGTCAGCACCGCCAGGTTCGGTTTGGGAATCCGGCCCATGGGGTGTTGGCCGCCGCGGAGCTGCACCCCTACATCCGCTTTTACGTAACCGCAGATGTCGGGAGAGTAACCGTAGTCCTCAGCCTCGCTCAGGAATTCTTGCGCCACTCGCCGGACCGCGGTCTGGAGGGAGTTGATTTCCGGAAACACCACCGGCAGGTCAAAAGTTTTGAGGACTTCGTTGAGACTGCCCATCACAAAGACATAAGCAGCCCCTCGTCCTTGCTCGGCGGCTTCGCTTAATTCATTGAACCATTGCCGAAAGAGCGCCGCGCCGTCCCGGTTGCCCCGGCCAACGATCTCTTCAGATTTTTTTTCACTGTTGCCCATGAAGGAATCCTCCGTCAACTAAAAAGAATGTTCTCTACAAATGTCTCGAGCTGAATGCCCAGGTGATCGAACGTCGTTTGATTTTCCTCAAACTCACTGATGAAGTAGGGTATCCCTGCAGCATCCAGAGCCTTGCTGTAGGTGACCTGTTCTTCCAGCCCGGGCTCACACATCTTGGCCGCGGTGATGATCGCAGCCTCAGCCCCACAGTTCCGGATGCGCTCGAGCAGCATGTTCTCTTTGGGCTTACGCAAATCGTGCTGCACCGGACTGTAGGTGGATCGTTCGACATAAGCTTCAGCCAGATTGTACCAGGGGTCCCCTTCGACCGGAATGTCTTCGACAATCCAGCGCAAGCCGATCATCAGATCATCGTCAACCAAATAGCAAGACCGGTCGATGGTCTGCAACAGGTCCAGCGGTGGTTGCTCACAGAAGCCTCCCTCGAAGACCACCCGCATCTTATCCTGCTCTTTCGCCCCTCGTTGCCCGATCATTGGCAAAACGGCGCGCATGAATTGGTTGTACTCTTCTCGTGGGATGAACCCGGCCAGAGCTACCAGGCAGAAAGCTTCTTCGGCGGAAATGAGCCAGGGCCTTTCCCGTTTGACGGCGTAGATTTGCCGCATGAGGGCGCGACTTTCGTTGTACACTGCCAGCGACCGGCGCAGATCGCCATCCTCAACTTTGCGACCGGCAATGCTCTCCAGGTCGGTTCTTAACCGTTCGTACTCACTCTTTAAGTAGCGGATCGAATAAGCGGAGTTGGGATTCTGTGGCAAGTAGAGAATCTGGCACTTGTAAGGAAAGTTTCGCCCCCAGATCGCCGCGAGATTCCTGGCCGCATCGCAAATCGGGTGGGTGACAAACATGTCCAGCTCGACCTTGTTGGTCAGGGCCAGCTCCAGGGAAGTCTTGATGATCGAGCACAGGTAGGAGCCAAAATGCGACTCGGCTTCCATGCCCTCGACCTGCGCCCCGCGGATTTTTAGCGGCAGCAGACCCGCAGCATGAGCGATCTCTTCGGGGAAGTAGACCTGAAAGTGGCCTACCACTTGGCCACCAGCTTCGCGCCAGCGCCGCACCGTGGGGTACTCAGGGTCTTCCACCAGCTCCCGACACCAGTCGAAAATCTCATCCAGTGCTTTACCCTGCCAGCCGTCAAAGGTTTTGATTTGCTGGTTCATTAACAGTCTCCCGCATTATTTTGTGGTTCCTTTTCTGGATTAATTTGTCTCCACTCTGGGCAAAAAAGTTAGCTAAATGTATTGACCTCCATCTACTTTTATGACCTCGCCGGTGATGTGCCGCGCCAGCTCAGAGCAGAGAAACAGAATCACCTGGGCGATGTCTTGCGGTGTGGCCAACCGATCCAGGACGGTCTCTGCCCGGGCCCCGTCGATGATCTTCTCGGGAAGTTTTTGCGTCAGCGGGGTCAGGACGTAACCCGGAGCAACCGCATTGACGTTCACGTTGTGACGGCCCAGCTCTCGCGCCACCGTTTTGGTGAGCCCGATCAGTCCGGCCTTGGACGCGGAATAATTGGCCAGGCCAAACTTGCCGCGCAATCCATTAATCGAGGAGATGTTAACGATCTTGCCGCGATTTCTTTCTCTGAAATGGGGCGCCACGTGGTGCATGAAATTAAAGGCGCCTTTCAAATTGACCCTGAGCACCTCATCCCACTGTTCCTCGGTCATGCTCCACAGGGTGGCATCGCGCGCAATGCCGGCGTTGTTGATTAGGCAATCGATGGATTTTTCCTCAGCCAGAATGTTGGCAACGCATTCTCCGACCGCTTTGAAGTTAGCCACATCCACTTCGAGGTAGCGACAATCCGCGATCGAATCTTCTGGTGCTTGCAGATCGACGCAGACAACGCGTGCTCCCACTTCCGTGAACAGCCTGGCCGTGGTCTGACCAATACCACCGCTGCCACCGGTAATGATTACCACCTGATTTTCGAAACTAAAATGCATCTCTATATGTTCTTCCAAATCGGCTTGCGCTTCTCAAGGAACGCCTGAATGCCTTCATTGGCATCTCTGGTAGCCATCAATTCCTCAACGTAAATCTTTTCGACTGCTTTGATGTTTCTTAGAAAAGCCTGATACATTTCATAACGCGAGGATTTTGCCGCGTATTTCAGGGCTACGGGGCTTTTAGGGAAAATGTGTTCTGAAAGAAACGCCTCGAGGTCCTTAGCAGGGTCCGACGAAACCGAATGGACCAATCCCAGTTGTTGCGCCTCTTCGGCTGAAATGGAGCGACCGCTGAGCACCAGATCGTCTGCGGCGGCCTGGCCAATGCGAAAGGGCAAAATCAAAGACGCAACCGGTGGAAACACAGCCAGCTTGATTTCCGGCTGACCAAATTTGGCATCTTCCGCGGCAAAAATCCAGTGGCAAAAGGCGGCCAATTCCAGCCCGCCGCCGAGGCATTGTCCGCGGACCAGCGCAAACATGGGCTTGCTGGTTTCGATTAGAGCCCGCATCAATTGGTGGAAGATCGTCAGCATCTCCGCCACGAATTCCTTTTGGTGATCTGCCACACTGGCGCCAAAAGAGAAGTGATCCCCGGCACCCTGAAAGACGAGCGCTTTTACCGAAGGCCGTTGCCCCTCTTGCTGAATAGCCTGAGAAAGTTCGGTCATCATCTCTTTGTCCAAAACATTGCCTTTAGGCGCGTTGAGGGTAAGTCGCAGAACTTGTTGGTCGTACGGAAAATCCTTCTCTGTTTTGTTAAGTTCAGACATCGTCGCTCTCCAGAGTTATGATAGCAAGTCAGTAGACTCTAATCTTTTCTAAAAATGCTCCTTTACGATCAACAGCCCTTGCATGCCTTTTTTTGCATGATCGCCTTTACTACAATAGAATTTGTATTGGCCCACTTTTGTGGGTGTAATTGTAATGGTCACACCATCTCCGCCAGTAACCTTTTGATTGAGTATATTCAGATTTGCATCCGGTGCCACCAGGTTAAAATCATGAGGGACGATGCCCAAAAACCCGGATCGTTTCCTCAGACTTAGCTTCAGTGGCTTGTTGACTTCAGTGACTATTCGACTTGGCTCAAAATAGAAATTTCTCAGTGTCAGTACTGCTTGAAGAGTATCGTTATTAGCAATTTTAGCCATCTCTGTAGTGGGAGCAATTTTGTTGCCTGGTGTGCCACAGGCGAATATTACAAACCCCAACAAATAGAACAAAATTGATAAGGTCCGCGTTTTCATGATTATGTTCCAATTATTTCGAATATCTTGAGTAAACTAACGCTTACTCTCCAACAGCATGGAAATAGTTTTTTCAATGAATAGTGCGTTAAAGCTCCAACTCGAGCTCAATAAACGGTCCCGCATGAAATCCCGACGCCCGGAAGAAGCTCAGCACGTCTACATTGTCTTTGCGCACCATGGTTCGCACGGTGTGGATATCCAGGGCCTTGAATTTCAAACAGACCTCCCGGCACAAGGCCAGACCCACCCCTTGCCGTCCGCATTTAGGATCCACGCCGATGGCAAAAATCCAGCCGCAAAGGGCTGAGCCAAATTCCCACGAACGTCCTTCAGCCAAAATGTAACCAATCACCCGACCCTCGGCCACGGCCACATAACCCAGGGTAATGCGCTGGTTCCACGATTTCGCGACAAAATGTTTTAGCCTTTTTTGCCAATAATCCGGCTTGGCCTCTCCCGAATGAATGGCATCTATTTCAACGATAGCCCGGCTGTCTTGTTCAGTAATCTTTCGAATGCTAAAATCCAACGTGTGCCCCTTCCTCATCGAGTCATAGACTCTTGAAACGTTCCTCGTAGTAACGCAATCGTCTCGATTGCGTCAGGCAGATGCCTGTTTTTTCCATTGGCCATTCTCCCTTATGAAGGGAGACAGGTTTTCGCTCGTTCAGAGCGAAAATCAGAGGGATGTGAACCTGACTCGGGTTTTCAGGACGCCTCCTGCATGACAGGGCTGCCTTTGGCGTTGCCGACATTTAAAGCAATCCGGCTGCACCGGATTGCGAGGGCTTCTTTGAAACGCTGACCTTCATGAAGAAGGTTAGCGTTTGTTCCGTACAAAAAAACACTGCTCTTCGACAATCGAGGCCGACTCGCCTTACGGACGCGGCGGCAGTACGGCTTCGACCAAATCATCTCCCCATCTCTCGCCCTGTGCCAGCAACTGCCGCAGCTTGATGAAATCCACTTCCCGGTGCCCCTTGACGCCCTCATTAAAGGCTCGAAATCCAGCTTTGCCTTCTGTGAGCATGTTCATGCCCAGCCAGGCACGATTGCCCTCACGATTGCGATCCCAGTGCTCTAACTTGTGTTTGCGCAACGATTCCAGAGTTTTCGTCAGGCAACCCGGCACGGTGAGCAGCAGCGAAGTACAAAGGTTATTGACGGCCTGGTCCAACCGGGACAAATCCTTTTCGCACTGTTTGACCAGCTCTTTAGCTTGTTGTTTCTCTTCTCCGGTCAGAAACTCGCCGTACACGATTCTTCCGGTTTCGTCCATCCAGCGGTCGGAAACAACCAGAGGGTTGGCGATGAACCGGCCATTCTTTTTCAGCACCGGTACGATTTCAGAGAGCAGTCCCAGCCGGTAGGCTTTGTGAGCGCTCCAGATTTCGCACAGCGTGCAGCTCATCGTGGCGTTTTCAATGCCAACAAACAGGGGCAGAAAATCCGTGGAGCCGCCGTCCGGGGCCGAGCCGTGTTTGGGGCCCGCCTGACCAAAGACGGCCATATCGCTGGCAATGGAAAAATCGCACGCCATGCCGATCTCCTGCCCACCCGCAACGCGCATGCCGTTGACGCGGCAAATCACCGGCTTGTCGCAATGCAAAATAGCGGTAACCATGTCGTTGAAAAGCCGCATGTATTGGCGATATTCTTCCGGCTGACCGGCGTAGTATTCCGCGTACTCCTTGGTGTTGCCGCCGCTGCAAAAGGCCTGGTCGCCTGCACCGGTAAAGACCACCGCCACCACATTGCGCGCGTTGGAAGCAGTCCGAAACGCCAGGATGACCTCTTTGACCATCTGTGTGGTGTAGGAATTGAGCTGCTGTGGATTGTCCAAGACAATCCAGGCGTTGTACAGACCGTCGACGGACTGGCCCTGCGAATCCAGACAAGGTTTGAGCTGGTATTTAATCTCTGTGAATTGAAAATCTTTGAGAAGGTTGTGGTCTTTGAATGCAAACATACTGGTCTCCAAAGTTTGAGAAGTCAACTATTCAAAATCAGGCACGAGAATGGCGCGTTTGTCCAATTCCCGCTTGTGTACACGTTCAAAAACGGTGTTGATTTCGCTCAAAGGGAACGTCTGAACAAAAGGTGCCAACTGAACCTTACCGCTTGCGACCAACTCCAAAGCTTCAGGATAGTACTCAGGATGGCAGCCCCAGTTGCCGACGGCCCGGGCGTCGAAGGCCATGAGATTGCTCAGCCGCAGCTCCAAGGTGTCCATGGTGAATCCAACCACGTTGAGCGTCGCCCCGTAAGTCAACAACCCGAAAGCCAGCGTTTGCCCGGCGCTGGTTCCGGAGGTTTCGAATATTTTCCACTCAAAAGGCGAAAGCCTATTTTCGGAAGCGAAGTCCTGAAGGGCTTTGCGCAGCGCCTTGCGGTCTAAGTCCGTGGCATTGAAGGTGGCATCGGCACCGTGTTTGGCCATCATTTGCAGGCGCCGGTCATCGATGTCCACAGCCACCACCGCAGCACCCAGCGCTTTGGCAATTTGCACGCCAAAGCCGCCAATGCCCCCGACTCCAATAAAGATAGCTAAATCACCCTCGCTCAGGCCAGAGTTCTTCACCGCCTGAAAAGGCGTGGTGACGGCATCGGCGACCACGGAAAGCTCCCTTAGAGTCACCCCAGAGTCTGCAAACGGGGCCTCTGCGCTTACCACCGTCACCGGGCACAGATAGCGACAAGGCACGACGACGTGGCTGGCAAAGCCGCCATCGATATGATTGCCGGGCATCTTCTGCTTGCGGCAGATGGTGCCGCGGCCTTTGTTGCACAAATCGCATTCCCCGCACGGCAAGACCGCCGGTACGATAACCGCCTTGCCAAGCCAGTCCGCAGCACCAGCACCGGCCTCCTGGACAAATCCGCTGATTTCATGTCCAAGCGTGAGGGGCAGAGACTTAACCGTGCGAACGCCATCGTAAAAAAATCCAAGGTCGGTGTGACAAACCCCACAGCCTGCAACGCGCACCAGAACCTCGTCCGGGGCCAGGTCGGTGAGAGTTAATTTGGTGAGTTGCATGGGTTGAGCTATCTGCTGCATTTGCCAGGCTTGCACTTCTCGCATGATCAGACCTCGTTAGTTTAGAAAAGTAGCCAAAAAATTTTCGTCACGGATGCACCCAGAGTTTATCTATTGAGCACCAAAATGAGTTCTGAAACTGCTTAACAAGTAAAGAGGTACCTCTTTACTTGTTTTACAATATAAAACATTGCCTCCAGTTTGTCAAGAAAAAAATCGAGCGTCAGGAAATTTTTTTGGGTGAAATCAGCGTGGCAATGGATATGGAACGCAGCGTGTAAACAGCCTGTTCTTGAATTTCGTTGAACACCTCGCCAATGCGGCAAGCGCCCTGCTGACCACAGTCTTCATCGAAATCCAACAGAAGGCAGCCGTTATGTTGCGACTGGGGTTCGAAGAGCTCCACCACATCCATCATGGTGACTTCCCTGGGGTCTTTGGCGATTTGGAAGCCTCCTTTAATGCCACGAATGCTGCGGATGAGCCCAACCCGCACCAGGTGTTGCAGCACCTTGGCCACGTGGTGCTCGGAAATTTTGTACTTCTCCGCAATCTGCCCCGCCGACAGTACCGCCTGGCTGTCTCGACTGAGTTCCACCACGGAATACAGAGCCAATCGGGTGCTTTTGTTTAGTTTGAGCACCATCTACACCTCTACGGTTCGCGATTCTTTGTTTTCACACCATTTCGTGGCCAATGGTTACAATTCTGCCCACTTGCCTTCCCCTTCCCAGACGCGAATGGTGAAAGGAAAGGGCAGGTGCGCTTTCAGTTTCTCTTGCAACAGTTCGCAAATGTTTTCCACCGAGGGGTACTCCAGGAAATCGTTCAGCAATTTGTGGTCGTAAGTCTGCAGAACGGTTTCCACGGCCTGTTTCATTTCAGCAAAATCGAGCACCATGCCGTCTTTGTTTTCCCCTTCAAGAATCACTTCCACCTTGTAGGTATGTCCGTGCATCTGGCCGCATTTGGCGTGCCTGGGTAGAAAGTGCGCACAATCTAAATAATGCGTTGTTCCGAGCCTCATTGTACTTTTTGAATGTTGTGTGAAAAGCCAAGCTTGTAAGAACGGTCAGCTTTTGCTGGACCCACTACAAAATTGGAAAATAATGTTGCATTTCCCATTCGGTTAACTGCGCGCGGTAATCCCTCCATTCGATCCTCTTGTTTTCCAAAAGCGTGTAAAAAACATGTTCTCCCAGCGCCTTCCTCAGAATTTCGCTGGACTCCATGGCCTTGATCGCTTCATAGAGGTCTGATGGCAGCGTATTTATGCCCAGTTCTTTTCTCTGTTCTTCGCTTAACTGGTAGACGTTGCGTTCAACTGGCTCGATTGGCGCGTAGTTATTTTCGATGCCTTCCAAACCAGCGGCCAACATGGCGCTGAAGGCCAAATAGGGGTTGCACGCCGGGTCGGGGGAACGCAGTTCTATTCTGGTCGCTTTTTCCTTGCCCAGCTTGTAAGCCGGCACGCGGACCATGTCTGAGCGGTTGCGTACGGCCCAGGTGGTGTAGATTGGCGCCTCATAGCCGGGCACCAGGCGTTTGTAGGAATTAACCCACTGATTGGTAATCAGAGTGAATTCGGGCGCGTGTTTGATGAGACCGGCGATATATTTTTTGGCCACGTCGGAGAGATGATACTTGTCTTTGGCGTCGAAAAACGCATTCCTCTCGCCTTCAAAGAGCGACATGTGCGTATGCATGCCGCTGCCATTTTGACCGAAGAGCGGCTTGGGCATAAAAGTAGCGTAGATATCGTTTCGCAAAGCGACCTCCTTCACCACCAGCCGGTAGGTCATCGCATTATCGGCCATGGTCAAGGCATCGGCGTAGCGCAAGTCGATCTCGTGCTGACTGGGTCCCACTTCATGGTGACTGGTTTCCACATCGATTCCCAGCGATTCAAGCGCAGCGACCGTTTGTTTGCGGAAGTCGCTGGCCACATCCAGCGGGGTCAAATCAAAATAGCCGCCGTTGTCTAAAATTTCCGGTTGGCCTTTGGGGCTGCGAAAATAGAAATATTCCAACTCCGGTCCCACATAAAACGTATAGCCCAGGGCTTCCACACGTTTTAAGTTTTGTTTCAACACCCAACGGGGATCGCCTTCATAGGGGCTGCCTTCCGGCGTCTCAATATCGCAAAACATCCGGGCAACGGTACCATTCTCGCTGTGCCGCCAGGGCAAAATCTTGAACGTAGTGGGGTCTGGCATAGCCATCATATCGCTTTCGTCGATGCGGACAAACCCCTCGATTGAAGAACCGTCAAATCCAACCCCTTCCTCCAAAGCCGTTTCCAGTTCCTTAATGGTAATTGCGAAGCTTTTTAGAATGCCTAAGATATCGGTAAACCACAAGCGGATGAACTTCACATCATTGTCGCCGGCAATTCTTAGAACATTTTCCCTTTCTTGATCTTGTTGTGCCATGAATGTTTCTCCTAAACTTTAGGTTAGTAAATGCATTCCTTTGAATCAAGCTGAATATGGTTATTTGCCAACAATAATGCAAGGAAATACAGGCAACCGGGATTTGAATTTATTTTAACAATTGCCCAATCCCTCAATCCTTTTTCTTCCTCTTTCTTGAGGTACTGTTCAAGAGGCTGTCCAATTCCTCTCCCTCGACAACTTCGTTTTGCAGCAGCATTTTCGCCAGGGCTTGAAGTTTGCTCTTCTTGGTCAACAGAAGTTTTTTTACGGCTTCGTAGGCAGTCTCAACGATTTTCCGAGTTTCTTCGTCGATCTCAGCGGCAATTTTTTCGCTGTAAGCGCCACCACCGCCCAGGTCGACCCCCAAAAACATCGGCTTTTTCTCCTTGGCATAGGAGAGGGGTCCCAACTTTTCGCTCATGCCGTATTCAGTCACCATGCTGCGAGCAGAAGCGGTGGCCCGCTCCAGATCATTTTGCGCACCGGTAGAGATTTCTTTGAAGATGATTTCCTCGGCGACTCTGCCGCCCAACAAGACTTTGAGTCGATTGAGCAGTTCGCTTTTGGTCATCAGGTAGCGGTCTTCGGTGGGCAGTTGCAGGGTGTACCCCAAAGCAGCCACACCGCGCGGAATGATGGACACTCTGTGCACCGGATCCACATTGGAAAGACTGCCAGCCACAACGGCATGGCCTGCCTCGTGGTAGGCCACGATTTCCTTTTCCTTCTTGTTGAGCACACGGCTCTTTTTCTCCAAACCGGCTACCACTCGGTCGATAGCCTCTTCCAGGTCTGGCAGCATGATGTGCTTCTTGGACGCCCGGGCGGCCAGCAGAGCCGCTTCGTTGACCACGTTGGCCAGATCAGCCCCAACAAAGCCGGGCGTCCTGGCCGCAATCACCCGCAAATCCACATCAGGTGCCAGCTTCACCTTGCGAGAGTGCACCTTCAAGATCGCCTCGCGACCGTTAATGTCCGGCCGATCGACGACGATGTGGCGATCAAATCTGCCCGGCCGCAGCAGGGCCAGGTCGAGAATCTCAGGCCGGTTGGTCGCCGCCATGATGATGACGCCGCTGTTGGGATCGAAGCCGTCCATCTCCACCAAGAGCTGGTTCAGGGTCTGTTCGCGTTCATCGTGTCCCGCCAGCGGGTTCATGCCGCGTGCTTTCCCTAAAGCATCCAACTCATCGATAAAAACAATGCAGGGCGCGTGCTGCGCTGCTTGTTGAAACAAGTCGCGCACGCGGGCGGCGCCCACCCCCACAAACATCTCCACAAAGTCAGAACCGGAAAGACTGAAGAACGGCACGCTGGCCTCCCCGGCCACGGCCCTGGCCAAAAGGGTTTTCCCGGTGCCAGGGGGGCCTACCAAAAGCACGCCTTTGGGAATCTGACCACCGAGGTTTTTGAATTTGTTCGGACTTCTCAAATACTCCACCACCTCTTTCACTTCCTCGACGGCCTCGTCAATTCCGGCTACATCTTTGAAGCTGACTTTCGTCTTGCCTTCAACGTAAATCTTGGCTTTGCTCTTGCCGATGGACATGAGCCCCCCTTGCGGATTCATCCGCCGAAAGGCAAATCCCCAAATCGCGAATAAGATTGCAATGGGTAAAATCCAGTAAAACAGCAAACCCTGCCACCAGCCGTCATCCGTTTTGCCGTTGAATTTTATGTTTTGGGCAATGAGATCGTCCACTAAGTCCGGGTCTTCAACTTTAATGGTTTCAAAAAACCGTTCGTTCTCTGCTAATGTATTTTTTTGACTGCCAAATAGAAATCTGTTAGAGGCTTGTTTTTCCGACTCCCCGGTTGTGGATTCGTCCAACAACATGACGCCAAAGATTTTGTCCGTGGCAATGGTGCACTGCTTGACTCGACCGTCTTTCAGAAGCTGTCTAAATTCGCTGTAAGGAATTCTTTCAACGTTTTGCTGGATCAAAAAACTCTGGATGAAATACATCACCAAAAAGGCCAAGAGGATGTACCAGAGCGAAAAGTTGAGTTTCTTCTTGGAGATTTTGTTCGAAGGCTTGCGCCTCGTTCCGTTCATGTCACTTCTCCATTATGCAGAATAAAAAGAGGGTGCATTCAATACACCCTCAATATTAAGGATAAATTCTTATTTTAACAAACGCTAATTCGAGCCTAACCCTAATTTACAGCCATTTCTCTTAGTCGCTTTACTCTTTCCTCAATCGGTGGGTGTGTTGAAAACAAAGAAGCCATGCCGCCGCCACGCAACGGATTTACAATGAACATGTGTGCTGAACTGGGATGTGCGCGCATGGGGATCCTTTCCACGCCGCGTTCCAGGTTCTCCAGGGCGGAAGCAAGAGAAAGCGGTTTGTGCGAGATGGTTGCCCCGGTGCGATCAGCAGCAAATTCCCGTGAGCGCGAGATAGCCATTTGCACCAGCATGGCAGCAATGGGCGCCACAATCAGCATGAGCAGTCCAGCCAGCGGGTTGCCCTCCTCATCATCGCCGAAAAAGTAGGCAAAACGCCCGATAAATGCCAGCATGCTGATGGCGCCCGCGAAGGTCGCAGCCACCGAGCCAATCAAAATGTCGCGATGCTTGACATGAGCTAATTCATGTCCTAAAACACCTTCCAACTCGTCGGGACTCAAGGTGCGCATAATCCCCTCGGTTACCGCCACCGCCGCATGATACGGGTCGCGACCGGTGGCGAAGGCGTTGGGTGTTTCGGAAGGAATCAGGTACACTTTGGGCATGGGCAGCCCCGCACTCTGGGACAGGCGCCGCACCATGCTGTGCAGTTGCGGGGCTTCGGCCTCGCTCACCTGCCGGGCACGATAGGTGGCCAGCACCAATTTGTCGGAATACCAGTAGCTAAAAAAGTTCATGCCGCCAGCCAAAAGGAAGGCAAAAACGGCTCCGTTGGGCCCTCCGATAACGTTGCCGATAAACACTAAGAGAACGGTTAGAATGGCCATCAAAAACGCTGTCTTGATTGCATTCATATATGAGAACCTCCTCAATTGCTTAGCTTACTCAAATCCTTCTGCGGAATTCAAACTCCCTTCACAGCTTATTACTTACAAGGCAATAAATTAGTTTCTTTTAATTCAAAGCGCTTACAGAGTATTCCGCAGCCAGGCCAATATTTGATTCGCTAAGTCGGGGGCGTCGTCAAAAATGCTCACGCCGTGAGCGGAGGAGTTTTTAACAATCTCTATTTTGTGCGGCTTTTGAGTTTTCTCGTACAGCTCCCGCGCCCATTGAGCCCGCTTACCGCCCTGGTCACCAGCGGAAGCAATGTAGAATATCGAGTGCAGCTTCAACAATTTCTTGCCGGCCAAATTGAACACCGCCGAGGTCTTACCAGACATCGCCACAGCGGTCTTGACCCCCATCTCGGAGCTGGCAACGCAAGCCAAATTGGCCCCAATTGATGCGCCCACCACTCCGATTCTCTGGCTGTCCACCTGGCTCAGAGAACGCAAATATTGCAGGGCGGCGCGCAAGTCCAGCGGGGCCTGCTTCGGGTCATCGAACAGGGCGTAGACGCTCTTCACTTTGTCCGACGCGCCGTGGCCTCTCACGTCGTAAGCCAGAACAACATAGTTCTCTTTTTGCAATTTGCTAAAAAAAGGCGTCCACTCAGTTCTGTCAGAACCTCCCTGATGAATGAGGATTACCGCAGGTAATCTCTCTTTGGTGGTTGCGGGTAAACCCAGGGTCGCTTGAATGGTGAAGCCATCTGCGGTCTGGAAGGAAATCGTTTGCTTCGTGAAGCCGGGCTGCGCTCCTACATCACTTGCGGCAAACAATCCGACGACCACTAAAAGCAATCTTTGGTAGTTTTTCATTGCACATCCTTTCCACGGCTAATAACGCCAAAACACTGCCCCGCCAAGGTGCGACGATGAACAATCTGTTTAGCCCAGCAGTTTCACAAATCGATCTATTTCTTCGGGGGTGTTGTAGATGTTCGGCGAAATTCTCAGGGTGTTCCATTGCGGTGCGTGAAAGGCTCGAAATACGTAGCCCTGGCTCTGGTACAGTTTCTCAAAGAGATCCTGGCTGTCTTTGCCTTCAACCTCAATCGTATAAATCGAAGTGGCCAGATCCCAGCTTGTGGGCGATCGCCAGGCGATCCCGGGGTTGCCATCCACAGCGTTGTAGAAATGTCGCCAGAGAGTTTGGCGTCTTTTCTCAGTGGCTTCCGGCCCCAATCGCGCCTGAAAATCGATGGCATCTCCCAGCGCCAGAACTTCAGGGAGGTTGCGCGTGCCGTAATCCTCAAATACGCGCACGGTGCCTTTCCACTTCGCCTGTCCCCAGGTCACCCACATGGGGCTAAGCTGCGCCTGGGCTTTTTTGCGCAAGTAGAGCAACCCGGTGCCTTTAGGTGCCTGTAACCACTTGTGCGGACTGGTGGCGTAGAAATCCACTCCCAGTTCCTGCACGTTAACCGCAATCATTCCCACCGCCTGCGCCCCGTCGACGGCGACGTATTGGACCCCTTTGCTGTGGGCCATGGCCGCCAGCTCCCGCACCGGATGCCGCAGGCCCACCAAATTGTCGACATGCGGGAAAACCAGCACGCGCGTGTTTTCTGAAATGTTCTTTGCGTAGATTGCGACCACATCTTCCCTGGACAGGCCTGGAACTTCTCTGATAGGGAAATCAAACTTATTCACCAAATAGCCCCTGGTTTGTGCGTAATGAAACCAGCACTGGCTGGCTCCAGCGTGATTCAAGGTGCTGAAGACCACCTCATCGCCATTTCCCAGGGGCAGGCCATTGGCCAGCAGATTGAAACCCTCGGTAGTGTTGTGTGTGAATGCGATTTCGTCTGCGTCACATCCCATGAATTTAGCCGCTTTTGCACGCGTACTGGCGAGGGCCTCTTTCCACGGACCGCCCCACATGTAAAGCCAGGGGTTGGACTCGCAAAGTTCGAGGTACCCCTTGTGCGCTTCATGCACCATTTTGGGCATGGTACCAATGGAGCCGTGATTGAAGTAAGTGACCTGTGGCGAGAGCAAATACTCATCGCGCATTTCAGCAAATGAGTTCGCACCAATCTTTACTTCTGAGAGCTGGTTTGCAAAAGCCGACTGAATGGGCACAAATGCAGCCAGGGTAGAGGCGCCGGCCATACCAGCAAACATTTTTTCGAGAAATTCACGTCTTGGTAGTTTCGCTTTTTGCATCAGAATTCTCCTGCTTCAATTTTTGTAAATAATCAATCCTACACCCATGATAAAGAGTTCCCTTAACAAAATCAAGAAGAATTTGGACAGGCATTCAAACCCAAATACGGCGCTCCGCTCTGGCCAAGGTTGATTCTTTGGAATTTTTTGAAAGCCTCAAATGTTTAGAAGAATAAAATTTTACAATAAAGAAACAAACACGAGCAAACTGACTGCAAGATGATGTCCTCTTAAATAAAACACTGCTCCATTTTATGCCACGACTGGTTGTACAATTTCACCCATAAAACTCGAACTACCGCCGCCGTTATTACAAGACGACCGAAAACCGGTCATGATACCTCCAAGATTGGGCACAACCAATCTGAGGGTACTTGAAGGAGGTGAAAACAAATGAACGTTCTTTTAGTTACCCCCTACCGAGGGTTTGTTTACGAAAATGTGGGTATACGTGTTCCTCCGCTGGGGTTGTTGTATGTCGGTGCTGTTTTGAAACAAGCAGGCCACGACGTAAAATTCGACCTCTCCGAGGACCGGGAAAAAATACCTGATTTTACCGATGCTGATGTTGTTGGCATCACCTGCACGACCATACAATTCAAACCGGGTTTGAGGATTGCCTGCGCCGCAAAAGAGGCCGGCAAGATCGTCATCATGGGCGGGCCTCATCCCACCAGCAGCGCCGAAGAGACGCTGAGTTCAGGGGTTGTAGACTACGTAGTTCGCTCCGAAGGTGAAGTCACGGCCGTTGAATTGTTAGAAGGATTAAAGTACAACGGCAAGTTCGATCCTGCTAAAGTGCAAGGCATTTCCTGGATTGATCGCAACAGCGGGCACATCGTACACAATCCAAGCCGTCCGTTCATCTGGGACCTGGACAGCCTGCCTTACCCATTGCGAGAAAGCGAGGATCTGCCTTACAAGAATATGGGGGTGGACAACCATGTGGTGCCTACGGTGGTCACAACCCGCGGCTGTCCCTATGGGTGCAAATTCTGCGATGTTAAGCTGCTTGCGGGTCGAAGATTTCGCATACGGTCGGTCAGAAATGCGGTGGATGAGATGGAATACCTGGTGAATGAATTTGGCAGCACCCACATCCGCATTGTGGACGATATCATCAACTTTGACGCCGAGCGCCTGCTGAATTTTTGTGAGGAGATCATCAAACGGCGCCTGAACGTGAAGCTGTGGGTCATGGGACGCGCCGACCATCTCATCAACCATCCTGAGACAGCCGAGAAAATGGCCGAGGCGGGCGTGCACACCATGTTTCTGGGCATCGAGAGTCCGCACAAGCGCCTGCTGAAGGCTTATCTCAAAGGCGGCAAAGCCTCGCCAACGGTCAGTGAAGAGGCGGTTAAGTTGCTGCGCCTCAACGGCATCGAAACCTTTGGCGGTCTCATCCTGGGCGAACCCTCTGAAACCGAAGCAGAAATCCTGGAAACCATCGCTTATGCCAAGGCCCTCAATCCCGGCACGGCGCAATTCTCCATCCTGACCCCCTACCCGGGCACCGACACCTGGTATGAACTCAAGAACCGGCTGCTAACCCGGGATTGGAATCTGTACGACGGTTTGCACGCGGTGTTCCAGGGGGACCAGTTGCCACCTGAAGCGGTGGAATCGTTGTGCCGGAAGGCTTACCGCAGCTTTTATTTGCAGCCCAGAAGAATTGCCCGGGAGCTGTTTGGGCATGGACGACCAGGCAGACCGAATCTAAAAATCATCAAGAAGATTATGGGAGCCGTGAAACAGGTTTATGTTCCAACACCGCAGGAGGAAATCATTTGCTAAGGGAGGATCGCATTTAATTAGACTCCTTGGTGACGACGGTGATTTTTTCCTTTCGGTTTTCAACGATTTGCGGCTGTTCGATGTAGAAGCTCGAGCGACTCATCAGCCACAGCTCCGGCAGGATCTCACCGACAATCTCCCCGTCGTCGAACACCCTTACGATGGAGCTGGTTGAAACAACAATGACCAGGGCTGCGGTGTGTTTGCTCATGGCGGCTGCCGCCATGTGGCGCGCGCCCAGCCCCAGGGGCAACTCAACACCTTCGCCCGGGGCCTCGAGGTAACGCGCCGCCGAAAGGATTACGCCATCCTTGGAAACCACAAATGCGCCATCCAGTTGAGCCAGTTCTTTAGTGGTTTCGCGCATGTCGGCATTGTCGATTCTTTTCAATATCGAAGGATGGCCATAAAGCGGATCCAGAATGAGGGGTCTGGAATACTTCAGAACATGTTCCTCATCTCCAACCGTAAACAAAGTGCCGATCTTCTGCCCTTCGCGACCTTCCCGGGCCAACTCGATCGCCAACTCCAGCACGCTCTCGAGCACCTCAGGCGACACCTCCCGATTGGCCGTACAAATATGTTTAAAAATATTGCGCATGGCACTTGTCACACTCCTGTGTCAATTCAAGATTAGGAACAGGGTAAGAGGCACCCAGCCTCTTACCCTTGATTGCGTTGGGGTCAGCTTATTTGACTTCAAAAGCTACAAAGAATCGGTTCGACTGCCGCTTGGCGTAGATCAAGATGGTGTCGCCGGACTTCACCTTGGAGACGATATCTGAAAATTCTCTGACCGTGGCAACTCTTCGACGATTCACTTCTTTGATGAGATCGCCTTGTCTCAAACCAGCAGCAAACGCCTGGCTGCCCCGATTGATCTGTGTAATGACCACACCTCGGTCGTTGGGGTCTAATCCAAACTGATTTGCCAACTGATTGTCCAGCGCTTGTACGCTAAATCCTAACTTGTCGACCATCGTCTTTCTGACCTCTGGTGCGGGCGTTTTTTCCGGCAATTCGCCCAGGGTGACCGCGATGGTTTTTTCTTTACCGTCGCGGTTGACGGTCAGACTTACCTCTGTGCCCGGAGCAAGTCTGGCGATGTGATTTCGCAGTTGAGTGCTATTCTTCACCGGTTTTCCATCCAGTTTTAAAATGACGTCTCCCACTTTCACGCCGGCTTTGGCGGCAGGGCCATCTTTGACCACGTCCGAAATCAGAGCCCCCTTGTTAGCGGTCAAACCCATGGCATGCGCCATCGATTCATCCACATTCTGAATGTAGACGCCTAACCAGCCACGCACCACTTTGCCATGTTTGATCAGCGCATCCATGACCATCCGTGCCATGTTGATCGGCACTGCAAACCCGATGCCCTGAAATCCACCAGATTGCGTGGCGATGGCAGCGTTGATGCCAACCAATTTGCCATCCAGATTCAACAAGGCTCCGCCTGAGTTGCCGGGATTGATGGCCGCGTCGGTTTGGATGAAATCTTCGTAATCAGCTAAGCCGACGTTGGAACGGCCTTTGGCGCTGACGATGCCAGCCGTAACCGTGTGGGCCAGGTTCTCGCTGAGAGGGCTGCCGATGGCCATCACCCACTCGCCGGTGTGCAACTGGTCTGAATCCCCCAGTTCCATTGGCGTCAGATGGTCACCATCTACTTTAATCACGGCTATATCCGTCTTGGCGTCTGCGCCGATGACCTTGGCATCGATTTTTTTGCCGCCAAACAACATGACCTGCACCTTATCGGCATCTTGAACAACGTGATTGTTGGTCAAGATGTAGCCGTCAGCGCTGACGATGACCCCCGATCCCATGCCGCGCAAGTGGCGGTCACCCTGAGGCAACCGGGGAGAAAAGAAGCGGCCAAAAAAATCGTCACCGAAAAACTCCCGAAACGGGTCGTTGGCAAAAGGGTTCTGAGTCTGTTGCGAGGCTTTTATGACTTTATCGGTAAAAATGGTGACAACGCTTTTGTTAGCCTTGGCGGCGATGTCAATGAACGCGTTGTTCAGATCTCGGATGACGTTGGTATCGTAGGTAGGCTTTGGGGTATTTACGACTTCAGGCGTCGTATTTTCAGCACGGGTCTTTGGCAGCCAATCCAACTGGCTTACGGCCAACCCGCCGATGAGTATGCCGGCCATCAGCACCACGACGATTTGCAGTTTGGTAAGCTTTTTCATTTTTTGTTCCTCCGTATATTATGAGATTAGTGGTTGGCTTCGTGCCTGGACTACACTGAGCATGAAGCTCTTTTATCGATACAGACCCTGACAATAATAGACTGACTTAAGCCCCGCTTTGTTTTAGCGCTTCTAACTTCTGGCACCACCTCCTCATGTTCGTTCCAAACAGAATCTTTCGGCCACGCTCAGAACGGGGCTCTTCGGGTGGATGAACACAGAGGTGTCCTGAAACTATCAGTAAGGAATTCATTCTCCCGCGACGTCCTCTTCCCTGGTTTGTACCATCTTTTCAAAAAGAAGTTTCTCATCCCGTGCATCTATTCGAATCCTATCCCCCTTTTTGAGCTCGCCGGCTAATATCATGGTAGCCATTTGGTTGATGATCTGCCGCTGCATGACGCGTTTCAACGGCCTGGCGCCGAACACCGGGTCGTAACCCTGGGCGGTGAGGTAGTCCGTGGCAGCTTCGGAGAGCTCGGCGTCCAGGCCTTGACGCTTAAGTGCCGAACGAATCATGCGATTAAATTGGATATCGACGATTGCATGAAGATGTTCGCGCGTCAACGGCTGAAATACGATGACTTCATCGATACGATTGAGAAACTCCGGCCGCATCTGTTTCTGCATCATGAGCAAAACGCGCTCTCGAATTTCAGAATATATTTTCTCCCGATTCTCGTCGGTGATATTCTTAAAGCGTTCCATGATCAAATCCGCGCCCAGGTTGGAGGTCATGATTATGATGGTATTCTTGAAGTTGACCACATGCCCCTTGCTGTCGGTAAGCCGTCCATCGTCCAAAACTTGAAGCAAAATGTTGAACACTTCCGGATGGGCCTTTTCGATTTCATCCAGCAGAATGACCGAATAGGGACGTCGACGCACGGCCTCGGTGAGCTGTCCGCCTTCCTCGTGGCCCACATATCCCGGCGGCGCGCCAATGAGCCGAGACACATTGAACTGCTCCATATACTCGGACATGTCCAGGCGCACCATAGCGTTTTCATCGTCGAACATGAATTCAGCCAGCGCCCGCGCCAGCTCGGTTTTGCCGACTCCAGTGGGCCCCAGGAAAACAAAGGAGCCGATGGGGCGATTCTCCTCGCTCAATCCTGAACGTGCCCGCAGCACGGCAAACGACACCGCCTCGATCGCCTCGTCCTGGCCCACAACGCGCTCCCTGAGCCGATCGGCCATGTGTAGGATTTTCTCGCGTTCGCTCTCCAGCATCCTTGACACCGGAATTCCGGTCCAGCGGGACACGATTTCAGCAATGTCTTCGTCCGCAACCACCTCCTTTAGGAGAGAGCCGTTCTGATGCAGTTCCTCCAGCTTGTCATTCAACGTTTGCAACTGCTTTTCTAATTCAACGAGCTTGCCGTAGCGCAGCTCGGCAGCTTTGTTAAAATCGCCATCGCGCTCGGCCTTTTCCGCTACCTGCTTGGCTTGTTCGATTTCACCCTTGACGGTGCGGATTTGCTTGATGGTGTCTTTTTCCACTTGCCAACGCGCCCTCAACTGGGATGAATTTTCTTTCAGGTTGCTGAGTTCTTCCTTCAATTTCTGCAGCCGCTCTTTGGAGGCCGGGTCCTTTTCTTTTTTCAAGGCCAGTTGCTCGATTTCGAGCTGCTTGATGCGGCGCTCGATTTCATCGATTTCCTCCGGCATAGAGTCGATTTCGGTGCGCAATTTGGCCGCAGCCTCGTCGATGAGATCGATGGCCTTGTCCGGCAAAAAGCGCTCGGGAATGTAGCGGTGCGAAAGGGTGGCCGCGGAAACAATGGCCGCATCGGCGATGCGCACGCCGTGGTGCACTTCGTAGCGCTCCTTGAGTCCCCGCAGAATGGAAATCGTGTCTTCCACCGAGGGCTCATCGACCAGCACGGTCTGAAAACGCCGCTCCAGCGCTTTGTCCTTTTCGATGTACTTGCGGTATTCGTCCAGCGTGGTGGCACCGATCATGCGCAGCTCACCGCGGGCCAACATGGGTTTAAGCATGTTGGCGGCGTCCACAGCCCCTTCGGCTGCCCCGGCACCGACCATGGTGTGCAGCTCGTCAATAAATACGATTATGCGTCCTTCCGCCTGCTCAATTTCCCTTAACACAGCTTTCAAACGCTCTTCAAATTCGCCGCGGTATTTGGCGCCGGCGATCAGGGTTCCCATTTCGAGCTGCACCACTCTTTTGTTCTTCAGTGAGTCCGGCACATCGCCGTTGGCAATGCGTTGGGCAATGCCTTCCACAATAGCCGTCTTGCCAACTCCGGGATCGCCCACCAGTACCGGATTATTTTTTGTGCGGCGCGAAAGCACCTGAATCGCCCGCCTGATCTCCTCATCACGACCGATGACGGGATCCAGCTTGCCTCTCCGGGCCAGCTCTGTCAAGTCTCGACCGTAGCGCTCAAGAGCCTGGTATTTTTCTTCCGGGCTCTGATCCGTTACTCGCTGGCTTCCGCGAATCTGTTTCAGAACCTTGTAAATATTGTCCCGTGAAACACCCTGCTGCTTCAAAATGTCCGCAGCGGCGCCGGTTTTTTCATTGGCGATGGCGATGAGCAAATGCTCGGTGCTGACGTATTCGTCCTTGAGCTGACGCATTTCATCCAGGGCCGCATTGAGTACCGCGTTCACCCGATTCGAAACGTACATTTGGCCCACCGCGCCGGCGCCAGAGACCCTGGGAAGTTTTTGGATTTCTTCGTCCAGACGGCTCAGGACAAGATCCAAATTAGATCCGAGTTTCTTCAAAATCGCCGCAGGCACACTCTCAGAGTCCTGGAGCATGGCTTTCAGCAAGTGTTCTACTTCGATTTGCTGCTGCCCGCTTTCAGACGCCAACTGCTGCGCCCTGGCCAACGCTTCCTGTGCTTTTAGTGTCAGCTTATCAAAAGTCATGTGCATTCATCTCCTTCATTTGTACAAGGACTTTAAAGGTCAAAAAGTTCCCAGGTCCTGTCAAATCTTCTATCGGTTTGTCTCCGCAGTTTTCTTAATCTGAAGGCGATTGTGACCAAAAGTACACCGAGCCAAATCAGGATGGCGGAAATCAGGTAGGCAATGATTTCCGGCATGATGAAAATCACGATCGCCGACAGAATCAAACCAACGCCCACCAAAGTGTACAGTTTGCCCTGGCTTGCCACAAAGTCGCCAAAGCTGTCGTAAAAAAATGCCGTGCGAAACATTTTGTCCTCCTTTAGTTTATGGCCTGAGATCACCTGATGCTGCGTTGTCTCAGGGCCTAAAAATCCGTTGTAACCAATTTCATTCGACGCTGTACGCAACCGTCTCCTTTGAGCAATGGTGCCAACGACGACAGTGGCGTTGCCAGAGATGAATCAAAATGCATGCCAGGCCATTTTGTTTACCTAAGATGTTTAAAATTAAATCATTAGTAAAAACCGAGGACCGGCACTCCAGGGCACACAATATGTCAGGCGTCCAAATAAGTGAGAAAAGTTGACAAACCTGAAGCTGCCATTCTGGCAACATCGATCAGCCTTGCCCTCAGGGCGAAAATAGCCACGGTTCCCTGGAACTGAAAAACACAGGTTGAAGTTAAAGTGCATTGTTCTCACTAAACTCCTAATATTTAACCACCGCGTCTTTGCGGTTTGTGAACGGTTCGGGGTAACAAACTCATTTAACTGGAGTCAATATGGAGAAGGCTAAAGGAATCGTCTGGAATCTGCAGGAGCTCTACACATCGGACGCCGATCCACAAATCGGTGCCGACATTGACAGCGCCATCAAGCACGGCGAGAAATTCAACGATAAGTATTACGGCAAGATTGCAGACGAAAGCTGCCCCCTGGATCGCCTGCTGGCGGCCCTCAAAGATTACGAATCGCTGTTAGAGAGAATCTACCGACCTTACGCCATGTCCGCTCTGATTTTTGCCGGCGATGGCCGATCGGAAACCTACAAGGCACTGCTGGCCCGCGTGCAGGATGCCATGACTCGCATCGAAAACAGCACGTTGTTCTTCGCCCTGGAAATCCAGAAGATTTCAGACTCCAGAATAGCTGAGTTTTACGCTGACGACAAACTCGGCCACTACAAAAACTACCTCGAGTCGCTGCGGGTGTTCACGCCGTACATGCTCAACGAAAGGGAAGAGCAGATCATCAACCACAAAAATCTCAGCGGCAAAACCGCCTTCGTGAACCTGTTTGACGAATTCACCGCCACGTTTGACTGGCAGCTCGAGATCGACGGCGAAACCAGGACCCTGACCCAGAGTGAGATCCGCGAACTGGCACGCCACCCGGATGCCGACCTGCGCAAACGCGCCAAAGCCGCGCACGACGGCAAATACGGCGACAACGCTCTGATCTTCACCAACATTTTCGGCAACCTGATCAAAGACCACGCCGTTGAAATGGAGTTGCGCAGCTACCAGAGTCCCATCCAGCCGACCTACCTGCGCAACAAAGTGCCGCAAGCCGTGGTCGACACCATGATGCAAGTGACTGCCGAGCACTACCCGCTGGTGCAGCGCTATTGTCACCTCAAAGCAAAGCTGCTGGGCATCCCCAAACTGCGTGGCAGCGACCTGTACGCGCCCATTTCCAAATCGAAACGGGTGGTGCCATTTGAGGAAGGCAAGGCCCTGGTTTTGGACAGTTTCCACGAGTTTTCTGTTGAATTCGGAAAGATAATTGAACGCGCGTTTAGCGAGCATTGGATCGACGCGGAAATCCGGCCGGGCAAACGCGGCGGCGCGTTTTGTTACGGCATCGTACCTTCGTTGCACCCGTACGTTCTCATGAACTACGTGGATGACTTGAACAGCGTTTACACCCTGGCCCATGAGCTTGGCCACGCCCTGCACGATGTTCTGGCTGGCGAGCAGCAATCGCTCCTCACCTACCACCCGCCTCTGGTGCTGGCAGAAACCGCCTCTGTGTTTGCGGAAATGCTGCTCACGCGCAAGCTTCTGGCCGAAGAGAAAGAACCGGAGACCCGCAAGCAAATCATCGCTTCCAAGCTCGAGGACTATTTTGGCACCATTTTCCGGCAGACCATGTACACTTATTTCGAGCTGGATGCCCATCTCGAAGGGGGCAAACGGCGTCTCAGCGCAGAAGAGCTCTGCCAGATGTGGCTGAAACGCCGGGAAGCGCTCTACGGCGACTCGGTCGATTTTCTCCCTGAGGAAAAGTGGTTCTGGGCCGTGATTCCTCACTTCATTCACACGCGCTTCTACTGCTACGCCTACACCTTTGGCGCCTTGCTGGTCCTGGCCCTGTTCAACCGCTACGAAGAAGAGGGTCAGGCCTTCATTCCCCGCTATCGCCAGTTGTTAGCCGCAGGCGATTCCAATTGGCCCGCAGACCTGCTGCAAGCCATGAACATGGACATGAACCAAGCAGATTTCTGGCAAGGAGGGTTTAAAGTCGTTACCTCTCTGCTCAACGAATTAGAAAGTCTGGTAGGGGAGGCGTAGGGGGGTTACATTTTTGTTTTGAGAAATCGATAATGCCACCGTCCTTCAGAAGTTCGACATTAAAATTAATCAGAAGTCCTACTGACACATTGGCTAATTTCAGGTAAGTCAGGCCGGCGGTTGCCCCTAGGCGTCAACTTAAGGGGCGTCTAACCACCATATTGTCACCCCGAGCGGAGTCCGGCAGTTGCCGGACGTAGTCGAGGGGTCTGATTTGGCACAAACCAGATTTCTCGTCAGGCAGCCGCCTGACTCGAAATGACAGTTTGAGAGCTTAGGTTGAGGCCCATGGGCGGTTGACGGATTCCACTTCGTGCTCCTCGTGTACTTCGTGGTTTAATTCTTTTCAGCCCATCAACATATTCTTGATTATGAGTACCTTGCTTTCTACTGCTAACAAACAGCTACATCCAGTCCAGGTTCTTAGAACCGAACTTCTTCTTGTTTTTCTCTAACTTGTCAAAGAAGGCTTGATCCAGGTTGGCGTTGATCTTCAGTCTTTCGCCTTCGACATTGATCTTAATCTCGTTCAACATGTCGATCGCCTCCCGGTCGTCCATGACGGCGAGCTTGGCCATGGCCTTGAAGCCGTTTAACATGTCGGCCAAAAGCTGGGCCTGTTCATTGGTGCTAAAGTTGCCTTCGACGGTGGTGTTGGCTTTCTGACCGACTTGTGAGTAAAAAATCAACGATTCGATGTTTTCCAGAGATTTTGAACCTTTGAAATGAGACCCACTTTTTCGAATGTGCTCGGCCCATTCGTCGGTAATTTTCTCGAGATTGAACACGCCCCAGATTTGGCTGTTTTCAGGAACCCGGTTCACCAGCTCGGTCATCTCAGCATTGTTCAAGACGTTTTTCCGGCTTGATTTCTTCTGGTCGAGGACCATCTCCAGCCATTGCTGTTTGCCGACCGCCACCGTTTCTGAATTCAAGAATGCCAGGGCATTTTCATCGTGATCATTTGACACATAAATATCAAAGCCTTTGTAGGAATCTTTTTCAAATTTGTGCCGATGCTCTGTCCGGAGATAATCGAGTATTCTGTCCTTATTGAATTTTGCCTGGACGATGGCACCGCCCTGGCTTTTGCCCTCCTGCACTGCGATGGTGCTGATCCACATTTCCTGCATATTTCGATTCCAATCAAACCCTGTCTTTTCAACAAAATCTCGGTAGTCAGCGTCGTCCTCTTCGAGATTAACATGGTCTTCAAACTTTGCTCTTAACTCATTCCCAAAGGGGGTCTGCTTGAGATTTTCAAAATTGGTGTAGAACACGATATTCGTGTGCACCGGCATCAAAGCCAGACCGCTGATTTTAGAAGCCGGTTTCGACACCACACCCTGGGCTTGCTCGTCTGTACAGTTCAAGCATACTAAGAATGCCAACAAGAGAACCAACGTGAGATTTCTCATCTTCATAAAACACCTCCTAATTCTTAATAATCCTTTTTTGAAAAATAAAAACAGGAAGCCACAAGCATCACAAGGCCAGCAATGCCCGAGGTCCACAGGGCGGTCCAGCCCGGAAATGATTTGTTGTTTACCAGAGAAAATGTTATGACTCCTAAGTCGTAGGTCTTGGGCAGAATCTGGTAAAGGCTGTCAAAAACCAGATAAAGTTTCTGCGATAGCAGGGCGTAGAACTTTTCCTTATTCGGCGTGAATATGGCGCTGAAAAGAAGCGCGGCGTAGGCTACCATAATAGAAACACCGGCGCTGCGGGTAAGCAGGCCGACTAACGCCATGAATGCGTACATCAAGGCAAAAGCTCCGACGACCATCGGAATGGAGTACAGAAAAGGAAAATACCAAAAGTTCGTCTTCAGGGATAAGATGAGCCAGGTGCCGCCAATCAAATATAAAACATTCAAAACCATAATGGACTGCGCCCCGAGAAACCGGCCCAGGAAAATCTGCGTTCTGGAGAGTGGCTTGGACAGCAGGATTTCAATGTTGCCCTTTTCAAGCATGGAGGGAACTAAGCTGGCGGTGGCAAATATTGAAAAAAAGATGCCCCCGACAAAGGCGAAAAAGACAGCCACAAACGACTCGATGACAATGATCATCTTGTGCACATCGATCTGTTGATTTTTGCCAACGCTCTGCCCAAAAATCTGCACCATCGCCTGGGCACTATTCACCAGGTTGACGTCTATGGCAAATAGAAAAAACAGGTGGGTCAAGGTGGAAAGAATGAAAAATACGATGAAGGTCTTCTTGGCCACCGACTCACGGAAAGTGTGGCCTATGATTGCCCAGATTTTGAGTAGCGTTTTCATTTACTCTACGACGTCTTTTTTTAAGATCTCGATGAAGCTTTCTTCCAGGCTGTGTTTATGCGGCACCAGCGCTCTTATTTCGATGCTGTTTGTCCGCAGGTCATCGATTATGGCATTGAGTTTTTTGATGCTCGAGACGGTGACCTGCAAAAACCCATTGTGTTGTTCCAACTTCATAGCTTTTGATTTTACCTCTTCTGCCACTTCAGTGGGGACCTTAGAGGTCTCGATCCGGTAGACTTTGGTCTCGGCGGTGAGCTCTGCAACCGTGCCCCGCTGCACCAGTCTCCCCTTGTCCAAAATGGCGACTTCGTCACAGATCATCTCCACTTCGGAGAGCAGGTGTGAGTTCAGAAAGATGGTCCGGCCCTCGTCTTTGAGGCGCTGAAGAATGTCTCGAATCTCCTTGCGACCAATGGGGTCCACCCCATCGGTGGGCTCATCGAGGAACAAAATCTCCGGATCGTTCATCATGGCCTGAGCTAACCCCAGCCGCTGCAACATGCCTTTGGAATATTTCTTCAACTTCGTCGTCTGCCATTTTTCCATATTGACCAGTTTCAAAAGCCGCTCTCTGTTTTCAGCCCGACGGTGTTTCTTGACCCCTGCTAATTTAGCCAAATAATCAAGCAATTCCCCGCCTCTAAGAAAATCGGGATAGCGGTGGTTTTCAGGAAGGTAGCCAATCTTTTCTTTGATTCTGTATCTGTGAACGGGATGTCCCAGAATGTTAGCCGATCCGGAATTCGGAAAGAGAATGCCCAGCAAGATTTTAACCATCGTGGTTTTGCCGGCGCCGTTGGGCCCCAGCAGCCCAAAAATGATGCCTTGGTCAACTGAGATGGAAACTTCGTGCAAGGCGGTGATCTTACCGCGGCTGAATTTTTTGGTTAGTTGAACGGTTTCAATGGCTTTCATGAGAACACTTGCGGGTTTGCCTGACTCCCAGTCATTTACGCTTTGTCATCCGATAAGTTACACCCGGAACCGTACGAGCAACACAAATTCTGACCCCGCGTCGATGAGAGGCGGTTGTTTTTGCAGAATAGACTTTGCCGGCAAGCTCAATGTTTGGGTTTACACAAATCACACTGACAAAGTTGTCTCAAGAAGTTGAAAGAGTAGATTCCGGTATCGTGACCATCGCTCCAACGAAATTGGATGGCGTAACGGCCAACGATTTCAGCCTCCCTTAGCTCCAGGTCATCGGGAATGGTTTCGCTGGCCGAAAGTACCCTCAATGGACTGTTCTGCTGCGAAGCCCTGGCCGCACGGCAGGTAGCACACGGGCAGCTTTTCCTGAGCCCATCCATGGCGAAAACACTTTTGTGGCCGTCATCCCAATCGATGGCTAACACATTGGGCCCTATTTTTTTGACCTCGACAGGCTGCATCAAAAGATCTTGATGAATCCTAAATTGACATACCGCTGCGGACGTTTTTTCAAGTCTTGCACCAAATCGTCTAATTCAGCGGTCAGGTGCCTGATGTCGTTGTACAAATCGTCGCTCGCAATCACTTTGCCCAACGCCCCGTCCTGGTTTTCGATTTTGGCCAGCAAGGTCTGCATGCTGTTGAGAGAAGTGTCCAGTTTGTCGGTAATGGTCTGAAAGCTGGCGGAAGCGTGATTAAAGTTATCGAGCGACGTCTTTAGCGATTCTCTTCGATCAACAAACAACTCGTTAAAAACAGTGGAAAGGCTATCTAAGTTGGCCAAAACATTCTGCAAATGCACAGCAGTACGGTCGGAATTCTTGTCTAAAGCCGCTGCCACGTTCCGGAGGTGGTAGATGCTTTCCTTGAGGTTTTTCTGCGTTTCATTGTCGAACACGATGTCCAGCAAGGACGTGAGACGGGTGATGAGTTGTTGTGCCTGGCCCATCAAGCCTTCCATGGTCGTGCTCAAATCTGTGATATCACCAGAATTGCTACCTTCGATCACATCACCTTCTTGCAACAGCTCTTTGGAGGTGCCTGGAATAATGTCTATGAATTTCTCCCCAACCATGCCGATGCTCTTAATGCGAGCCCGGGAATCTCTGGGCAGCTCAACCCCGGGATTAAATTCTAAAATTGCTAAAACTTCAAGGCCTTTCAAGTGCAAACTCTTTACTCTGCCTATTTTGAGGCCGGAGACACTCACGAAATCGCTTTTCTCTAATCCGGTGACGTCGGCAAAATGCGCGGTTACTCTGAATCGGCCACCACGAAAAGGAAGGTCTTTGAGGTACAAATAGCCCGTCACAAAAATTACAAAGGCCAAAAAGATTGCAACGCCTGCGGCAACCTCTGAACTAACTTTGCGCATTTATCAGTCTCCTGTATTTAGGCTGCAAATCTGTCTAACTCGTCGACCCCTTCTACGAAATTGCGAAGGGCCACATCTTTTGAATTTTGAAGTTCATCGACGCTCCCCTCAAAGTGAATAGCCCCGTTGTAGAGGAAGGCCACACAATCGGCCACGCGTTCTACACTGTTCATGTCATGGGTGACGACCACGGAAGTAACATCCAATTTGTCTTGCAAACTCACGATCAAATCGTTTATCGAATTGGCACGAATGGGGTCCAGGCCCGTGGTCGGTTCATCATACAACAAAATTTTGGGTTCCATGGCGATGGCCCGGGCGATGGCGACCCTTTTTTTCATGCCGCCGCTCAGTTCCGCCGGGGATAAATCCTCTATTCCGCTCAGTCCCACCTGATTCAAGCAGTAACTGACTCGCTCTCGAATCTCTTTCATGGAAAAAGTGGTGTGATTGTACAAACCGATGCCAACATTCTCAGCAACGGTCATGGAATCGAATAGCGCCGCGCCTTGAAAAACCATGGCCATCTGCTTGCGCACGGTTTTCAATTCCTGGTAGCTCAAATTGGTAATGCAGCTTCCAGTGAGATAAACGCATCCCCGGTCGGGCTTCATTAAACCCATGATGTGTTTGAGCAGGACACTTTTCCCACAACCGCTGCTGCCAATAATTGCGGTTGTGTGGCCTTTGCCGATGGCTAAATTTACCCCTCTGAGCACTTCATTGTCCTCAAAGCTTTTGTGCAAATCGTATATTTCGATCATCCTTGAACCATTGGCATTTTGATTTGACAACATAGTTGCTTCCCTCTCCGTTTAAAACAGTACGAGTGCGGCCAGCAGAAAATCTAAAAACAAAATCAACAAGCAAGAAATAACTGCGGAGTTCGTAGCAGCAATTCCCACCCCTTCGGCGCCTCCTTTTGACGTGAATCCTTGATAACAGGCCACCATGGTCACGGCTGCACCAAAAAGCGTCGACTTGGCCAAAGGCAGAATCACGTCTTTGTTGACAAAAAACATTTTGGCGCCTTTGAAGAATTCAAACGTGGTCACATCCATCACGCTGATGGCCGTCAGCCACCCTGCAAACACGCCGACCAACGCTGCAAACACCGTAAGAACCGGGAACATGATGGTGCCTGAAATGACGCGCGGCACAATCAGATACGACACCGGATTAAAAGCCAGCGTTTCCAGCGCATCGATCTGTTCGGTCACGCGCATGGTCCCGATCTCAGCGGCAATGGCGGCTCCAACGCGTCCGGCCAGAACCAGCGCGCTGAGTACGGCCGCAAGTTCCCGCAGCACCCCCTTCTCAACCACCAGGCCAATAATATATAAAGGAACAAAATCCGTAAAATTCTCAGCGCTCTGAATGGCCGTGACCATGCCCGCAAACGCAGCAATGTAAACAATCACAGGAATCGACTCAATGCCGATTCGCATCATCTGCGGAGCGACTAGTTTGGAATAGGTTTTTACGTCGCCCAACGCTCTGAGCGTCTGCCAGACATAGTCCCCAAAGCTCCCCAGATGGTAGAAAAAATGATAAGCTCGCTTGCCTAGCAGGCGAAAAACGTAGGTCATGTAATGTGTTCTTAAGGTTAAATATCAAAATTCAAAAGAATTTAATATACAAAATAAAAGGAGTAAATACAATATTTTTAAACCAAGAAATCAGCAAAATTACTCCCAAAGAGCTAAAATAAAAGCCGTCCTGAAAACACCAATAAAAGATTCATGACAGGGAAAGACACCAAAACAGATTTGAAACATTGGAGCTATTTTCCCATTCTCGAATTTAATTATGATACGATTTAAACTCGTTTAAGATTCTTTTTTTGTCGTAGAATGGTGTTGCGCCGGTGAAGTACGTCGGTCAATGGCTTACATTTGCAATCGCCTCAATTTCCACACCCACGCCTTTTGGCAGACCCGAGACCTCCACGGTGGCGCGGGCAGGCGGATTCTCGGCAAAATAACTCCCGTACACCTCATTGACGGCACTAAAATCGTCCAAGCTTTTCAAATAGATTGTGGTTTTTACGATGGCTGCCAGCGAAGTGCCGGCGGCCTCCACTACGGCTTTGATGTTTTCCATGACGCGTTGGGTTTGGGTTTGAATATCCCCCGAGATGATCTCACCAGATTCAGGGTCGAGAGAAATTTGCCCGGAGATAAATAGAAAACCGCCTGACCGAATGGCTTGTGAATAAGGCCCGATGGCCTGAGGAGCCCTGGTGGTTGAAATGGCTTTTAGGGACATGGTTAAGAATCCTCCTGAGTGTACCAGATTGGCAGCCGTGAAAATTAGATGCAACAAAATCGAAAATACCATTTTGAAACTTCTATTGCAAGCAAAATTATCCTTGACTTTTGCAATTTCGTTTGCTATCTTTAGGTGATCATTAAATCACCTTATCTATTCGTTCACCTATTTGTGAGATCGATCTTAAGAACAAACAGAAAGGAAATGTCATGAAAGCCTTAACCCAGAAGCAGAAAAACGTTCTGAAGCTCATCGCGCAAAAGGTCAAAGAGGTCGGGTACCCTCCGACTTTGCAGGAGTTGGCCGATGCGTTGGGGGTGCGGTCGAAAAATGCCGTTCTTAAACACCTGACGGCTTTGGAGAAAAAAGGGTACATCGGCAAGCGAGAAGGGGGCGCGGCGCGAGGCATCCGGATTTTAGAATCCCTGGGCTTTCTCGATAACCCGGGTGAAAACAGCGTGCCGCTGGTAGGTACGGTCGCTGCCGGGTCGCCCTTGTTGGCGGAAGAAAACGTGGAGCGTTACCTCACGGTGCCCAGGTACCTCCTCCCTTCCAGGGGAGATTATTTTGCGCTGCGGGTGCAAGGGGACAGCATGATCGACGCCGGCATTTACGAAGATGACCTGGTCATCGTCCGGGCCACCAAACGCGCCCACAACGGCGACATCGTGGTAGCGCTCATCGGCAATGAAACCACGGTGAAGCGGTTTGTGGCTCAAGACAATCAGAAATACCTCAAGCCGGAGAACCCCAAATACCCAGATATCC